>JBCCHL010000046.1:0-26138 GCA_039028775.1 Pseudomonadota bacterium | reverse complement strand
TGTTTGTGATAGCTCTCATCCACAAAGTTGTGCGTTAAGTGATAATTTTCTCGCAGCCCCGCGACACCAACAATCTCACTGTCATCAAGTGCCACATAATAGACATCGTCTCGTTCGATGTAGGATCGAATTGCATCGGTGCCGCAAAGCCGGAACATCAGCTTTCTGCCGTCATCAGTGTATTCGTGAAAGCAGTACCTCTTCTGAGACTCGACAATTAGCTCCGAGATGCTTTCGGCGTCATCTGGCGTTGCTTGGCGGTATTCAATATCAGGCATTTGGAATGACCTGTACCTGTTCAATGATCAAATCGTACACCCGAACGTCTCTCGATAGTCAGTCGTGAAGAGACGGCCACGGCTAATGGGGCAACGGGTGGCTCTCGGCCAAAAACAAACTTAGCGCGACGGGCTTTCAAGCGACCTTAGCAGAGAGAACGCCGCCTCAAGATGGCCGAGTCTCGCCTCTCGATTTCCGGCTTCGGTGCCGCCTACCATGAACCACTCATTTAAGGTGTGGCCCGCATTCAAGTAAGAAATATGCTTATACGAGTGTGGGAACTGGTGATGCGTGAGTCTAGAGATAATTCGTTCGGCGAACTCAGTCGATGGCCAGGCGAGATCTTGTGCTCCGGAAATGAGCAGGACCGGTCCCCGGATTCTCTCCACAGGAATCGTTGCTCGATTAACCATGTCATACTGCTTCATCGACTCGACGTATAAGTTACGGTCGTGACGATTTGTCGGCACCTCGTATCCCTGCGGATAGCGGACGTAGGGAACCGGATCGCCGCCGATTGACCAAGCTGACTCTGGTTTTGCCGCGCTGACTGCACCTTGAAATACCACTCCGCTTGGCATCGTCGCGATGACAGCGTCGACGTCGGACCGAGTAGAGGCCAAAAGCAACGCCAGTTCGCTGCCTCTGGAATGCCCCACGATCGCAAGACTGTCGATTGGCGCAATAGAGTTGGAACGGAACCAAGAGATCGGCGCATCGAAGTATTCCAGCGGGATCATATTCAAATGGTCTGGTGTGTTGGTCGTGCCAAAGTACGCTACACCAAGTGCCGGGAAGCCGCCTTCGGCGTACCAACGAACGCCATGTTCCGCGATTCCGCCCAACGAACCGCCAAGCACGATTACCCCAACCCTGCTCGCGCCATCCATGAATCGCAGTTGGGCATCAAACGGGCCGTCGGGAATATGGAAGTGGGTTTCGGATGCCATAGCGGAGAGCCCAACCAGTGTTGTAGCAATAACAAGTGTTCTCGCACGCGAGAATCTTAGCACGCGACGAACGAATCGGCTTGAGGTCGCTGTTGCTCATTTCCGTTGCGAACTGGAACGGTGGCTTGTTCGTTGTCCGACGTTCGTAGAACTGAGGCATGCGGCAGAGACCAGCAAAAAGAGCACAACCATTGCTACTCCGCTCTCATCCCTCGCCACACGCACCTGAAGAAGTTTAGAATCTCAGACATACCTGAACACGCGGGATGCAGCACATTGACGAGAACTTTGAGCATATCCGTAGCGATGATCTTCGCGCTGATAACCCAACCCGCTTTGGCCACATCGGATGAAACACACAAGTATCCAGCAGGAGACGGAACAGATCTGACCATGCATGCCTTCATACCGGAGGTGTCAACACAATCTGGCAAGGCAGTAATTTTTTATTTTGGTGGTGGTTGGCGGGTTGGTTCGCCCGAACAGTTTTTTCCGTTTTGCTTGGCACTTAAGGCTCGTGGGATAGCTTGTTTCGCGCCAGACTATCGCGTATCAAGTAGGCAAGGAACCGATGCGATCGATGCAGTGCATGATGCTCGATCCGCCTATCAATGGCTGGTCTCAACAGGGACTAAGTTTGGCGTGGATAAATCGCAGATCTATGTCGCCGGCGGTTCTGCAGGGGGACACCTCGCGGCCGCGGTGGCACTCCTCCCGAATAAATCAATCACACAAGTACCAGCCGGTATGTTGCTCTTTAATCCAGCTGTAGATATCGGGCGCAGTGCTCGTATCCAGGAATTGTTTCGCAATCAAGCCGAACAATATTCACCAATCGAGTTTGTACGCCCATCTTTACCGGGCGCATGGATAGTGCACGGGAGAGCAGACAAAGTAGTACCCATCAGTACTGTCGTTGATTTCTGTCAGCGAATGGCGTCGGCCGGAAACCTATGTGAGCTCACAAGTTTCGATGACGCTGGACATGGTTTTTTTAACGCCGGGCGACCAGCCTATGATCAGGTATTGAGTGCGTTGCTGGCGCACTTAGACGGATGAACACGTGCCGAGAAAGCACACCTATACGAAAGTTTGCAAGGTAGGCATAGATGATTTCCATCGTCCTCATTCCATGGCCCAGGTGAATCTGGTGGAACTCAGGATCGCTCCCTTAGCCAACTGGAATCTCATCTTTTTCTGGCGCGGCGGCTGCACTTAATTGGCTGGGCTCTCATCGCTTTATCACATCGACTTCGCCGACTTTTCAGATCTACATTTGGTCTTTCAGGCCTCTATTGTCGGCAAGCAAACTACACTCGCAATTATTGTCAGCACGCCGGCGCTTGGTTCATACTCCCTCTCGAAGTACCCCTGTAACCGTTCGGGAGACACCGATGATGTTTCAAGTACCCTCTTATCTGCCGTTATATCACCGGTTGACCGCCTGTTTCCGCACACCGTTATGGCTGGCAGCGCTCGTGTGCCTGTGCTGGTCTCCCGCGTCGCACGCTGGCGGCGCGTGTCCCAACAGCAACATGACCGGCCACAGCAACGGCTGGCTGCCCACCACTTACGGCGCCGACCGGCGCTTTCACAATGGCAAGCGCACGTTTTTCGGACGTAAGGTCAAAGAGAAGATCGAATTCTGCATCCTGCACGAAGGCAAGCTTGCGAAGGTTGATCACCGGCGCATGCGCGAGTTTCGCGGCGATTCGGTCACCGCCCTGGCTTTCTCCCTGGTCGACTGTAACGCACCACACCGTCTGGCGCTGGCGCGGATCGACAAGCAGAGCGTGCCCGATGTGTTGTATTACCTGAACAGTAAGTACCGGCTCGCACTGACCGCGCCAGATGCCAGCCTGATCCCGGGGCGAACCATGGTCGCGAGCAACGAGGCGTCCGCCGAGACAGCACCCGCACCCGCCGGTGATTGAGTAGCTAGGCTTAGACCTGAACCGGTGGTTCGTTTTCCACCGAGTTCCAGATCACCTCATCCGGCTGTCCGAGAATGCGTTCGTACAAACCCGGCGGATAGTTGGTCATATGCGGTCCGGGGGCTGTAGCCACATCCGGCTGGGATACCGCACCCGCCTGATCGTCGAAGCTGTGCGGTTGCTTGTAACGAGCCAACTCCTCCGCCGATATACCCGCCATAGCAACCACCTCCGGGTCACACCACGCTTCGGCATTGATCGGCTCAGCCGAATAGGATAGCTCCAGGGAGAGATTTTCCGGTCCGGCAAAGTAGATGGACACACACATGCCATGATCCATGGGCCCCATGACAGGAACCCCCTTGGCGCGCAGACGATCGCGCATCGCGAGAAGTTCTGCGTGGTTTGCCACCTTCAAGGCGAGGTGCTGCATCGCGCCGCCGGCACAGTTGGCGCCGGGATTGCCCGCATGGGTCTTACCGAACTCGGTCTCGATCTCGCCGATTTGCGGATTGCAGACGAAGGCGATCGAGCTTTCGTCGTTCAAGCGCAAAAAACCATGCCACGTATCTTTCACCCCGTGCATCCAATAGAGCGCCTGCAACTCCATACCAAGCTTATCGGTGAAGAATTCGATCTGCTCTTTCATGTTCGCCGTGCACACGGCGAGATGATGTAAACCCTGCACTTTGTTCATCGCTTTCCCCAGTTCGAAATTACTGCAACCCGACTTTCCGCGATTTGTCGCTAAATTGGAAGACGCTTTGTGGGGACACGTCGACTAGCGCGCGACACAATCAGGGAAGTAATACTGGATCGCCGCGCGCCGCCACTCGCCTTCGAAGGGCTCGATGCGGCCAGCGGCTGAGCCGTTAACCCGGGCCGTACCCTCAGCATCGATCAGTCCCACCTGGTTGCCGTCGCGCCAGACCTCACGGTTGGGCTCGAGACTGCCGGCGCGGTTGGCATCAAACCAGACTTCACCATCCGGCTCGATCAAACCGCGCTCGTCGCTACAGATCCAGATTTCGCCGTTGTGGGTGATGTCCCCCACCTGGTCTCGACCTGTAGCTCTCACGGTAGGCTTTCACCTGGTTCTCCCGGTTCAACCCCTTGTTTGCGATAGCGCCCTCCGCGCCTTTGCGTGCCACCGTTGTTGTAGCCTGTTAAGCCGTACGTCATTTTGTTGTTCCCCCACAGAGGACCAACAATCTTAGTATGTGGTCTTGCGTTTGCCCAATGTCAAGCAAACGATGGAGTTGGCAGTCGGTTGCCTCTAAAGCAGGCAATCATTCTGGCGGGTTGGTGCGCACCGTTGTGCTGGGGTATGCTGTCGTGGCTTTGTTGCAATGGAGTACCGTATGTCTGAATCTTCTGCCGCACCCGGCCAGTACCCGGGATTGAAGCGTTTGCCTTACGTACTCTCCGGCCTGGGCTTGACCGCTCTTTTGGTGCTCATCGCGATATTGGACACCAACGCCTATCCGTTTCCCCTGTTTGTCCTCATCGCATATGTGTGCGGATGCTTCTACGTCGCGTATCTGCGTTTTCGTAATCAGGGGACATCCGGGTGGTGGATACTGGGATTCTTGGTGCCGATCTTGAACATCTATGTGGGCATACGGGCGCTCGCCTACCCGGAAGGTTACGCAGAGCACAAGCGGCTCGACACAAAGGCGAAGATCATCATCGGGGTGTCCCTTGCAATCCTGCTTTGGCTTATCGTGACGATCGTATTCTAGAGTAGCTTCGATAGCGGAGGTGCTGTTCAGGCGTTGAGCAGTGCCGCCAACTCCGAGAAGCCGGATACCGAAATGTCGCGCTGGTGGCGCGGCTGCGGGTCCTCCAACGCTTCACCGCCCCATTCCGTGGGTCTTTGTACGTGCGCGGTCTTGTACCCAACATCGGCCGCAGCATCCAGGTCAAAGTGGTGACTGGCGACCATCAGGATCTGTGCTGGTTCGAGTTGCAAGAAGTGCGCCACACGTTCGTACGGCTCGGGCAGCATCTTGTATTTGCCGATGCCTTCGCAGGAGAAGACCGCATCCCAGACCACCCCGTTCTCGCGTGCGGTATCCATGATCAGCCGGTAGCTGAGGATGGTGAACGAGGCGCATAGCCGCCGCGTCCGCAGTTGCTCGAGACCACCCACAAAATCCGGCCAGCAGGTAAAGCTATGCGGCGCCACATAGGCGATCTGATGGCGCTGTTGTTCATCAAACTGTGTCAGGTCGTGCTCTTCGAGCAGTTCCTCCAGTGCGAGACGATGGGCGCCGTCGATGTTATAGGTGGGCGGCTCGTGTTCGCCTTGATTGATCATCTTGCGCAGCGAGCGTCGGCGCAGTCGGTTGGCCATTTGTGCCCAGTCCCGCTCAATCCCGTGGGCGCGTCCGACCTCAGCGAAGGCGTCGCGAAAGCCGCTGTGCCAGTCGAGAATGGTACCCCCGGTGTCGAAGGTCAGGGCTTTGATCTCGTCGTATGCCATGTGTCGGGGTCCTTATCACTACCCGGGTGGGGTATCAGGTGGGCGTTTGATCGCGGCGCTATTCCCACCAGGGATAGAACGGCGGCATCGAAGAGGCCTTATCTTTGAAAGCCGCCTCGCGCTTTTCGAGAAAGGATGCAACGCCTTCCTTGCCGCCACCGATGCTGGTGTAGAACATCGACAGCGAGTCCACCTGGTGAGCGACCAGCGGATGGTCGAGTGCTGCATTGCGATACATCATCTGCCGCGTCAGCGCGATGGCGACCGGGCTCTTGTCCACGATCTTGGCGGCCAGTTCGTAGGCTTTTTCGAGCAATTGTTCTGCCGGATAGACCGCCCTGACAAATCGTTCGGCGAGCAGCACGTCCGCGCTCAGAATCTCCGCCGTGTAGCACCACTCCAGCGCGGTCTGCACACCGACTATACGTGGCAGAAACCAGGTGGAGCAGGCTTCCGGGGTGATACCGATCTTGTTAAATACAAACCCGACCTTGGCCTTCTCGGCGATGAGCCGTATGTCCATCGCACAGGTCATGGTCGCCCCGACGCCGACCGCCGCACCATTGATCGCGGCAATCACCGGCTTCTTGCAGGCGTAAATGGCAAGACTCACCCGGCCGCCGGTATCCCGCACGCCATGCAAGATCTCCTCGGTCTCGCCGCGCTCGATGAGATCTTGCAGATCCGGCGTGAGACTCTCATCGAGCCCGAAAACGTTGCCCCCCACCGACAGGTCCATGCCCGCGCAGAACGCACGGCCGGAACCGGTGACCACAATCGCCCCGACCTCATCATCTTCACTGGCGCGACCAAACGCGTGCACCAGTTCGTTGGCCATCTGTACAGTGAACGCGTTAAGTTGTTCCGGCCGATCCAGACGCAAGGTCAGAACACCGCTCTCAACCGTGTAGCTGATGGTGTCGTATTGCATGCTTCCCCCATTACGCCCGCTGGGATCAATGCCCGCGGGACCTGTTTAACTCGATGTCCGCCGCGACCGAGTTGCAGAGGACCTATCCCCGGCTATCCCCCGGCTATCCCCGCGAGCCTTGTGCGACAGTCGCGTCATCACAACAGGCGCGACACTGATCGCTCGGCTGAAAGGCAGATATCAGCTACCTTTGGCAATCGCGGGCACGCCTTCTTCCAGTTGCACCCAAGGTTGCTTACTGTCACACCAGACGTGGAACTGGACTTTGAAGTCGCCGGTGTTGTCCAACGTGCCAGTCTTGAGGAACACCATGTCCGGTTGTCCCGGCAGTGCCGAGTAGATGGGCGAACCGCAGGCCCCACAAAAGTACCGCTCCACGGGATTACCGCTGTCGGTGTCCTGATCCTGAAACATTTTGGGCGTACCGGTGATCTTCAGCGCCGCCGTTGGCACACCCGCCAGGGTCGAAAAGGCTGAGCCTCCCTGGCGCTGACAATTCTTGCAGTGACACACACCGGTCAGCGCAAAATTTGCAGTGATCTCATAGCGGATAGCTCCGCACAGACATTGTCCAGTCATTTCAACCTCTCCCCTTCACAGAGCTTCGATTGTACATGTTCGTGGTCTCACCTCCCACACCAACGGCGCAAGCACGAAGTGGTATGCTGGTACCGACGTGTGGGTAGGGAGAGAAGATGAAGTGGCTAAGAGGTCTGGCGATCGCGTTGACCGCAGTCGCCGTGATCATCGGCTTACTCTGGTTGAACCGATGGAGCGTGCTTTCGATTGTCATAGAACAGCGCGGGCTGGCCGAACCCTTCGTCGGGTTGACGGCGGACGGAACCGTGCGGGACGACCTCTTCTCTTTAAAGCCAGGGGATGACCGCCCCGCGCTGCGTGACGCGGTACTCGCCTATCTCGCCACCTTGGACCCTGAGCAGCGCGCCGCCAGCGTCTTTGCCGTGGATGACGCCGAGTGGCGCAAGTGGATGAACGTGCACTTCTACAAACGTCAGGGCCTGCGTCTGCGAGACGCAACCCCCGATCAAGCGGCGGCCTTCCGCAAAGTTCTAGAGCAGGGCCTGAGCCCTTACGGCTATCGGTTGGCGAGCGACATCATGAAGCTCGATACCACGCTGGCGGAGTTGAACGACAACTTCGTTGAGTATGGCGAAGATCTCTTCCATCTCACCATCATGGGAGAACCCAGCGCCCAGGAACCGTGGGGTTGGCAACTCGACGGCCACCACCTGGTAATGAACTACTTCACCCTGCAAGGACAGGTCGTGATGTCGCCGCTGTTTCTCGGCGCGGAACCGGTCATCGCGCGACAGGGCGTGCACCAAGGGACGGCAGTATTGCAGGACGTGCAGGACGCAGGCCTCGCCCTGATGCTCAGCCTTGATGCCGAGCAACAAGAACAAGCACGTATAGGTGAGGTAAAACAAGGCAACAACGCTCAAGCGGAATTTTTCAGCGACAACGCGATTGTGCCGCTGGCAGGGATTCCCACCGGCGCCATGCAAGATCACCAGCGCGCTGCGCTGATCGCGTTGATACGCACCTACACGGGCATCATGCGTGACGCGAGTGCCAACGCGAAGATGAGCGAAGTCCTCGATCACCTGCAGGAGACCCATTTTGCCTGGGTCGGCGGACTCGGTGAAGACGACGCCTTCTATTACCGTATCCAAAGCCCCGTTCTGTACATCGAGTTCGACCATCAGCGTCCGGTGGGGATTCGCCACTTGCTGGAGACCGACGCACCGCATCGCGATCATGTGCACGTGGTGATACGCACGCCGAACGGCAACGACTACGGCAAGAACCTGCTCGCCGCCCACCTGGCCGCACAGCCGCATTAAACAAACGCATACACACATTAGGAGCGCCACCCCATGCAGACCCCGGACCTTCTCGAGCTGATCAATGGCGGACCTGACGCGAATACCCAGACCGATGCCGACGCGTACATAGAATTGTTGCGCACCGATTTGTCGAGCGTGGCCACAGATCCGCCGGAACGCCTGGTCCACGCCGCTCTGCGCGCGGGTAGTCAGGCGACCGCGGGTATCGCCGGACATCAAGCCGCCGTGCGGCGCCTGTTCCCCACCACAGCGGCAGACGCGATCACCGCGTTTTGTGTCAGCGAGGACCGGGGGCCACATCCACGTTATATCAAGACGGCGCTGTCCGCGGATGGCGAGCACATCACGGGTAGCAAAATGTGGGGCACGATGGCGCCTCCCGCCAGTACGCTATACGTCGCCGCGAGCACCGGTCTGGACGCGAAGGGTAATAATCAGCTCGCAATGGTCGCCATCGATTCTCCGCAAGAGCGGATACGCCAAATACCATTGCCGCCCGAGCGTCAAGCCGGATCGATACCGATATGCGATCTGGAGTTTGACGCGGTCCCGGTCGCACAGGTCTTCCCCGGCGATGCATACAACAATTACATCAAGCCCTTTCGCCTGATCGAAGATGTGTTCAGCACGCTGGCCACCCAGATCTGCTTGTACCGCCTGGGCGCCGCCACCGGCCTCGACCACACCCAGCGCGAGGATCTGCTCGCCTTGATCGTGCAAGGGTATGTCGTGGCGCAAACACATCTGAACACATCGACGGAAGTCCTGCTGATGACGAGCTATCTGCGCAGCAGCCAGGCGCATTGGGGAGTCCTGGCGGCGCGCTGGCATCAGGCAGATCCGGTACTCTACCGCGATTGGCAGCCCGGGCGCATGATCCTGACCGTGGCGGCCCGAGCGCGGGAACAACGCCGCAGCAACGCCTGGGCAGACCTCGAGGCGAGTGGAACCTAGCCCGGCGCTGCGCCTCTACTTCAGTTTGGGCGTGACCAGACCCAGATCGATCATGGTCTGGCCCGTTGCTTGTAGCGTATCCATGACATTGTGGGTTTGCAGCCCCAGATCTCGACGCGCTTTGTCGCAGTGGGCGAGCGGCGCCTGAAAGACCTGACCGTGTTTTTCCAGCATCGCGGCGAGTTCGGGCGGCCCACCCGCAACATCGTAGTCGGGAAACAGCGTCTGCAGATGTGCCTGCAGCGTCGGCACGTCGATCTCGCCGGTCTCGTCGGTAGCGGATAACTGATAACGGTCGCCGTTGCTGGCGACCTCGCTCTCCATGAGCAGCACGTGCGCCGCCGCCACATCCCGCACATCGACGATGTTCCACAAATGCTGCCAACCGCGTTTGCAGACCTTGCCCGCCAACATCCGGCCCATGTACCACTGCCACGAGCCGACCAGCTCGTGGGCACGGGAGAGCAGCGGTCCCAGCACAACAATTGGACACACGGACATGGCATCGTACTGCTCGGATGCGGCCGCGGTATCGTAGACGAGGTGCTCGAGTTCGACCTTCGCCATGGCATATCCGACCTCACCCTTGGCGTCGAGATCTTCCAGGTTCCAGTTCTGATCCTCATCGCGGTTGTCGGATGCCCAGTCCGCTTCGGTGAAGCGGTAGCCCGATGGGGCGGGATGCCCGATGGCCGCAAAAGAGCTGGTGTATACCACCCGCTTGACAGTCCCGACACGGGCGACCGATGCCAGGATATTGCGGGTGCCGGCCACAGCCCCGTCGTAGACCTGCTGCGGGCTGTTAACGCCACCATATCCCATAGGCGTACCCACATGCAGGATGGCACCGCAGTCTGCAAACGGCGTATCATAGCTCCCGCTTTCGAGCAGGTTGGCCTCGCACAACTCAACCCTGCCGCTGTGATCGCCGGCATTCATGGCCAACAGGTGCGCCGTTTTATCTGTATTCTCCAGATCCGTCACACAGGCACGTACGGTGTAGCCTTTTGCAACAAGGGTTTGGACGGTATGTGCTCCGATATAACCACTTGCGCCGGTGACCGCGATCGGTCCATCCGCGTGAGTTACTTGGGTCATGTCTCTCTCCTCCTAAATCCGAATTTTCGTATCAGCAACGGGGAATGGCCTAAGACTTTGGTGCGCTGCCGAACACCACACAGCCGGACGCCCCGAACATCCCGCCGACCCCGAGGCACACGCTCACCTCAGCGCCCGCAACCTGGGCGGGTGCGATGCCCCGCATCTGCCGCACGCTCTCCTGCATGGCGTACATGCCGTACATCCCCGAGTGCATATAGGACAGGCCGCCGCCGTTGGTATTGGTCGGCAGGACCCCACCCGGGGCGGTGTTACCTTCCCAGATGAAAGCCGGCGCCTCCCCGCGTCCGACAAAACCGAGATCTTCGAGACCGTAGATCGGCAGGTGGGCAAAGGCGTCGTAGATCATCAAGTGATCTACATCGCCGTGGGTGATCCCCGCATCCGCCATCGCTCGCGGTCCCGCCACCGAGAACGCACGGCTGCTGGTCAGGTCTTCCATCTGGCTGATCATCGGCGTCTCAACGCTCTCGCCCGTGCCCCAGATGTAGACCGGCGGCTGGGCGACATCCCGTGCTCGCTCGTCGGTGGTGAGGATCAGCGCACCTCCCCCGTCGGTCACCAGGCAACACTCCAACAGATGGAACGGATAGGCGATCATCCGCGAGTTGAGCACATCCTCGACGGTGATAGGGTCGCGGAAGCTGGCCCGGGGGTTCATCGCGGCCCACTGACGCTGAACCACGGCCACCATGGCGAGTTGCTCATGGCTCATGCCGTAGTCGTGCATGTAGCGCAGCACGGGTAAGGTAAATGTCGACGGCGGCCCGAAGGTGCCATAGGGTGCTTCAAACTGCCCGGCCAGCGAGGCAGGTGCAGCAGCGAAACCGCCCGCCCCGACCCGCGAACGGCCGCTCTCGCCATGGGTGATGAGCACGTTTTTACACATCCCCGCCTGCAGTGCGGCTACCGCGTGCCGCACATGCAGCATGAACGAACAACCGCCGACGGCAGTGCCATCCACCCAGTTCGGGGTGATGCCCAGATAGTAGGCAAGATCGGTGGGTCGATCTCCCGCGGTAGCGATCCCGTCGATGTCAGACGCGGTGAGGCCCGCATCTGCCATCGCGTTCAGCGCCGCATCCGCATGCAACATCTGCTGGCTCATGTCGGGAATTCGACCCAATTCGGTGGTCTCCGCCGCACCGACAACGGCTACGCCGGTCATGCCGCGGCTCCGTCAGTCGGCCGAAACAGGGGTAGCGTGATCTCATCTGTTATGCGGGTGAAGTCCACCTGTAGAGGCATGTCCAGCACCAGAGCCTCCGGCGTCTGGTCGCAATGGGTGATGTTGGTCGCCATCCGCGGCCCTTCGGCCAACTCCACAATGGCGATCGCATAGGCTTCATCCCAGGCCGGATGCGGGCGTTGATTGATCACATAGCTCGCCAGCGTCGCCGCGCCGCTGGCGACAAAGATACTCACGGCCCTTGAGCTGCACCGCGGGCAAAAGGGGCGCGGTGGGAAGTAGACATGGTCACAATCGTCACAGCGCTGCAGACGCAGCTCGCCCGTCCGACACCCCTCCCAGAAATGTTGGGTCTCGGGGGTCGGGTGCGGCAGTGGCCGCCTCGGTTTATCGCTCATTTTCTCTCCTCCCTATCGTTTCGATTGTGGCGTGGGCGGTGCGGGCTTGCAACCACGCGGAGGCAAGACGGCGGGCTTGGCTCCCTAGCCCGCTCGGATGTCAATGTCCTTGGTATGACACCGCCCAAGACCAAGATTTGCAGACCGAAAATGACGAGTGAGGTCACCAATCTCGGCATCGCCAATGGCCACGGCACGCAATGGTGCGCGTTGGGTGGTGAATGGTCGCGAGCATCGGGTGTTCACCCGCGCCGTAGTACTCGCCTTTGGCAGGTTCCAGGCAACGAAACCCGGATGCGCGGAGCCTGGCGCAGCCGACCATTAAACCGGGGCGGCGCCTGACAATCGTCCGCCTCGCAAACGATACTCCTGGGTACCTCGATGATAGGTGCGATCGGTCTCGAGCAGCGCGCTATTGGCGTAGATTGGACCGGGAGGCAGCGATTCGTATACATCGGCAAACTCGCGGCCCTGAGTATGGCGGTAGAGTTGATCGAAAGACTCGATAACAAAGTAGGTCTGCTGCAGGTCCGATATGTGGTAGTCCGTGCGCATCACCCGCTCGAGCGCCAAGTGCACCCGATTCGGGGAACGCCCACTGAGGCTGAACTTCAGCTCCTGTGGCGATGATAGGATTCCCGCGCCATAGGCGCGTAGATCGCCCTCCTCTCTGCCGATCAGGCCGAACTCCACCGTGAACCAGTACAGCGTGCTGAGCGCCCACAGACGATTGAAGCGCAGCGCCTTCCAACCCGCCTGCCCGAAAGCCTGCATATAGTCGGCAAAGATCTGGTCTGCCAGCAACGGCACGTGGCCATACATGTCATGGAAGACATCGGGCTCTTCCACATAGTCGAACTGGGCACGGGTGCGGATAAAGTTGCCGACGGGAAAACGCCGATTGGCGAGATGGTAGAGAAAGATATGATCCGGGATGAGCATCGGCACCGGTACCAGTTCCCAGCCGGATACCGTGCGCAGGCGAGCATTCACAGCGTCGAGCTCCGGAATGCAATCCCCATCGATGCGCAGCACCGCAAGCCCCTCTCCGTGGGCGTCACACGCACGTCCGGGCGCAATCGCTGATTGGCGGGCGAAAAGATCCCGCCAGATGCCATGGTCAGCGTCGTCGAATTCGGCCTGGGCGGGTTCCACCCAATCGTCTGCCAGGCCTGCCGGCTTGGCCAATGGCGCGACATAAACGTCATCCGAAACACACGGCGGCCGGGAAAACTCTTCGCTCATGCTCTTCACCTCGAAGATGCTGATGTCTAAGAACAGTATAACGTGAGGCGCGCAACCCACCTCAACGCCACAAGATGTCGCGGGAGGGTTTCTGGTATAACGGCAGTAGAGGTTTATCGATAAAACATGTCTATCCTTGGTCGTTTTCCAGCCCTGACCTTCCCGCTCTACCGACGCTATTGGCTGGCGTCCCTGGGCTCCGTGGGAGGTTGGCAGATCGCCGCGTTGGCGATGGGGTGGTTGACCTTCGATCTCACAGGTTCCGCATTGGATCTGGGCATTCTGGGGGCCGCGACCGCCGTGCCAGCGATCCTCCTCACCCTGGTCGGCGGCGTGATCGCGGATCGCTTCAACAAGCGCACCGTGCTGCTGACGACCACCGCGATGAACACCTTGCTGCTGTTCGCACTTGCCGCGATCGACGCGTTGGGGCTGGTCAGCGTGTGGCACGTCTGGCTGGTCGCGGCGGGCATCTCCCTGGTCAGCGGCGTCGACTGGCCCACGCGCCAATCGTTCTTCCCCAAGCTGATCGACGGCTCTGCCATGCTCTCCGCGGTGGCGCTCAACTCTGTACTCTGGCAATTCACCCGCATGGTCTTACCCGCGACCGGCGGGGTGTTGCTGGCGCTCTACGACACGGCCCTGATCTTCGCCCTGGCCGGCTGTGGCTATCTCATCATGTGGAGCGTTTTGCTCACGTTGCGCGTGGACCTCCCAGGCAGCAAAACCAGTTCGCCCTGGCAACAGACGGTCGAAGGCATCACGTTTATCCTGCGCCAGCCGCTGTTTCGTAACCTGATCATTCTCTCTTACGCCACGATGTTCTTCCTGTCCTCCTACATGCAGCTGATGCCAGCGTTCGCCGACTTGTTCGGTGCCGGACCGGCAGGTTTTGGCGTGCTGATGTCCGCCACCGGGGTCGGCTCCATCCTCGGCACGCTGCTGGCCGGTGCGCTGCCGGGGAACTATGGCTACGGGCGTTGGATGCTCGGCGGAGCGCTCTTGGCGGCGCTGCTGGTCATCGCGTTTGCGCAAACCGCGCTGGTCGGTCAGTTCTACGCCGGCATGCTCCTGGCCCTGGGTGCGGCACTCGGCACATCCATTTTCCTGATCCTTTCCACCACCATCCTGCAGATCGAGGTACCCGAACACCTGCGCGGGCGGGTCATGGGGATTCACGGCATCACCTACAGCCTCATGTCGCTAGGTGGGCTCCTGAGCGGTGCGATCGCGCAGCAGATCGGCACGCCCCAAGCGGTCATGTGGTGCCTGTCGGCATACATCGTGATCCTGCTGTGGGTCGGGTTTGGGAATGCACAAATCCGTGGGCTTGCGAATCCATCTCCGGCGTGAGACTTGTGGCGGGATGTCATACGAAGTGTTACGTAGCCACTGATCAACTATTGAAACACGTCAAACCCCTCTTCGGGGTATAAGTAGAGTGGTAACCATCCATCGGCAAAACCAAAGGGTGTGGCATCTGCGGCCCGCTCGGCGAAACCCGACACGAATGCCTTGATCTGTGCCAGTTCACTTGGGGTCATCTCAATCGATAGGTTGTGATAGAACGCATCCAGATTACACGCCGATTGCTTGTCGCAACCCACGGCTTGCCATTTAAGCGCCTCTAAGAAATTGATGTCCATCCCGTCAGGGTAATGAAAGCCAGCGATGAAATCGGATGCGAGATAGAAACTTGCGTAATGCCCTTCGCGAACCGCCCGCTCCAGATTCGCCGCGATGGATCTGTAGGCCGGCTCGGACAGATCGGCAATGGGCCATTCCTGCTTCAGCTTGGCAGCCGCTGAGCCGTTCTCGGCGGCAGCGCTCAGCATCTTCCTTTCAAATTGCCTCCAAGTGAAGCCGGCCGGAATTGCAGGAGCGATTTTCCTGCACGACTCGACGACACCGGACAGCTCATCGGCAATCTCCGGGGCAGCAAGTCTTATCTTGCCAAGCCCACCCTTCAGACCGATCAGCCCAGCGGCGTAGTTACACTCCGCCAGGGCGGTATAGACTGCATGCTGAGCGTTCGGATAGTCACCCTCGGCGCCTTCTAAGTGGGCGAAGAAGACCTGGTCCGGCTGCGGGGATCGGTAGGTACCCAGCGTAATCAGGCCCGTGAGTGTCGGCACCCGCATTCCAGCGGGGAGAAGACTGCTCGGAGAGTCAGTATCGGCGACGTCTGCCACCTCTTCTGACGTGACACGTTTTTCTTCCACGGTCGTCGAGACAAGCAGCTCAACGCGCTCGGGCCGCAGCTGCAAGATCGCAAACAAGGCTACCAACGAACCCAGAACGATAGTCAGTGCTATCCATCGCGGTCGATCGCTCCCAGCTACACTTGTCACCAATTGGACCAATTCAGCGATGCATTCCGCCCGCGCGATTGAGATTATTCACCACGAGGTTCGCCCATCCTTGCAAGTTGCGGCTAGAACAACTGGCCATCATCGAGAAAACGCGGCGGTGTCAGGGTCAGGCCGCCCAGGCGCGCCGCGATCTTCTCGAAGGCGTCGCGCTGGGCGCCGCGCCAGCGCAGATCTTCCGGGGTCTCGCGCAGGGGCACGTCGCTGCGCAGCACGGCCAGTTGCCGGTACAACTCGGCATCCCCGCGCATGGGGTTCAGCGTTGCGGCCAGGCGGGGTGCGCCGCGGACCTTTACCGACCATTGCTCGTGATCCTCGGGAATCTGCGCGATGTGTTCATAAGCCTGCAGCAGGGTGGCCGCGGTTTTGGCACCAAAGCCCGGCACACCCGGAATCCCGTCCGCACTATCACCGACCAGGGCCAGCCAGTCGGGGATGGAAGCCGGTGCTACGCCGTTGCGTTCGCGTACACCGTCCGCATCGATGACCCGCTCGCGCATGCGGTCCACCTGCACCACATGCTCGCCGACGACACATTGTCCCAGGTCCTTGTCTGCGGTCATGATACGCACTTGGTCAAACTCGTGGGCGTAGATCGACGCCGCCGTGGCCAAGGCATCGTCCGCTTCGAACTCATTCATCGACCACACGACAATCCCCAGCGCGCGGACCGCTTCTTCGACCAGATCCATTTGCGCCACGAGTTCACCTTCCATGCCTTCACCGGTCTTGTAACCGTCGAACATGCGGTTGCGGAAAGACTCGATAGGGTTGTCGAAGGCGACCGCCAGGTGGGTCACCGCCTCGGCAGGGTCGGCCAACAGGCTGAGCAACGACCCCATCACCCCTGCGGTGGCCTTGACGTCGAGGCCATCCGGGGCGGTCTTGCCGGGTCGTTTGGAGTAATGCGCCCGATAGAGCTCATAAGTGCCGTCGACAACGTGCAGGCGGGTCATCTAGCGGCGTCGAAATAAGCCTGCATGTCCCACTCCGGCCAGCGCCGTTGGGTGAGCTGCAGCGTTCGCGGGGTCCAGTAGGCGTCTCCCGGAAGTGGGATACCCAACACCTCCAGTTGCTCTGGAGAAGCATGGTCCATGACATTGTTCCACGGGCGGTCAGGGCCGGTCTGCCAGACATGAAAACCGATCATGTCGTTACCTGCGGCTTTGTAGCCCACGGTCATGGTGTAGCGATGACCATTGGGGCGGGTCAGATTGGTGCCCCGGTGTACGGTATCGATGCTATGCGCCACCAGCGTACCGCTGGGGCCGGCCGCCGAACGCTCCATCGCCTTGAGGGCCTGCTGACGCTCCGGCGGGATCATTACCTCAGCGGGATCGAGCACCTTAGCAGCATCGGTCTTGGTGACGTAGTGCAGCGCGCCCAGGTCATCGGTCACGTCGGTGATATAGAAGATGAAGTCGACGGTACGCATCCGCACCTCGTCCGCCGGCACGAGCAATGTGTGATTCCCAAAGTCACAGTGAAACGCCTGGTCAAAGTCTGCCTCGCCGGTGAATTTGGCCCAGGTATGGCTCTGGTAGCAGTGTACTTGAGGGGTGTCGAGCAGCGCCTTGGCAAATTCGATCAACGCGGGATGCATCGAAATCAGATTGAGCGCCGCGGAACCATCATAGGGTAACTTGTCGATGTGTTGGAACTGCTTGTAGTTAGTCTTGCCGATGTCTCCGGGAGCTTTGACGTTCATCATCTGACCCACGCCATCTATGTCGCCGTAGGCGCCATAAAGGTTCGCAAAATCGGCCCTGAGCGGTTCAATCTCTCCAAGTGCAAAAAAATCCGGGATCAGCGCAAAACCATCTTCGCGCCATGCATCAACATGGTGTTGCTCGAACCGTCTGTCATTCATACCCATTCATCTCACACAAAAATCCCCAAGCCCCTGCCATCACGCTGGCGCGACGTACCCATCCTCGTTAAAGCGTATCCCATCGGGCCAAGTGTCGACCGGGACGAAGCCCACCACTCGGCGCGCAGGTTCCAGATCTACCCGCATGTCGTTCACCGCCTTGCTGGTGGCGAACAGAATCTCAAACTGTCCAGCGGTAAGTTCGGCTTCCACGCATGCCGTGAAGAACCGTCCCGCATCGTCATGACTCAAAAACACATCCGTCCCGACCGGGCTGGCCTGCAGTTCGTCGTGATGCGCAGGGCTGCGGGGCAGCCAGCCCAGGCGGGCGGCAATCACTTGCTGACCGTAGCAGCGTGCGTACATCTCTCCGAGCTGCTCCGCCCAGAGCTTGGTCAGCGCGTAGTGATTGGCGACCCTAGGGCCATCCTCGACGGAAACCACGTGGTCCCACTTGTGACCGGTCACCACCTGGATGGAACTGGCGAGGATCAGGCGCCCTACCCCCGCAGCTCGCGCCGCGTCGCAGACGTGATACAGGCCGGTCACATTGGGTGCGACCAGGTGCTCCAGAAAGTCGGCTTCGTCGGGATACGCGGCGAGGTGAATCACCGTATCGATCGCATAGTCGTCAAACACGCGCTGGACACAGGCACGCTCAAGCAGGTCGCCGTCCACCGCATGGTCTGCTTCCGGCGAAGGGTTACGATCCAGGCCGATCACCGTGTGGCCCTGCGTGCGCAGGCGCGCACCGGCGGCGCGACCCACACCACCGGCAGCACCGGTGATGAGTACGGTACTGCTCATCCGCTAACCGTCCGTCGGGTCACTCATCGGCGACCAGCACGAGTGTGCCGGTGGTCGACAGGCTACCGCCCGTGCCATTGACGATACACGTGCGTGCGCTGGTTTGTTTACCCGGATCGCCGTGCACGCCGTCCTCGGCGGTTCCCGAGAGTTGGCGATAGGC
This sequence comes from Pseudomonadota bacterium, assembly GCA_039028775.1. Taxonomy (GTDB): domain Bacteria; phylum Pseudomonadota; class Gammaproteobacteria; order Pseudomonadales; family Azotimanducaceae; genus UBA4421. The sequence goes on along the minus strand of JBCCHL010000046.1, from coordinate 7,577 downwards.
TTCGATCAACAGTGGCATGCCATACATGCCCGAGTGGTTGAACGACAAACCACCGCCATTGGTATTGATCGGGAAGCTGCCGCCCGGCGCTGCGCGGCCATCCTTCCACAACAGGTGGCCCTCACCACGCGGCGCGAGACCGAGCATCTCGGCGGTGATCGCGGCGGTAATGGTGAAGGAATCGTAGATCAGCGCCATCTCCATATCGGCCGGCCCCATGCCCGCCATGCTATAGGCGGACTGCGCCGACTTGGCCGCCGAAGTCGCAGTGAAGTCGTCCATCTCCAGCATATTGGAGTGTCCCATGCTCTCCCCCGCACCGGCGATCCATACAGGGCGGGTCTGCAGGCTGGCTGCAACCTTGGGACTGGCGACGATCACCGCCCCGCCGTGGTCGGCGACCATGCAGCAATGCAGGATGGTCAACGGCCAGGCGATCAGCCGGGACTCTTCAACCTGGGCAACGGTGATCGGTCCGCCGAAGGGATGCTTTTCTTTCGAGTACATCGCCGCGCGCGGGTTCAGCGTCGCCCAGTCCCGCGTGACCTTGGCCACGTGCGCGTAGTCCTCCCTGGTCGTGCCGAAACGGTGCATGTGGCGTACCATGGCATGCGCGTATTGTGACGGCGCGCCACCCAGGCCGTAGGCGCCGGTCATCTCCGCCCCGGGCGACGAGGCGCCGCCGCCACGGCCATAGTTGCCGCTGCCGCGGCCCCCGATCTGTCGGGCCGAATGACCGTTTTCGCCGTGACTCACCAGTGCGATATCGATGATACCCGCATGGATCGCCGCCAGGGCGTGATGCACATGCATCTCAAACGAGCACCCACCAACGGCGGTGGTGTCGATGTATTTGGGGGTGATGTTCAGATGTTCACACAACTCCGAGGACCAGCCGGTGGAAAACACCCCTTCGATGGCGCTGATCGGAATGCCGGTCTGTTCTGTGACGTTTTTGATCGCTTCGATGTGTAATTGCAACGCGGTCACCGGCGTCTCTAGGAATCCGATCTCATTGGCCTCAGCCGCACCGACGATGGCCGCCGCTCTAGATAATGTGCCAGGCATACGCTACTCCTCTACCACGCGCCAGAACGGGATGTGGGTATCCTCGTCCGCCGCTTCGAATTCGACTTTGACCCGGGTACCGATTTTGATGTCTTCCGGCTTTTCTGGATCGACCCCCCGCAGCACGGTGAGCATACGATCGCCCTCGTTGAGATCGATATAGGCCGTGACATAGGGCGCCTCTTGCGCCCACGGTCCGAACGCCAGGTGTTGCACCGCATAGGTGTGAATGGTGCCTTCGCCGCTGCCTTCGACCCACTCGAGGTTGTCGGAGTGACAGAAGGGACACAGGAAGCGCGGATACCAGTGCACGCGGTTGCAATCGCAGCAGCGCGGCAGCATCAGCTTGCCCTGTTTGGCACCCTGCCAGAACGGCTGGGTGTGTGTCCCCTGTTGCGGGATCGGTAGGTTATAGGCCATGTGGCTCCTCTCAGCGGTTGTGTCTACGTTGTTTGGTCAGCGTTCTTAGGTCTGATTGTCTGGGTCTTTTGTCATCGGTTGTGTCTATCAACAGTTGCGCCGTTAGCGCGTCGGCCACTCTTCGCGCCCGTGGCGCGCTTTGTGCGTCTGGCGCTGTTTGATGTCCCCAGCGACGAACCTTCGCTGGCACCAAGCTTACAAACACAGCTTGAGCGAGCGTGGCGGCAAAACGACGTTGAGATGCCCCCCGTGGCGACCGACTCTCCCCACGCCTAGTCTAACCGTGGGGGTTGTTGCGACTCAACACGATCCCAACCGCGCTGAACGCGCTAGTAGTGATCCGGACAGTGTGGCATACCCGGCACCGCGAACAGTTGAGCGAGATGCGCAACGTCACCATCGCTGGCGGTCAGCGCACCCATCTGCCGCAATGCTGCCGGGGTGCGCATGCCCGAGAACAGCGAGGACATACCTTTGATGCTGATCTCAACCTCGGCGCTGGCGGAGGTGGCCTCGCAGCGCGCCTGGCCGTTGTCTATGGCCAGGGCCCAGGTGGCGTTGTTCCACAGCGCGAGTCCGTCGTCGACAATACCGATGCGTATCTGCCCGCTGGCACCACCATAACCCCGCTGTGCCAGCGCGCTGCCCACGTCGACCATGCGCATCCAGCTGCCTTCGCGGTCTTCGCAGTGCAGCATGCGCGGCTCCATAAACAGCTCCGGCGCAGGATCGTCCATCGGCGCATTCTCCCAGCGCACCCGGCCGACCAGGTCATGGCGCCCGATGTACGTCCACAGCGATCGATAGGCGTCGATGTTGAGCCAGGCGAAGTCCTTGATCACAATCTCCTGGCTGCGCGCCCGATGCGTAAGTCCCACTGCCCGCAGCGAGTAGGCGATGTAGCCGTTCGGGGTGTCGCCGTCGAAGGCGAGCGCCAGGTAGATCGGCCCGGTCTCGTCGGTCTCTTCCACCACGTTGGTGCGCCACAGAACAGACGATCGATGCAAATAGCCGAAGCGCGGCGCGATGAAGTTGCGATACACCGCCTTGGCATGATCCAGCCCCTCGGCCACCGTCAAGCGGCGCACCTGATGCGCACCTTCGTCGCCGTCGGTGAACGCGATGTCGACGGTATCCACCTGATAGTGACGATTGGCACCCATCATCGCGAAGCCATAGCGCTGGTAAATCGCCGCCTGGGAGGCCCACAGACACGCGAGGCTCTGACCCCGATCGCGCTCATCCGCCAGCGCCTGGGTCATGATCTTGCGCAGCAGGCCCTGGCGCCGATACTCGGGCCGCGTGCCAACCGCCGAGATGCCAGCCATCGCCATCCCGGCGCCGTTGGCTCGCATGGTGAAAGGAAATGCGGCAAAAGACGTCGCCATAGTCGCGCCGTCAAATGCGCACAGCGTCCATTCTGGCTGGTTGGAGGTGGCCGTGATGTTGTCCGGCCCATCGCCGAACGCCCCGCCATAAGAATACGAGCCCATCAATCCCAGTTGATGCATCTCTTCGGCGCGCGCCGGCCGAATCTCAAATTCTATCGCCATCGCCCTTCTCCCCTGTGCTGTTTCCCCGTCGTACATTGGACTGCGCTCACCTGCCAGAGTACTGGTTTTTCGTGCTATTGTTGAGGCGTTCTTGGGAGGGAGCAGACCATGCAGATCGATCAGGTCGAAGCACTGCACTGCGATGCGGGCTGGCGGGTGTTTTCGTTTCTGAAGGTGACCACATCCGACGGCATCATCGGCTACAGCGAATACAACGAATCCTACGGCAGCCGTGGGGTCAGCGCGGTCATCGAAGCACTCAAACCATTTGTGATCGGGGCCGATCCACTGGCGCACGAACAACTGTTCGCGCGTCTGTATGCCATGACGCGCCAAGCCCCGGGAGGGATCAACGCGCAGGCGATCGCCGCGATAGAAAATGCCCTGCTCGACGTGAAGGGCAAAGCGCTGGGCCTGCCGGTCTACGCCCTGTTCGGTGGTCCGGTGCGTACCCGCCTGCCGCTATATTGGTCGCACTGCGGCACCTACCGTTTCAACGAGGCGACCGCCAAGCTCATCAACAAGCCACAACTCACCGATGTACGGCAGTTGGTCGAATTGGGTGCGGAAGTGAAAGAAGCCGGATTTCGCGCGCTGAAGTGCAACATGTACATGTTCGACCCTAAGCCCCACGTGCACGGGCCCGGATTTGCGCGCCAACCCAACGCGCCCGGTGCGCCTGAACTCAACGCGGAAACCCCGCTGTTGCAGGCGTTGACCGCCCAGATGAGCGCCCTGCGCGAGGGCGCCGGGGAGGACGTCGACATCCTGCTGGATATGAACTTCAACTTTAAAACCGAAGGCTATCTGAAAGTCATGCGCACCCTCGAACCGTTCAACCTCTTCTGGTTCGAGTTGGATATGTTCAATCCGGATGCGCTTGCCTACATTCGCCAGCAGGCCAACCTGCCGTTGGCCTCGTGCGAATCGCTGTATGGGATTCGCGAGTTCCGCCCCTACTTCGAGAAGCACGCCATGGACGTGGCGATTATCGACGTGCCGTGGAATGGCGCGTGGCAAAGCTACAAGATTGCGGCCATGGCCGACGCCCACGAGGTGAACGTGGCCCCCCACAACTTCTACGGGCATCTGTGCAGTGCCATGAGCGCCCACTTCTGCGCCGCCCTGCCCAATTTCCGCATCATGGAGATCGACATCGACGACGTCGCCTGGAAGGACGATCTGGTCACCCACCCGCCGGTAATAGAAAACGGCGAGTTGGTGCTGTCCGAGCGACCGGGCTGGGGTACCGATGTCAACGAGGAGGCCGTGCGGGCCCATCCGCCACGCGGCTAACACTCAGACGCATTAACACACTGACACATATGGAGTAAACATGGACCCCAACGCTCCTGAAATTACCGCAGTGCGCGCGGAACATCGCCTGGATGAGACGCGCCTGGAAGCCTACCTGCGCGAGCACGTGGCGGGCTTTCCCACTGGTCTGGAAGTGCGCCAGTTCGAAGGCGGCCAGTCCAACCCCACGTATCTTCTGGAAGCGGGCGGACAACGCTGGGTGATGCGCAAGAAGCCACCCGGCGAGTTGCTCAAATCCGCACATGCGGTGGAACGGGAATTTCGGGTCATGGCAGCGCTGCAAGACACCGACGTGCCCGTACCCCGCATGGACGTGTTGTGTGAAGACGAGGGCGTCATCGGCACACCGTTTTTTGTCATGGAGTGGGTGGATGGCCGCATCATCATGTCTGCCATGGAGTCACAATTGCCGCCGCGAGATCTGCACACGCTGTACATGAACTACATCGACGTCCTAGCCCGCCTGCACAGCGTCGACTATCAGGCCGCGGGCCTCGCAGACTTCGGCCGCCCCGGCAACTACTTCGCACGACAGGTGCGGCGCTGGAGCGAACAGTACCGGGCGGCGGAAACCGACCCATTACCGGATATGGACGCGTTGATGGATTGGTTAGGCGCCAACATTCCCGACGACGACACCAGCACCATCGTGCACGGGGACTACACCATCCGCAACGTTGTGACCGGCTTACACACGCCTGAGGTCGAGGCCGTGCTCGACTGGGAGCTGTCCACCATCGGACATCCCCTCGGCGATCTGGCCTATGCCTGCCAGTCCTTCTATGGCTCCGAATTCAGCCGCGCGCAAATGCAGGCGGCGGGCATCCCCGAAGAACAGGCGCTGATCGACGCCTACTGCGAACGCACCGGTCGTAGCGGGGTCGACAACTGGGCGTTCTACATCGCGTTCTGCAAGTTTCGCCTATGCGCGATCTGCCAAGGGGTCTACAAGCGGGGCCTGGACGGTAACGCTTCTTCGGCGACCGCGTTGGAACAGCGGCCCTACGCGGAAAACGCCGCCAGCACCGGCTGGGCCGTGGTTAATGGCGCATAGCGAGCCTGCAAACACCTGCTCTTAAGGCGGGCAAGAGGATATTTGCAGCCATTATCATCCTTTCAACCACGCAGCCAGACGCGATGCGCGCCCAGAGGATTCTGACCCCACGCAGCAAGCCCCGCGACCTGGGCGGTTGATCCATAACCCACCGTGGCTGCGTGGTTCCCGGGAGCGTTGGTAATAAACGCCAACATTTGACCGACGATCTCAGCATCGGCGGCCAGCCTACTCACAAACGCGTTGGACAACGCGTTTACCCCGTCTGCCGCAAAGCTGACAAAACCTCCCACAGGATTGTGCTGGTCCAGAACATCATAGAAATCCAAGCCCGCGACCTCGAGCAATGGCGGCAAAAAAAGTCGGGGGAAGTCCGTTGGACTCCAGAGCCGCCAGCGCTCTTCCCAAGCGTGCAAGCCCGAACTGTTGCTGACGCGCCGGAAGCGAAACGCGGTTGCGGGATCGGCCGCTGACGTCGTTCCGCCAAACCACTGAGCATGGAATAGCGAGCGAAACCCCAGACTGCGCATTTGCTCGGCATCGAGTTCGGCATAGGCGTCCGCGACCGAAAAGCGGGAGAGGGTGGTGCGTTTCACCAATCGCGCGATACGGTCGATGTGCGCGTTCGAGCGCCGACGCACGTGGTAGTTGGAATAGTAGGGTGGCATTGGCGTCGCACAGAACCATGCGTCGGCGGTTTCCTGAAAGTTGCGTCGGTGACACCGTGAGATCAGGCGATACCAGCTGATGTTGTTGTCAATCGCCTGCTCCAACAGGGTGTTCGCGCCTTCCACAGGTTACCCCGGCTCACTCGTGAGACTGAGATGTTGCGTTCCTCCCCGCATCTTTTCAACACACCGTCTAATGAGGCACACTGACTTTGTGGAGAGACGAGCGCGGAGGGCGAACTGATTTGCTCGCGCTGTGCGACGCTTTCGCAGCGGTCGATTCCATACGATTTCACCAATCCTCAAAGGAGCGCATTGCATGGCAGGCCCGCTCGACGGCATCCGCATTCTGGACTTAACCACCATCTATTCGGGTCCGATCTGCGCATCGATCCTCGGCGATCAGGGTGCCGACGTGATCAAGATCGAATCACCCAGCGGGGATTGGATGCGATCAGCCCTGGCGATCTCTCGAAACGGGGTGAGCGGTGCATTCGCGATGATGAACAGAAATAAGCGCTCCATGGTCATCGATCTGTCAACCGATGCGGGCAAAGCGACGTTCAAACGCATGGTCCCGCAGGCCGACGTGGTCCTGGAAAACTATCGGCCTGGAGTAATGGAGCGGCTGGGGATCGACTATGACACGCTCAAGGCTCTAAACCCGAAGCTCATCTTCGCCTCGATCAACGGCGTCGGCGCGACCGGTCCGTATGCCAACCGTCGGGTCTATGACGCGATCATCCAAGCCGTGTCCGGCATGGCAACACTGCAAGCCGATCCGCGCAAGGAGCGCCCGGTGATGGTCAACTCCTTGATCTGCGACAAACTGACCTCTATGGCGGCAGCCCAGAGCATATCCTCCGCCTTGTTTGCCCGAGAGCGCAGCGGTGCAGGCCAGCGCATCGACATCGCCATGCTGGATGCCGCACTCTTCTTTCTGTGGCCGGACAACATGCTCAACTGGACCTTTGTGGGTGACGATGTCCCGTACGTGCCCCCTGCGACGCATGCCAACTTTGTACGCCAGACCAGTGACGGCTACATCTGCACGATGCCTGTGCAGGCGGACGAATGGCAGGGTGTGTTCCGCTGTCTGGAATTGCCGAACATCCTGGAAGATCCGGAATACATGACCGAGAGTGGCATCGATATGGAGAAGCTGCAGGCGACATTGAACGTCGCCTACGCGCGATTCAGCACGGCGGAGCTGGTGCAGCGCCTGGAGGAGAATCAGGTGCCGTTTGCGCAGATCAATCCAAGAGACGAGGTGATCGACGATCCCCAGGTCAAGGCCATGGAGTCCCTATGGGAATTCGACCACCCCTGGGCGGGACCGATGCGACAAGCTCGTCCACCGGCGCGGTTCAGCGACACCCCCGCCGAGATTTTCCGCGCCTCGCCTGAGTTGGGAGAGCATTCACGCGAGGTGTTGCAGGAGTACGGATTTACCGATCTGGAGATCGATGATCTGCAGGCCGAAAAGGTCATCCGCTG
>JBCCHL010000045.1:0-26658 GCA_039028775.1 Pseudomonadota bacterium | reverse complement strand
GGCCACGAGGTCGTCGGCGAGGCTGCGAATGGCGCGGAAGCCGTGCGTCTGTGCGATACATTGCTTCCCGACCTGGTGCTCCTCGATATACGCATGCCCGGCATGGACGGCCTGGAAACCGCTCGTCACTTTCTGGAACTGTCCGAACCCCCGGCGGTGATCTTCTGCACCGCCTACGAAGAACACGCGATCCAGGCCTTTGATCTGCAGGCGGTAGGCTATCTGCTCAAACCGGTGCGCAAAGACAACCTGCAGGCCAGCCTGGATAAGGCGGTGCGCTTGAACCGCGCCCAGATAGCCGCCCTCAACGCCGCGGAGCGCGGTCGGCGTTCGCATATCTCCGCGCGGACCCACAAAGGTATCGAGCTGATCCCGCTCGAAGACGTGCGCTTTTTTCAGGCGGATCAGAAGTACGTGACCGTGCGCTACGGTGCCGGGGAGATCATCGTCGATGAGACGCTGCGCGAACTGGAAGACGAATTTGCCGAGGAGTTCATCCGTGTGCACCGCAACGCGCTGGTGGCCAAGCGCCACATAGAAGGTGTGCACAAACTTGGTGACGGCAGCGTGGCGGTCAAGCTGCGGGGTCTCGAAGAGATGGTGGACATCTCACGGCGGCATCTGCCGAGCGTGCGACGGGAGATCAAGCAGCTATGACGAAGGCGCTGCGCATCGCCACGCGGCAGAGCAAGCTCGCACTCTGGCAGGCTGAGTTTGTCGCCGCTGAATTACGCCGTGTACACCCCGATGTTGAGGTCGAGTTGGTGAAGATCACCACCAAAGGCGACCGTTGGCTGCAGGCGCCGTTGAGCGAGATCGGCGGCAAGGGCTTGTTTGTCAAAGAGCTGGAGGTCGCCATGCTCGAAGGCCGCGCCGACCTGGCCGTGCATTCGGCGAAAGATCTGCCGGCCCAAGTCCCCGAGGGTTTCTGCCTGCCGGTGTTTGCCTATCGTACCGACGTGCGCGATGTGTTGATCGTCCGCGCGCCAGTCGTGGAGGTAGGCGACATCGATGCGACCCTGGCGCCGCTCAACCAGGGCGCGGTGGTCGGCTCATCGAGCCTGCGCCGCCAGGCGCAGCTAGCAGCATTGCGCCCGGATCTGCAGATGCGCCCGATCCGCGGCAATGTGGATACACGCCTGCAGAAGCTTGCTAATGGTGAGTTTGACGCGATCGTGCTCGCCGCCGCGGGCCTCGCCCGGCTCAAGATCGAACCCCCGCACGCCTATCCCCTGCCGGTGACGTTGTGCCTGCCCGCGCCTGGCCAGGCGGCTCTGGCGATCGAGACTCCGGACGATGACGCTGCCGTGCGTTGGGTAAGTCCGCTCAACGACGATCCGCTGTCAGCCTGTGTCGCCGCGGAGCGCGGGGTTAGCCGGGCCCTGGGTGCGGATTGCTCGCTGCCGATCGCGGCTCAGGCGGGATGGGAGACGGGACATTTGTGTCTGGAGGCACTGGTCGCTACGGCGGATGGGCGCCGGCTGCTCAAGGCGCAAGCGCGTGCCGCGAGCGTGGCCGAGGTGGTCGACGAGGTGGTCTCCGATCTCTACTCCCAAGGGGCGCGGGAGGTGCTGCGCGACGCGGGACAAGCCGGGCCAACGGCCTAGGAAGATGCCGGCCTCAGCCGCGCACGCGCGCGACCCACAGGTATGGGTAACCCGGACCGAACCGGGCGCTTCGCACACGGCCGCTGTATTGCGCGCGGCCGGGTTTACCGTGTTGGTCGAACCGGTGCTCGAGATCGAGGTCCCGGACCTACCGGCTTGTGAGAACGTTGCCACCGGGGAACGGATGACCTGCGCGGCGCTGCCGACGCCGGACCTGGTCATCGCGCTGTCCGCCCATGCCGTTGTGCCTTACGCGATGGCCGCGTGTTTCTCGCCGGCGATACCGCACGTCGGCATCGGCGCGGAGACGGCGCGGAAGTTGCGCGACCAACGGGTTCAACAAGTCATCACACCAACGATAGCATCGTCGGAAGGTGTGCTCGATATGGCGGAGGTCATTGCGCTGAAGCGCGGGGTGGTGTGGCTGCTCGCCGGAGAAGGCGGGCGCGAGTTGCTGCCCGCGGTTTTGACCAGCCGCGGATTGGCGGTTTTCAAGTTGAGCTGTTATCGGCGTCGACCACGCCGGGTAGACCCACAGCAGCTCGGCGGGGTGCACATCGTCGCGGTCGCGTCGCTGGAGGGGCTTCGCGAGGTCGAGCGTTTGCGCCCTGCCGACAGCGCCGCTTTGGTGGTCGCCTCGGAGCGCATCGAGGAGGCGGCGCGCGGTGCGGGTTACCGCGCGATAGAGCGAGCGCAAGATGCGAGTCCCGCGGCGACGCTCGCGGCGGTGCAGCGACTGGCGAAACTGCTGGCATAGCGCCGTTAGCGTGTGGATGTCGGTGCGCTGCGATGAGACAACGCAAGGGTGCGATCGGGTGCGAACATCGATAGATCACAGGAAGAACAACCACTACACTGCTTAACATGACTGACAAAAAAGATATGCAAGAAGACGCAGACAAGCCTGCGCAAACCGATCTCGATGAGGCCGCGCTAGGCGACACAGACCTGCTGGTCGAAGCGTCCGGCGCAGAGGATATGCCTGAGGCGGCGGCCGAAGCCGCGCCGTCGGAGAACTCTGTTGACCCGTCCGAGGAAGCGTCGGTCGCGCAGCAGGCCCCGGTCGCGACTGCGGCCAAAGGCGGACGGGGATTGGCGTTTCTGGCGTTGCTGCTGGCACTGCTCGGTGCCGGCGGGGTCGGCTATCTTTACTACGAACTGATCTACCAGGATCCTGCTGCCGCGCTACGGGAGCAGGGTCAGAGCCTGGAGCAATCCCTCGCCTCGGTGAGTGCGGGGGTCGATGCACGGCTGCAGAAGATAGAGGCGACCACCAGGGACACGTTGCAGACCGCCACCGATGAGCAGGCGCGCCAACTCGCAGCCTACGAAAACTCCACCATCGACCGTCTGGCCGAAGCGCTGGATGCCGCGCCGCCGTCGCAGAGCGAATGGAAGCTGGCCGAGGCAGAGTATCTGCTGCGCATCGCCAATCATCGTGTGCTGATGGAGCAGGATTCCGATGGAGCATTGCGGCTGCTCACCGTCGCCGATGAGATTATGCAGGATCTGGATGACTTTGCCCTGCATCGCGTGCGCGCCCGGTTGGCGGACGAGATGGTGGCGTTGAAGCAGGTGCGCCGCGACGATCTGCAGGGCGTCTATCTGCGCCTGGAAGCGATCAAGAATCGCCTCGCGACGCTGCCCTTCAAAAGCCCCGAATATTTCACCGAACAAGCCCCCGTCGCCGAAGAGGCCAACGTGTGGACGGTGCTGTATGGCGAGCTGGAAAAGTTCATCCGCGTCCGTACGCTGCGCAGCGACGAGACCATCAAGCCGCTCCTGGCGCCGGACGAAGAACGCTACCTCGAGTTGAATCTGCGCCTGGGGTTTGAACAGGCGCAGCTCGCAGCGCTCAAGCGTCAGCAGGCTGTGTTCGAGACAAGCCTGAGCACGGCGCGGGATACGCTCACCAGCTATATGGACATTGACGACCCGGCCGTGCGGGGAATTCTCGATGAAATCGATGCGGTGTTGAACACCGATCTGGCACGCCCGCTGCCCGATGTGTCCGGCTCCTTGCAGGAGTTGAAACGCATCTTATCCGGCGCGCCCGACGTTGAAGAAGCCGCCCCGGCAGACAGCGCCGATGGGGGTGCAACATGATGTTTGTGCTGGTCTGTGTGCTGGTGGCCTTGATCCTCGGCGGTCTGGTCGGTCTGCTCGTTACGCGAGACCCGGGATACGTAATGATCAGCTACGCAGAGTATGTGGTGGAGACTAGCCTGTGGGTGGGAATCCTGCTGGTGATCGGTCTGTTGCTCTTCTTCTGGTTGTCGGGATGGCTGATTCGGCGGGTGCTACAGAGCCAGCGCGGTCTCAACAGCTTTTTTCTGTCCCGTAAGGTCCGAGCGGCGCGCTCTGCAACCGTGCGGGGACTGCTGATCATGGCCGAGGGACGCTGGCAGGAAGCGCGCAAGCTGTTGGTGAGTGCCGCGGGAGCGGCGGAAACGCCGTTGATCAATTATCTCAATGCCGCGCGAGCCTCGCATGAATTGGGCGAACATCAGGTGCGCGACGAATATCTGCTGGCCGCTCAGGAGTCCACCCCGGGGGCGCGTTTCGCCGTCGGGCTGACCCAGGCGGAGTTCAACATGGAAGAAGGTCAGTACGAAACAGCGTTGGCAATATTGTTAGAATTGCGCAAGCGCGCGCCGAAGCACCGTGCGGTGCTCGGTATGCTGGCGGAGACCCGTGAAGCGCTGAACGACTGGCAAGCGTTGGAGCGCATGCTGGGGGACCTGAAGAAACACCAGGTTATGGACACGGCTGCGCTGGAGGCGCTGAGCACTCGTATTTGGCATGCTAAGATCATGGATCCTGCCCACGTTGAGCAATCTGTTAAGGCGCTGCCGAAGACCCTCCAGACCGATGCCGTTCTCATCCAGGAGTGGGTGGATCAGCTTCTCGAGCAGGGTAGGCCCGATGCCGGCCGCTTGTCCGAAGAGGTACTGCGGATGAGTATAAACAAGGAATACAACGCGGAACTGGTGCTGCGCTACGGTGAGGTCGATGGGGGCGAGAGCGCGAAACAGATCGGCCATGTCAATGGTTGGCTGAAACACAGGGCCGACGATCCAGATCTGTTGCTGACCCTCGGGCGACTCGAAATGCGCACCGATCAACTCGCTCAAGCACGTCAACACTTCGAAGCCTCGCTCGCGCAGCGCGCCAACGATACGGTCTACGCCGAGCTGGGACGTTTGTGTATCGCGATGGACGACCAGGAGACCGGTGTGCAGTACTTGCTCCAGGCACTCAGCGGGCTGCCCCAGGTCCCCGCGCTGCAGAACGCTTGATATCTACCAGGCCGTGCGGGTGGCGCAGACGCCTGCGACGGCGTCTACCCAGTCTTTTCCTCGCTCCGGCCCTAGCGGGTGGTGGGATGGTCCAGGTCCAGGGTGTCTTCAGGGGAAGGTGCGCACCATCCGCAACCGTGTGACTTCGAACCCGAGCGCCTGATAGCTGCTGACCGCTGCCTCATTTCCCACCGACACGTCGAGAATGACCTCGTTGCTTACACTGGTTTCGAGCAGCGATTCGATCAGCTTACCCGCGTGCCCGCGCCCGCGCTGTGTGGGGGCAACGTACACACTCACGATGTAAATTTCGGCGTTGGCAAGGCCGATCCGTTTGGTTGCGATGACATATCCTTGCGGGCCGTCGATATCGAGCACGGAGCATATGACCTGGCCGCTATCGATCGCACGCACGCGATTGGTCACCAGATCAAGCGGCACCTCGCTACCGGGATAGGAGCGGCTGAACGCATCTACTTCACCCGCGATGAGCAGGTCGGCATCGGTGTTCGTCCGGAACGGTCGGATCATGCGGGGCTACGCTCGGGGAGCATAGCTGTAGACGTCTGCTTGCAATGCGCTTGGCGCAAACCCCACCTCCAGGAGCACGTCGTGCACGGCGTAGACAAACCCCGGACTGCCGCAGATCACCACATTGGCGTCGCGCATTACACCCGCATGAGTGCGCAGCCACTGCAAGCCCGCGTTGGCTGCTCTGCGTTGATCATCGACCACCGTGGTCAGGGTGGCCAGCGCCTGCAACTCGTCGACCGCGTATAGATCGTGTTTCGTATCGGCGCACCACAGCACGTCAGTCCTGCCAGCCACCGCCCGATGGGCACGGTCGCGTGCGATGGCAAACGCCTGGCTGGCGCCGGTGCCACCGGCGATCAGCAGACAATCTTCGTCTCGTGAAACACGCACATCGCCGTAGGGTCCGCTCAAATGCAGTTGGGTGTCATCGCGCAACAGGCGATCCAGGGCTTCGGATTGGGCATCACCCGGGGTGGGTCGGTAGTGCAGTTCTAAATTGGGAAGGCGGTGCGGTGCCGAGGCGATGGACATCATCATGTCGTCGAGCCCATCGAGACGGATGCCCAGATATTGTCCGGCGTGAAATACGAATTCCGGTGAGACCTCCAAATCGATGCGTTGGGTCGGTACCCTGCCGCGGGAACCGGTGCTGTCCGCGCTGTGCATACGGCTGCACCGCGCGGGCAGGTAGTCGGTGGAGGCGCTCAACGAACGCCGGTCAGCGCTTCATTGAATTGAAGAATTCGTCGTTGGTCTTGGTTTCTTTCAACTTATCGAGGATAAACTCGATCGCGGCGATGTCATCCATGTCGTGCAGCAGCTTGCGCAGAATCCACACGCGTTGCAGTTCTTCTTCACCCATCAACAGCTCTTCGCGGCGCGTGGCGGAGCGTCGGATGTTGATCGCCGGGTAGACCCGTTTCTCTGCGATCTTGCGCTCCAGATGCAGTTCCTGGTTACCCGTGCCTTTGAATTCTTCGTAGATGACCTCGTCCATCTTCGAGCCGGTGTCGATCAGTGCGGTCGCCACAATGGTCAGGCTGCCGCCTTCTTCGATGTTCCGTGCGGCCCCGAAGAAGCGCTTGGGTCGTTCCAGCGCGTGCGCGTCGACACCACCGGTTAACACCTTGCCCGAAGACGGCACGATGGTGTTGTAGGCCCGCGCCAGGCGCGTGATGGAGTCCAACAGGATCACCACATCTTTCTGGTGCTCGACCAGCCGCTTGGCTTTCTCGATGACCATCTCGGCCACCTGCACGTGGCGGGACGGCGGCTCATCGAAGGTGGAGGCGACCACCTCGCCGCGCACTGAGCGCTGCATCTCGGTGACTTCTTCCGGCCGTTCGTCGATCAGCAGTACGATCAACACGGTCTCGGGATTGTTGGCGGTGATCGACTGGGCGATATTCTGCAGCACCAGGGTCTTACCGGCTTTAGGTGGTGAGACCACCAGGGCGCGCTGGCCTTTGCCGATCGGGGCGATGAGATCGATGATACGGGCGGTGAGGTCCTCGGTGCTGCCGTTGCCCCGTTCCAGCATCAGCCGCTCGTCGGGGAACAACGGGGTGAGGTTTTCGAACAGGATCTTGTGTTTCTTGGTGTTGGGTTCGCTGAAGTTGATCTCGTCGACCTTCAGCAGGGCAAAATACCGTTCGCCATCTTTCGGTGGCCGTACCTTGCCGGCGATGCTGTCGCCGGTGCGCAGATTGAAGCGCCGTACCTGGCTGGGGGAGACATAGATGTCGTCCGGACCGGCGAGGTAGGAACCTTCGGGAGAACGCAGGAAGCCGAAGCCGTCCTGCAGGATTTCCAGTGTACCCTCGCCGTAGATGTCCTCGCCGCCTTTGGACTGTTTGCGGACGATGGCGGCGATCACCTCTTGCTTACGTGATCGCCCTACGTTGTCCAGACCCATCTCGCGCGCCATCTCAACAAGCTCGCCAACGGGAAGGCGTTTGAGGTCTGAAAGGTTCATAGCCATGGTTTGGATGCTCACCTGAAAATCGTCAGCCGCGCGGCACGCAACGCCACACAACGACAAGAGTTAATTGTTCTTACTCCGCAGACACGGTCTGCTTCGATTGCGTTAGGGAAGTAAGGGAAGTCGGTTTGAAGTGCTTAGGCCCTACCGCGCTATGCTGCGGGTTTACGGCTCTAGACATTACCCCTGCAAGTTTAGTGATAATCGACTCGGGGTCAAGGCTTTTGCCGGAGGCTAAAAGCAACTAAATTGTCATAAATGTAGGAAATTTATCGCTTGAGTGGCGGAAAGTAGCCCGCTGTGCGTCAGGTCACATGACAGTCGAACGGGCGCACGGCCCGTTCGCTTAAGTGGCTGTTGGATGGCAACGCGGCGCCGGTTGTCGCCGCACGTCGCAGCTTCAGATATTGCTGTCCAGAAAGGCCTGGAGCTGGGATTTGGACAGAGCGCCTACCTTGGTGGCCTCGACCTCGCCGTTCTTGAACAGCATCAGGGTCGGGATACCCCGAATGCCATACTTCGGAGGCGTCGCTTGATTCGCGTCGATGTCGATCTTGCACACCTTGACCCGATCGGAGTACTCGGTGGCTATCTCGTCCAGGATCGGGGCGATCATCTTGCACGGCCCGCACCATTCTGCCCAGTAGTCCACCAGGACCGGCCTATCCGCACCGAGAACATCACTGTCGAATGCGTCATCATTGGTATGTACGATATTTTCACTCATCGGTGAAAGCCTCCTCGGAATATCAGTAGCGAATAAGTTTAACATTAGGTTGGGTTTTCTCGTAACAATTGCAACCCCAAAACGCGAAAAAGTCATACTATTGAACGCCACAATGAGTGCAGAACAAGAACAGACACCACAACTGCACGCGGATGCCGAAAGCCGCTACTGGGTGGCGATCGACCTGGGTTCGAACAGCTTTCATCTCCTGATTGTGCGCCCCACGCAGAACAGTTTTGCCGTGCTCGAGCAGTTGAAAGAGAAAGTCCAGTTGCTGGCTGGATTTCAGGATCAGCAACTCACCGCTGCGGCCATGCAGCGCGGTCGACAGTGTCTCGAGCGCTTTGCCCAGCGCATCCACAAGCTGCCGCGCCAGCAGATCAGTGTGATGGGCACGTGTGCACTGCGCCTGGCGCAAAACGCGCAGGATTTCTGCGCCGACGCCGAGGACATTCTCGGGGTACCTGTCGAGATCATCCCCGGCCCCCGCGAGGCGGCCCTGATCTATCGTGCGGTGGCCCATCAATTGCCGAGCGAACCCGAGCCGCGCCTGGTCCTCGACATCGGTGGTGGCTCCACCGAGATGGGATTTGGCCAGGGGCCCGACGCGCGGATCGAGTTGTCCCTGGATCTAGGCTGCGTACAAATAACCGATCAGCATTTTGCGGGCGAGCGTGAATCCACCTCCGCCTATGGCGCGGCCAAGCGCCAGGCGCTTGCGGTGGTGCGCGAGCGTTTGCGCACCGACCCGCAGTTGGAAGAGGTTGCCCAGACCGGCCGCGCGCTGCGCGTATTTGGTACCAGCGGCACGATCGAGTCGATCCAGATGGTGTTGGCGTTTAACGGCTGGCCCCAAGATGTCATCACCCGCGAGGGGCTTGAATATCTCGAAGAAGAGCTCACGCGGAATCTTTGGACCGTGGAAGGCCTGCCCGGATTGGCGCCGGAGCGGGTGGATATCTTCCCCGCAGGCGTAGCGATCTTGAGCGCTGTATTCGAAGTTCTGAACCTGCGGCGCCTGCAACACGTCGATGTGTCCTTGTTGCATGGCATGGTGTGTGAGGCCCTGGACACGGATGAGAGGATCGATCTGCGCGATGCCAGCGTGGCCGATCTGGCCGCACAGTTCGGGGCGGACGTGCCCCACACTCAACGCGTAACCCGGCGGGTCGAGTCGTTGCTCGCGCAAGTGCCGGACGGTTGGTTGGCCGGCGGTGATAAGGAATTTGACGAACGCCAGGTGCAGGATGCGAAATCCTTACTGCGCTGGGCATCGATGTTGCACACGGCCGGGGTGCGCGTGAACCCGCGCCACTATCACCGACATGGCAGTTACATCATCAAACACTCGCGGCTGCAAGGCTTCAGCCGCTTGCAGCGCGACATTCTGGCGCTGCTGGTACGCGGCCACAGGCGCTCTATTCCGCTGCTCGCGTTTCGCGCCTATAACGATGCTCTGGCCACTTCCCTGATACGGTTGTGCAGCCTCTTGCGGCTGGGCGTCATCCTCGAGCGGGGGCATACCGCCGACGATAGTGACATCGCCATCGAGGTCGGTTCGGAGGCAATCCATCTGCGCGCGCCGGACGGTTGGCTGGTGCAACACCCGCTTTCCGCCCGGGAACTGGCGGTCGAAGTGCAACAGCTCGAACAGGCGGGCATCGCCCTGACGTTCGAATAAGCTAGCCCGGCTCTAAGTGCTGGGCGATGCGCTTGGCAAAGTAGCTCAGTACCCCGTCGGCGCCGGCCCGCTTGAAACACAACAGCGACTCGGCGATCACCGCTTCGTTCAACCAGCCATGCTCGATCGCGGCCATGTGCATCGCGTATTCGCCGCTGACCTGATAGGCGAAGGTGGGCACCTTGAAGCTATCTTTGACCCGGCGCACCACGTCCAGGTACGGCATGCCGGGTTTGACCATCACCATGTCCGCGCCTTCCTCGAGGTCCAGCGCGATCTCCTGTAGCGCTTCGTCGCCGTTGGCGGGGTCCATCTGGTAAGTGAATTTGTTGCCGCCGCCCAGGTTGCTGCTCGAACCTACCGCGTCGCGAAACGGACCGTAGTAGCTGGATGCATACTTGGCGGAGTAGGCCATGATCTTGGTGTTGATCGCACCCGCCTCATCGAGGGTGTGGCGGATTGCCCCGATGCGCCCATCCATCATGTCCGAGGGGGCGATGACATCAGCACCGGCCTCCATGCACACCTGCGCCTGACGGCACAGCGCCTCTACGGTGATGTCGTTGAGCACATAACCGTCCTCGTCGATGATGCCGTCCTGCCCGTGGGTCGTGTATGGGTCGAGGGCGGCATCGGTGATCACGCCGAGTTGCGGATGTGCGGCTTTCACCGCGCGGACCGCCTGGGGCACCAGGCCGTCCGGATTGTATGCTTCCGCCCCATCGAGGGAACGCTTGTCGGCGGCGGTATTGGGAAACAGCGCGATGGCCGGGATGCCGAGCGCGACCACTTCCTCGAGTTCTTTGACAAGGCGGTCTACGGTAAAACGATCTATCCCGGGCATCGAGGTGACCGGCTCGACGCGATCCGTCCCGGGGATCACGAACATGGGATAGATGAGGTCATCGCAGCTGACGCGATGTTCCGCGACCAACCTACGCACAAAGTCGTCGGTGCGGTTGCGGCGTAGCCGGGTACTTGGGAACGTGCGCAAAAGAGGCTCCTTCGCAGGCGCGCTGCGCATCGAAAAATGGCTGCGCGTGAAGTTGGGTGATGATTGCGCGCCTATTCTATGTCAGTTCCAGGGCGGTTGCGAAAGCACCCATTGTAAGGCGCATGCCGCAACGGTCGCACCTGCGCGCGAGACTCGACAGCCGCCACAAGCGGTGTATGGGCGAAGCCGCGAACAGGCCGCGGACGAAGTCTGTTCCGCTGGTTTGCGTCGGCCTGGGTGATGGTTAGGAGGCCTGTTTTTCGGCCGCGAGGCGATATGACTTTGCCAGCCGTCGCAGACTCCTCTGCACGTGTGCGGGATCGTCGAGTAAGCGGCCCATCGCACAGGCGCCATAGATGGTGGCCAACAGCTCCTGGGCTTCCCGCGCCGCGCGCTTCGGCTTGCGGCCGATCTCCACCAGGCGCTCGCTCAACTGCGCGGTCCAATCGTCGAACTGCCGGCGGATCAGATCCTGGGTTGGTGCCAGTTCTTCCGGATTGGTCGAGTGCTGCTGGGTCAGCGCCATCAGCAGGCAGCGCCCGTTGTAGTGCAGAAAGTAGCTGGCAAAACCGCGACACACATTGGACAAAGCCATGAACCCGCCGGCGTCGGGATAGTGCAGATGCGCAAATGCGGCCTGATGCAGCTCCGCGATCTGGCAACGCGCCAGACTCGCGATCATCGCCGGTTTGCCGTTCGGAAAGTGGTGGTACAAAGAGGCTTTGCTCAAACCGCTGGCCGCAGCGAGCAGACGCACCGATGCGCCGTCGTAGCCGTAGCGAATAAACGTACGGATAAGGCTCTCGTTTAAGGTCTCGCGCTCGGCCTGCATGGTCATCGGGGCGCTCTTGTCGTAGATTTGCTGACGCCGTGCTGCGACAAATACTACCCCCACAGCCCCAGGTAAGCCAATGTGGCGCTTTCTCGAGCGAATTGCTTTGTTTTGCGACCTTTTTACCCGCCATTGCATCTATATAGTTAGACACGAAATTGGGTGTGCGTGGCCATCACCAGGGACAGATCGACATTATGAGCGGATTTGACGTGCGGTTACCGGAACTGCTAGTGCGCGGTGTGATC
This sequence comes from Pseudomonadota bacterium, assembly GCA_039028775.1. Lineage (GTDB taxonomy): Bacteria > Pseudomonadota > Gammaproteobacteria > Pseudomonadales > Azotimanducaceae > UBA4421. Next base: position 14,755 of record JBCCHL010000045.1, on the reverse strand, counting down.
GCCGGGCGCCGGCACGATCAGGTGCGGGCGTATGAAGTGCTCGCGCCGGCGATCATGACCCTCGCAACCCGCATCCTGCAGGATCGCCACCAGGCGGAGGAGGTCGTGCAGGACACCTTCGTCGATGTCGTCGAGAAGGCCCGGGGTGTGCGCACTCCGGGCGCTTTTGTCGGCTGGGTCAAGCGGGTTGCGGTGAACCATTGTCTGATGCGCCTGCGCTCGCCATGGCACGCACGGCGCGAGGCGTTGGACGAGCCCGATGCTGAGACCGCACCGGTCAGCGCCGGTGGCTATGGGCTCGACCCGCAAAGCGACAGCCATGCACAACGCACCCTGGAGGCTGCCCTCGGGCAACTGCCCGACGATGCGCGGGCGGTCTTGTGGCTGCACGATGTCGAAGGATATACCCACAAGGAAATTGGCCAACTGATGGGTCACACCACCAGTTACTCGAAATCGCAATTGGCGCGGGCCTATCAGAAGCTGCTCGCCTGGCGCCTCGCGGGTGAGCGCGCTGCAAGCGGCGCCACCCCCTCACGACAAGGTACACAAAGTGAACCACAGCAACGATCAATTGCCGGACGAACAAGCACTCCAACGCCTGCTTGAGCTGCGCGATGTCGATCCCGCAGCGCTAACCCCACAGGATGCGCCCCTGGTCGCGCACCTGCGCGATCTGCGCGAGCAGCTCAACGACCTGCCGCAGGAGACGATCGATCCCGCGCTCTGGCGGGATGCGACAGCCCCGACAGCCGCACCGGTCGAGAGTGTCCACTCGGCCACCCCACCCTGGCTGCGCTACCGGTTCGCCGCAGCCGCCGCCGTGTTTCTGGTCTCGCTGGTCGGCATGCTGGCGCTATTGCCCTCCGGCGAGCCCGTCAACACACCGCAGATTTCGGCGAGTGCACCGCTCTACGATGGCACCGCCCTGGCTTCTTTGATGCGCCAGTCGCGCGACCTGGAGCGTCTTTTGACGGGCCAGGGTGCGGGCGCGATGCAGGCCGCAGACCGCGCCTTGGCACCGGCGTTGGACTTGCGACAGTCCGATGCGACCGAACGCTCTCTGCGTTATCGCTTGGTGGACATCGATGCACAGATCGCCCGCCTTTACGATACGCCGAAGATGGACGAGCAGCGCCGCCTGGTACTTTGGCAGCACCGCGTAGATGTGCTGCGCAGCCTTGTGATGGCCCGCGTGGGGAGTGGCGATCGTTTACAGAGTTTGAATAGCAGGAGTATGTGATGAAACGCTATACACCCTACACACGTATGGCGGCGCGCCTCGCCGCGGTTGCCTTCGCAGCGACGATGACCGTAACAGCTGTAGCTGCGCCCGCCCCGGAGGCACCCCCGGCGGCGCCGCAAAGCCCGCAGGCGGGTGACATCGAACGCGAACTGGCCGATGTGCGCCGCCAGCTGGACGAGGCGGCACGGCGCCTGGCAGAGCTGCATGCACTGAAATTTGTGAAGCCGGGCAAGTCCGACAAAGCCATGCTCGGCATCCTGCTCGGGGACAACTACGACACCCAGGGCATCCAGCTGGCCGGGGTCACCCCGGGTGGTGGCGCCGAAGCGGCTGGCATGCTGGCGGGGGATGTCATCGTGGGTATCGGCGCGCTTTCACTGGTCGATGGAAACGATGCGATGGAAACGCTGGTCAGCTACATGAAGTCCATCTCGCCTGGAGAGACAGTGCCCATCACCTATCGGCGCGACGGCGATGAGCGACAGACCGATGTGGTGACCAAGGCGCATGTCCATCATGTGAAAGAGTTTTTCAACATGCCGGATATCGACATCGATCTGGATGAGCTAGTCGGGATCGGTAACTTTGCCCGCGATTTTGTGCATATCGATCACAAGCCGACCAACATGATGGAGGTCAGCGGAGACCTTGCCGCCTACTTCGAGGTTGAAAAGGGTGTGGTGTTGACTTCGGCTGCCGCCGACAGTGCGCTCAAGGCGGGAGATGTGATCCTCGCGATAGAAGATACCGACATCGTCAAAGTGACGGATGTGCCGACGGTAGTTAAGAGCTTGCACAAGGCAGGTGCCGAGCGCGCCGCTGTGACTTTTAAACGGCGCGGTAGGACCCGCAGCGCCGATGTTGCGCTCGACGAGATTATTGGCGACGGCAAGCAGGTCACCAAGGTGATACGCATTAAACAAGGTCCGGACGGTGACGATGGTGTTCGGGTAGAAGTCATCGATTGAATCGTGATATCCATCCGGCGCCAGTCCGCCCATGACTGGCGCCAGCGCCTTGTCCCTCTTTCCTCTTTGTCCCTGTGATTTGATTTAACTGTGTGTTGGCCCGTGTTATAAGTTTCGACGGGCAGTAATCTTGCGCGCTGATCGACACGCGCGATTCCGATGCGATGATCACGCACCGATGGTCGGTCGAATGACAGTCAAATCGAAATTCGCACATCACGTCGCACAACAGAAGTCAGGGACAGCAACGGACCTTGCACAATCACTATCGTCATCGGCTTGGGTGGTCGCACGTTCTTCGACGCGCGCGGGGTGCGCGTGGCTGAGATTTCCTGTGCGCCGACCGATGGCTGGCTAGGCATACGGGATTGCCTGGCGCAAGCGCGCGAGGGTGACACGGTGCGCCTTGCCGCCGGTGACTACCAAGGGAATACAACGTTGACCGTGGCCCATGGCGTCACCCTGCAGGGCGAGGTAGGATGCCGGTTGCGGTATACCGGAGACCGCGACGTGCTAGTGCTGCGCGGCCAGGCCACCATAGCCGATCTGAGCTTGGCAGCAGTTGGCCCCGAAGGGCCGGCAACTACGACCCCTACACCACACAATGAGCCTGGCGAGGCACAGACACGTCTCGACGCGGATCGAGCTGTTGATCCTGAGCTGGGATTTGACAAGGATACAGACGCAACTGCTGCTGATACCGCGGCCCCACCGCGACACATGGTGGTGATCGAGGGAGACGGCGTCACGTTGCGCAACTGTGAGCTGCTCGGCAACGACGCATGCGACCACGGTATTTTCAGCGTCGGCTGGCGCGGTCTCCGCGTCACCGGTTGCGTGGTTCTGGCGCTTCGTGAGCATGGCTTCTACGGTCGCCGGAATCAGGAACTCACCATCGAGCACACCCGTTTTGGCGACAATGGCGCGAATGGGATCTTTGTCCAAGCTTGTGAACTGACGCTACGTCAAAGCCAACTGACCGCCAACCGACGCCATGGCTTGAGCGTCGCCCACGATCCCGAGGCGAGCGGTACACCCAGTTCTGTGCAGGCCACAGACAATCTGTGTGCGGACAACACCATAGTAGGCATCGTGCTCTGGTCCTCCCGCGGACACCTGGAGAATAATGAGTGCCGCGCCAACGACAGCGCTGGTATTGTTCTGCATCGCGATCCTGCTGCACTCGAGGTGGGATCGGAGGCCCAGCTACTTGGAAATCGGTGTCACGGCAGCGCGAATGGCTCGGGGATTGCGCTGCTGTCCAGTCGAGCTCGTCTGGAAAACAACGAATGTTGGGGGAATGAACGGGCGGGGATAGCGCTGCAGCGTGACCCGGACTCACTCCAGGCGCCGTCCGAAGCCGAGGTCGTCGGCAATCGCTGTCACGACAATCGCCACGGCTCCGGCATTGTCATTCTCTCCAGCAAGGCGCATATCGAGGACAATGAGTGCTGGGCCAATGGGGGTGGCGGCATCGCCCTGCAACGCGACCCCGCGTCGCCGGAAGCTGCCGCGGAGGCGGAGGTGATCGGCAACCGCTGTTATCAGAATCTGGATTCGTCGGGCATCATCTTGTTTTCCAGTCAGGCTCGGCTGGAGAACAACCACTGCTGGGAAAACGCTAAGGCCGGCATAGCGTTACAGCGCGATAGCGACTCGCCGGAAGCGATCTCCGAGGCCGACGTGGTTAGCAATCGCTGCCACGACCATCCAGCGGGTGCCGGGATAGTCATCTTCGCAAGCCGCGCGCGGCTGCAGGACAATGAGTGCTGGGCCAACACCTCCGGGATTGTCCTGCAACGTGACCCTGAACAATCGGAAATCGGTTCCGAAGCATCGGTCACCGGCAATCGCTGTCATGCCAATCATGCCGGCTCTGGCATTGTGCTTTTTTCCAGCAGTGCGCAAATTGAAGACAATGTCTGTTGGGATAATGCCAAGGGCGGGATAGCGCTGGAGCGGGGTACGACGTCTCCCGACGATGCGTCTCACGCAGAGATCACGGGCAATCGCTGTCACGATAATCGTGAAGGCTCAGGGATTGTGATCATATCCAGCCACGCGCGGGTGGTGAACAATGTGTGTTTCGCTAATGCGATCGGCGGCATCGCGTTGCAGCGCGGTAAGGTGTGTCCGGACGCCGCGTCCCAGGCCGAGATTATCGGTAATCGGCTATATGACAATCGTGAGGGCGCTGGCGTCGTCTTGTTTTCGAGCGAGGCGCTGGTGCAGGACAACGACTGCTTTGGTAACGCGCGCGGTATCGTATTACATCGGGACCCCGATACGCTGGAAGCCGCTTCTCAAGCGCAAGTGATTGGCAATCGCTGCCATGACAATCTAGAAGGCTCCGGCATTCTGCTGTTTTCCAGCAGCGCCCAGATCCTGGACAACGACTGCTGGGGAAATGACAAGGCTGGCATTGCCTTGGAGCGGGGTCGTGACACCGCGCATGCGGCGTCAGAAGCTGAGCTGATCGGCAATCGATGTTACGCCAATGAAGCAGCCCCCGGCATCCTTCTCTCTTCGAGTCGAGCAAGCCTGCAACGCAATGAATGCTGGTCCAATGTTTCTGGCATCGTCCTGCAGATTGACTCGGTTTCACCCACGGCAGGCTCGGAAGCTGAGCTGATCGACAACCGCTGCCATGGCAATCGCGAAGGGCCCGGAGTGGTGATCATATCGAGCCGCGCCTACCTTAGGGGCAATGAGTGCTGGGCTAATACGGCGGGCATTGTGGTACAGCGCAGGGATTCAGACACGGATGGAGCAGCCTCGGAGGTCGAGCTCATCAGCAATCGGTGTCATGGCAATCTGAAGGGCTCCGGCATTGCGTTGATCTCAAGTCACGCGCGGATGGAGGATAATGAATGCTGGGAAAATTCGCTGGCCGGCATCACGCTGCAGAGGAACGTTGAACACCCCGACCCGGGGGCGTCAGCCGCGGAGTTGGTCGGCAATCGCTGTTACGAGAATCGAGCAGGGGTCGGCATCCATGTGTTATCCAGCCGCGCCCGCCTGGTGGAGAACGAGTGCTGGGCCAATGCATCGGGCATCATCCTGCAGCGCCATGCGGGTGATGACGCGGCTGCCTCGGAGGGGGAATTGCTGGGCAATCGCTGCCATGGGCACACCCTCGCCGGCATAGGACTGGCGGGGAGCGATGCGCGGCTCGATCGCAATTACTGCTGGGACAATCGGTTCAACACCCCTCTGAACGAGTCGTCCGAGCCACACCCGCCCGGGACCCTCGATCAGGGGGAGCATTTCGAGTTCGAAGCGCTACCAGAAGCTACGCTCGAGCAGGAGCGCAGGGCCAAACAACCCCATCGCGCGTTGCTGGAAGAGATGCCCGACGGTGCGAACCGCAACCGACCGCTGGCGGACTTTTTGTGGATCGGTGCGGACAGCCGTTCGTTCAATAGCTGGCTTGGTTTGCTCACCAGCCCACCGGCACAAGAGAGCGACGCGACCCATGCAATGGCGCAACCGCTGCGACGCTTTTTTGAGGTGAGTTCTGCCGGCGGCGCGCTGTCCATCCGCGAGCGGGATAAGAAGTCCACCGATACCCAGGTCCGCATCGAAGGGCTGTTCGAAGATGCCCTGACCGCCCTGAACAGCTACAGCCGTCACGTGCGATCGGTGTTTACGTTGATCGACAGCAGCGGCGATGAGTTGAAGCTGGTCGAGCGCTTTGTGGATTGTTTCCCGGATCGTATCGACGCGATCGACGCTCCAAAAGTGCGTGCGCTGATCAAACAGAACAGCCTGAAGTGTAGCGCGCCGATCAAGTTGCAGGCGGGTGAGTATTACGATCAGGAGAGCTATCTGTTCGATACACATCTGTTAGATGCACAACCACGATGGCGCGCGCGCCTGCGCCTGCTGTGGGTACCCGCATTGGCTGTGGTGGTCGGGTTGGGCGGGCTGTATTGGGTGCTGACCGATTTCTTCGGCGTATCGCTTGCCGTGCGCGACCTTGTTGACGAGCTCAACATGGACACGCTGCTCTATGGCACGCTCACGCTGATCGGTCTGCCCATCGCCGGCCGCGCGCTGGCGAACCTCTGCCTGCCCGGTAAGCTTCGCTTCGGCGCTCCCGGCGCCTTTCACTGGTTGCGCCGAATTGGCGGCTTATTCGATTTTGAGGTCTTCCGCAACGTCGAGAGCGTCGTGCAGGAATTCTACGCGCGCTTCGAGCGGGCCAACTGGTGGCGCTGGGCGCGCCCGCTGCTGATCGGCACCGATCTGTCCCATCCGCATCTGGTCACCGTGCTGATCGAGGGGGTTGAAACCTGGCGTGCGGAAGATCTATATCGGCTACGCCAGGTCCTGCGACCCTTGTATCCAGATCAGGCCATCGCTGTGATTCTGCAGGTGACCGACAAAGCCATGATCCCCAGCGCACTCCTCGCCGCGCTCTACGGCGAGCGCGATCATGAGTTTATGCCGGCGATCAACAGCGACACGATCCAGATCCTGGATTGCAGCGACCGCATGGATCTGGGGGATTTGGATCAACACGAGCCCACACTCGAGGTCGGTGCCGTCGCCGGGCAGGCACTCATGGCCGAGTGGGTGAACGATCAGTGGACGCTCCTCGACCTGTTGCCGACCCTGGTCTTGGGTTCGCTGCCCGAGGCGCAAATGCGCCTGCAATACCCGCACAGCGCGGCGTTTGAGGCGGTCAGAGAAGTGCTGCCGGCACAAACGGAGGACTACAGCGAATTGTTCCTCGGTGCGGTCCATAAGCCCTACGAGCGCAGCACCTTCGAGTCGCTGCAAAGTGCAGCGGTCGACGGACGCGGGCTGTTCCTCGGTCGCAGCGGTAGCGATTTATACCCTCAGGAATCGATCATCGGACGTGCGGGATTGCGGCGCAATCTGGCGGCCGCACTGCTGGCACGAGCTTCAAACCCTGAGGATCGAGCGACCATCCAGCGGGTCATCGGCGGCTATCTCGCGGCGGCGGAGTGGTTTCATCTCGGCGAGGCGCTGACACACCTGCAACGGGTCACAGACGCCGAACAGCCGACCGTCGGGCTACGGCATTTTGCCTGGCATGTGCGGGCGGCCGGGCAACTGGTGGAAGACCGCGCCGGTCCTGCGCTGGCAGCGGACACCGATGCTGCGCGCGCCATCGGTGGCCGCCGCGACCACAAACTTCTGTCCCGCTGGCGAGCGCTGTTCGAGGCGTTGACGGCGCCTTCCGCGCTTGCGAACCCAGCGCAGCTCGACGACTACGTTCTGGAATCGGCCTGGTGTTCTTTCTTTTATGCCACTGACAAGCTGCTCGAAGCGGATGTGGTCGACGCGGCCGATGAATTGAGCGTGCTTGCGTTTACGCAGCGCATAAATTCGCAGGCGGCACCTTCCCACCCCGCGGATAGTTTTGCCGGGTTGTTTGAGCGCCGTCTGTTGGCACTCGGCGAGTTGTTGGGCAATCTCGATACGGACTACGCACACCGCTTGGCGCGGCAGAAGTTTGCGCAGGAATGGCATTGGGCACCGCAGCCGTTGCAGGACTGTTTGCTCGGTTTTATCAGCGCGCGTTCGGTTACCCTGCGGGAATTGCTCACCCGTGCAGCATCGGTTGAGCAACTCATGGTTGTCGTGCGAAACCATGCGGACTTCCCCACGCAGGTCCTCGCGGAGCTGGCGGTCCTCGCCAGTCGTGCTTACGCCGAACGTGCAACCAGGGATGCGCTGTGTGCGAGCTTGGCGAACATCGCGCAGACCATGGATGCGTTGCGCGAGCGTTTGGTCGCCGCGGGCAAGAGCCTGACGGAACCCGAGGTGCCTGCACGCGGAGCCGGTGAACTGGTGGCGCAGCTTTTTGACGATCCCGCTTACCGTGCGCAGTTGGTCGCCGCTCTCGCGGGTCCACGCACCTCGGGGCAGATCGATCTGGCGGGGGTGGCCTACGGTTCCTTCAGCCCGCTCAATCGTGAGATTCGCGCCATCGAAACCGTGGAGCTGATCCGCAGCGGGCGCTGATCCAGCCGCGCGCAGCCAGACCCTGCGCCGATGCTCTGCATTTCTACTTCTCCTTTGAGAATGATTCTTGTTATCGTTGGTGCTGATGTGCATTCAGCAGCTATAGCGGTCGTGGGAGTACGCGATGACAGAATTCAGAGCAGAACTCGGTGCGCAGATCGAGGAGTTGGTGGAGCACTTTAATGCCAACCACGCCGATACCCTGGGCCTGATCGCGCGCGTGCTGATCCCTCGTGACAACGCAACGGAGACTCAGATCGTTGCGGTTTCACCCGACCTGGTGACCCTCTGTACCACCGATGCTGCGGGCCATGAGCAGACCGATGCCTTGCCGTTACCGCAGCCTTCTGAGGAGCTGCCCGGTCTGCAATTCAACGTGATGTCGTTGATCGCCAAAGCGCGCGCGGAGGCCGGTGATCGCATCCCGGTCACGAGCATGGAAGCCGAGATTGCGCACACCTCCAAACTCAAGACCTATAAAACCGTGGTGACCGCCGTGCGCAATCTCACCCCGACCATGCGGGCGATCACGGTCAGTGGCGGTTTGGAGACGTTTAACTGTCCTGGCAAAGACACTTTTGTGTTCGTTATGCGCCCGCATGATCGCAGTGACGGGTTGCCCGCCGATTTTGAGATGAGCCAGTGGCGCAGTTGGCAGGGTGACGACAAACCCTATGGTGCCTACTACACCGTGCGCCGGGCGCAGTTCAATGAGTTGGAGTTGTGGTTTGTGATGCACGGCGACAACGGACCGCTATCGCGCTGGGCGATGCAGGTGGCGGTGGGTGACGAGGTCGCCCTGTGGGGCCCCCGGGTCGCATTCGCGCCGCCGCCGGACACGTCGCACTATCTGCTGATCGGCGATGAGACCGCTTTGCCGGCGCTCAGCGTCATCGTTGAAGAGCTGGCCCAAGATGTGCCGGCCCAGGTGATACTCGAAGCCGAGGATCCCACCCATGCGCCGGAGTTCCCGCAGCGCGACAACGTCGAAGTGTGTTGGGCCTATCGAGGTCAGGCGCATCCTGGTACATCCGATGTGCTACTCGACGCGGTCTCAGGTCTCGAACTAACGTCTGCTGGTTTGTTTGTCTTTGGCGCAGGTGAAACTAAGCGTATCGCTCAGGTACGCAAATACCTGAAACACGAACGCGGTCTTGCGCTGCAGCGGATGCATCTGACCGGTTACTGGCGCCGCACCTGATGTCTTCAGCGCAACCCCGACGTCCAACCGCCGTTCTGGTACCAGGGCTGATCGCTTTCTCGATGGGACAGACCGTGCTGTTCGCCTTGGCCGGCCCGGTCTTCCGCGAGATCGGCATGAGCGAATCTCAACTCGGCATCATCATCTCAGCCGCGGGCGTGGTGTTCGTCGCTTCCTCCACGGTCTGGGGGCGCATCGCAGATCGCTGGGGACGCAAGCCCAGCATTGTGTTCGGCTTGACCTGCTACGGACTGATCAGTCTGGCATTTGCAGGGGTTATGCAGATGGGCCTGGACAGTGTGCTCTCGGTGACCACGGTGTTTTTCATCCTGCTGCTACTGCGCCTGATGTATGCGGCGCTGGGCGGAGGCATCCAGCCTGCCTCCGTGGCCTTGATGGCGGACCTGTCCAGCGAAGAGGAACGATCCTCTGCGGTGGCGATCGTGGGCGCCGCCTTTGGTATCGGCATGGTGCTGGGCCCTGCTTCGGTACCTCTGTTTGTTGGCTTTGGGGTTCTGACGCCGTTATATGTAATCGCCGTACTGGGGTTGCTCACGGCAGCCTTGGCGGCCTGGAAGTTGCCTCACAGCAAAGCGCCGCCGACCTCATCGGACCAGCCATCTGCAACGATTGCCTGGTCGACGTTGGGAGTCTTGTTAGGCGGAGCGTTACTACTCTTCTGCACCATGTCGATCCTGCAGCAGACCATCGCGTTCAACCTGCAGGATCTGCTGGGCACCGATAGCGCTGAGACTGCGCGCTTGACGGGATTCTGTTTTATGGCGATCGCCATCGCCACGTTGATCGTGCAGGGTGGAGTCATCCAGGTACTGAAACCGCCCGCATCGCTGCTGTTGCTGGTGGGACCGCCGCTCATCCTGGTGGGTATGTTCGTGTATGTGGGCGCCACCAGTTACGTTTTCGTGCTCCTCGCCTCGGTGTTGTTCGGGATTGGCTTCGGCTTCACCACCCCCGGTCTGCAGACCGCCGCGTCGCTGCTCGCCGGAGCAGATGAACAGGGCAAGGTGGCGGGCGTCATGCAGGCGACGATGTCCGCCGGCTTTGTCATCGGCCCGATCTCGGGCACTGCCGTCTACGAGGTCGATCGTATCTACGCAGCCCAGTTGGCACTCGGCTCAGCGTCGCTCGCGCTGGTATTGGTCTTTCTATGGTTGCTTATGCATCGTGATCGCCTGCGGCAGGTAAACGCATCCGCTTAGCGCTGGCTTGGGTGACGTTGCTCACCCGGCGGGTGAATTCGATCCAATCCACTACCAGATGGAAATCACCGTCGATGCCGTCGGCCAGAATAAAGCCGACGCCACGGATGTCGCCCGGGGCAGGGGCAGCGCGATTCAGGCGTCGGCCGCGCCAACTGGCGTAAAAGTCTGCGATGGGCAGCTCCACCACCATCCAGGTGTCAGGGCGGGTCGTGAACTCATTCTGATAGGAAGCCCGATCCCGCTCCAGAAACAAGCGAAAGCGATACGCGCGGCCGTCGCCCTTGACGCGCAGGCGGACATGATCGAACTCGGCGAGACTATGGTTCACACGATTGCTGCGCAGCGAGGCGAAACCTCCACCGTTGGTATTGAGCGTGCCGCTGAAGTGCAACCCGTGATCGCGGATGGCGTGGCGGCTACGGGATCGGCCGCCCATAACGGTGTCGTTGACGACCTGCCAGCGCAACGGTGGAAAGGCCGGCTCTGGTGCAAAATCTGCGATACGCAGCGAGGTCTCATCGGTGTTGGCGTGCAGGGGTGGGGTCATCAGCAGGCTCCCGATGAGGGCGAGGGTCTTTATTCTGATTGGTCTCATGAGCCTATGTTTACCTGACCGATTGTGAGGATGCCGTGAATCATGCGCAGCGTGGTATAGGTTTGATGGGTCGACAAGTATGATGCGAATGAGAATCATTTGCATTCTGGCAAATTTCTGCTAGGTTGCCGCCTTCTTTGATTGGTCCAAAGGCAAGTTCGATGCGTAGTGCGCAGCGTTTGTTTGGTGCGGTGAGTTTCCTAGTGTTTGGTCTGTGCCAGGCGCCGACCCTGGCCGCCAGCGATGGTGGCGATGATTACATCGAAGAAATTGTCATCACCGGCACGAAAAAAAATCTGTCCTTGCAGGACACACAAACTTCTGTTGCCTTGGTCACCGCTGACGACATCGTCGAACAGTCGTTGTTCAACGTCGAAGACATCATCCTGCGCACGGCTAACGTGTCCACCGACGCGAGCGGCGCGCTGAATAACTTGTCGATCCGCGGGATCACGCTCGTCGGGGTCGGCTTCACCGGAACCGGTTCGACCGCCAACGTATACGTCGATGGTTCACCCAACTCTTTCAACGCCAATCAAGGGGCTGCGAATCTGTGGGATGTTGCGCAGGTGGAAATTCTCCGGGGGCCACAATCCACGGTTCAGGGCCGTAATGCGCTAGCGGGTGCCGTGATCATCAACACGGCCGATCCGGAATACGCATGGGACGCTGCGCTGCGCGTACTGGCAGGTAACGAAGACAATCGACAGTACTCCGGAATGCTGACCGGACCGTTGATCGAGGATCAGCTCGCTTTCCGCCTCTCGATTGACCAACGTGAGTTGGATTTTGGCGTGACGAATGTCGACACCGGCAACAACACACGATTTCGCGACGAGCTGACCGCTCGTGCAAAGCTCTTGTGGGAGCCGGTGGATGAGTTCCGGCTGGAGTTTATCTATAGCCTGGTAGATACCGAGTTTGGCGAGTTTAACGCAGTCAACGCTCCGGTCTCGGCCGACGATCCCGCCTTCGGCCAGTTCGATCCCTTCGGCAGCCGCACCTATGGGCCGCGCGAGCGCTTTGAGTTCAACGAGGTGAGCCGTTACACCCTTGATGCCACATGGGACATCAACCCCAATTGGACGCTGTACGCCATCGGTACCTTTGAGGACTCGCAGCGGGACTCGGACTTTGGCGCGTTGGGTGAAGGAGACGCCCCCGACGAAACACGGACCATGGAATTGCGCGCGGCCTTTGATTACGGCCAATTGACCGGGTGGATCGGCGCTTACTACTTCGACACCGAAGGTTCTTTTGGTGGTGTTTTCAACTTCTCACCGTCACTGTTTGGGATTCCGACCATTCCCGCGGACGGGTTTGTGATTTTTGACACGGTTCAGGAAGATGAGACCCGCAATCAAGCCATCTTCGCGGATGTTTCGTATACGTTCAACGAACGCTGGTCGATTAGTGTGGGCGCTCGATTTGATGATGAGGAGTTTTCAGACACCGGAACCACAGGCACCTCATCTACCGGCCCGGGTGGCTGCACGATAAATCCCGCAGTACCAGGGCTGGGCGGTTTTCCGTGCACTGCTCTGTTTCCCTCAAGTAGCGAAGACGTTCCGGATGCGGAGTTCGATGCCTTTCTGCCGAACCTTACGGTGGTGCGCAACTTTAGCGAAGATGTCTCGCTATCGTTTACGGTTGCGCGCGGCTATCGAGCGGGTGGGTCTTACCTCTATGCGCCACCGGGTCTGGTGCCGGTCACCCGCACGTTCGACCCTGAGTATTTGCTCAACTACGAAGTGGCGTTGCGTACCGAGTGGCCCGAACGGGGAGCTGTCCTGAACGCCAACGTTTTCTTCTCAGACTGGGAAGACCAACAAGTTAACGTTCCGGGGCCTTCTGGCGGATTCTTCGACGCGGAAACCCTGAACATCGGGGGCTCTGAGCTGTACGGTTTGGAGGTTGAATTGCGCCAAACCGTGAATGAATCTCTCGACTGGTTCTTTACCCTAGGCTACTTAAACACAGAGTTCACCAGCTTCCCGTTCGCCATCGATGGGGACGGTAATCCGGCCAACCCGGCGGACCCACGTTTTGCCAATCTGGCCGGTAATGAATTTAACAGCGCACCCAATTTGAGCACAGCATTTGGCGTCAACTACCGGCACGCCAATGGTGTGTTCGCCAATCTGACGCTCAACCATACCAGTCAACAGTATTCCGATGTGGCAAATCTCTCCGCCAACGAGGTGGACAGCTACACCTTGGTCAATGCAACGGTTGGGTGGGCGAATGAGCAATGGCGCGTTGCGTTGTTTGCCGACAATCTGTTTGATGAGCGTTTTGCCGGGCGAGCGGGTCTTTTCACGGCAAACGCCAGCACTGGGGAGGTCGATACCAACAACCCGGCGTTCTTCAGCGTCAACGATCCGCGGGTGATAGGACTCGAAATCCGTTACGATCTTTAGCGTCGGGACAACAGCGGCCATCTTGTGAATGCGTATCAGTTGCATCTGAACAAACGCGTTAGGATAATCCCAAATCCTTGTCGTGTCGGAGCAGGTTGATGGCGATCAGTCAGGAGACGACCAAACAACTGGTGGTGATACATGGATGGTCCGGGATTGTCCTGGGCATCTTACTCTATGCGGTTCTAGTGACCGGCATGGTGGCGGTATTCTCAGAAGAGATTTCGCACTGGTCGGCGGGCATTATCAACACCGACAGCCCCCTGGCTGTGGATCCTCAGAGCACGGCAACCCCCCTCCAGGATGTGGTCGACCGGCTGGAGCCAGATGTCGACCCGGAATATGTCGACGAAGTGGCGCTCAGCAGGACCACCCATGGCGACCTCAATGTCTTCTTCCACCGTCACCAGACCAATGCGGATGGGGCGATCGAAGAATACGGCACCTCGTTTGATATCGACCCCAAGACCGGGGCTGTCCTGTCACAGCAGACCGGCTCTGGCCTCGACTTCTTTTACACCGATGAAGACCGGACGCTCAGTCGCTTCCTGGTCAGCGTACACACCGAACTGCACCTGCCACGTCCATGGGGCCTGTTGCTGACCGGTATTCTGGGGCTGATGATGATGGTGGCCGCCGTCTCCGGGCTGATCATGCATCGCCACCTGCTCAAGGATATTTTCACCCTGCGCCGGCACAATCCTCTGCTGTCGGTCAAAGATACCCACACGGTCGCTGGCAGTTGGGGGTTACCCTTTGCGTTTGTGCTGGCCTTCACCGGCAGCTTTTTCAGCTTTGCAGGTTCGGTCGGTTTGCCGATCATGGCCATGGTTGGCTTTGGCGGTGATCAGGAGAAAATGTTCGAGGTGATCCTCGGCAGCCAGATGGAAGAAGATGCCACCGCGCAACAGGGTACGGCCATCGATCACATGTTGCGCGACGTGCAGGTCCGCTCCGGCCAGGAAGCGAACTTTGTGGTGATCCAGCATTACGGCCGGGCGGATGCTAGCGCCAGCTTCTTCTTACCGCCGCCCGCGGAAGGACTGTCGGGTGATACCTTGGTCTATGCGGCGGCGACGGGAGAGTTTGTCAGGCGCAAGCCGGT
>JBCCHL010000044.1:0-26663 GCA_039028775.1 Pseudomonadota bacterium | reverse complement strand
GGCAAAATCACAGGCACATCGCTTTGTCCTGCTCGTGGAAGATCACCATGAATTGGCGGCGACCGTAGGCGAATATCTGGAGTCCCAGCAGTATACCGTTGACTATGCGTCCGATGGGTTGTCAGCATTGCACTTGGCGGTCACCGAAGATTACGATGCCATCGTACTGGATCTGAACCTGCCCGGCATCGACGGCTTGGAGGTCTGCCGGCGCCTGCGCGAAGACGCCCGTAAACCCACCCCCGTGCTGATGTTGACCGCCCGGGATCAACTGGACGACAAGCTCGCCGGCTTTGATGTCGGCGCGGATGACTACCTGGTCAAACCATTCGAGATGCCCGAGCTTGCGGTGCGCATCGAAGCGCTCATCCGTCGCGAGAAGGGCGTTGTATCGGAAACCGTTTACAAAATTGCCGACCTAGAGCTGGACACCCAGCGTGAAATCGCTCTGCGTCAGGGCAAGCGTCTGAACCTTTCACCGCGCTCGTTTGAGATCCTGCGGATCCTGATGCGCAACTCCCCTGCGGTGGTATCGCGCAAGGAACTGGAGCGGGAGATCTGGGGCGATGAAGTGCCCGACTCCGATGCGTTGCGCAGTCACCTCTATAACCTGCGTCGCATCGTCGATAAGCCGTTTGAACAGGTGTTGATAGAAACGGTATCGGGGCGTGGCTTCAGGATCGCTGACGATTAGTTGTGGAACGTCGTCGGGCGGCGGGCTCGCCCGTTATGCGGCCGTGATGGTAGCATCCTGCGTCAAGACCATCATTGAAGAGAGCACCGACGATGAAGTATACGGCGCACACCCGGTCGGGAAGTATTCAGTGCGAAATGCATCAAGTCGAACGGCGGCGGTTTAGAAGTCTGCGGCGCACACGGAGCTGTGCCTGCGTCTTGGCCGTGGCAGTGCTCTGGTTGCTGGGCGCTCTACCCAGCTTCGCGGCCGATTTTCGCGACGCAGATTGGGGCATGACCATGAATGAGGTTGTCGCTCTGCATGCTGGAGAGTTGCCGGCGGATCGCGGTATCGGCTATCTCGCCTACGATGCCAGGCTGGCGAATCTGGAAGTGAAAGTGTTCTATCGTTTTGACCCCGATCGCGGGCTTTTCCAAGCAGGCTATGACGTCGCCACCGATGCTGATCGCGGTCCCCAGGCGCTGGCCGATTACCGTGCGTTAAACGCGCTGCTGCAGCAACGCTATCCCCAGGCGCAACCCCCACAACAGACCTGGCGCAATCGGCTGTACGCACAGGATGAGGCGCAATGGGCGCGTGCGGTCCGCGTGGGGCACCTGAAGATCGATTGGCAGCATGGGCTGCCACGCACCCAGGTCCGACATTTCCTGCATGGGGATCGGCGGACCTACATTCATCAGCTGGAATACACGGCGGAGTTTGAGGGCGCGGCGAGTTCTGTGCTGGATCAATTGTGACCCGCCAGGGCCTAGGCCCCGGGCTGCTTGCAGTCTGGCCAATCCTTGTTGCATGGCCTCGAGCGCTAAGCTGCGAGCATTCGCTTGCGCGCGCACGGTGGTTTCATCATTGAATTGTCAACAGCGAAGCTGTGCTCGCGCTGAGCGCGCGACCTGTTGACCGTGTCCTCGGCTAACCGCTGGAAGCGGTATAGAAGATGCGGAATTCGGTGCCTTCCCCCACGGCGCTGTTCAGCTCCACCCGCCAGGCCAGCTGTTGGGCGAGTCGGCGCACCAGGGCCAAGCCCAAGCCCTGACCTTTCACCATATCCTGGGCCAGAGCGCCACGATAGAAGGCGGTGAACACCCGATCCGCATCCTCCGCGCTCATGCCGATACCAGTGTCGCGGATTGTGATGGTAGAGGCGGTGATCGCCACATCGACTCGTCCGTCGTTGGTATAGGTCAAAGCGTTGCGCAGGAGATTGGAGACGATGATGCCTAGCACGCGTGGTTTGGCGTTGCAGTAAAACTCCACCTCGTCGGTGAGCGTGCAGGTATTGTTGTTCTCCTCCGCCACTTCGATCAGCAATTCCATCTCTTCCGTGATGACCTGGTTAATACTGGTGGGGGTGTCGCTGAAGACGTTTTCTTCCCGCGCCAGCATGAGCAGCGTCTCCAGCAGGGTTTCCATCTCCAATACCACGCGGGACATACGTCCTACCACTTTTAGGGCGTTGTCCTTCTGTTGGTCGTCGGCGAATTGACGTGCCTGGCCGCCGAGCAGTTCGATCGAGCCTTTCATCACCGCGATGGGGGTGCGCAACTCATGGCCAGCATTGCGTGTGAACGTGCGCTCCCGCTCGATGAATTGCTGCAAACGATCGCTGAACTCTTCCAGGGCTTCCACCATCAGGCGGGTTTCGTGGTCGACGTCGTCGGGTTGCACGGGAATTTCCAGCCGGTCGGTGGAGCGGAAATCGAAGCGCTCCAATGCTTGGGCGAGATTCAGCATGGGTGATATCGCCTGATCCGACAAGCGATAGGTGAGGAACAGCAGCGCGTAGACCGTGAGCAGGACCGCAGCCAGCGGCGCGAGACCAAAATAGAATACGAGGTCCGATACCTGCGCCTCGGCGAAGATCAGATACAGCGTCAGGCCCTCGCGCTGGCTGACGTGTACCAGCGGGCGATCGGGCAGGGCGTCCGCACGGCCAAAACCGGTTTCCAGGTCCAGCAATGCGGCGGGGATCTCCGTGCTCGGGTCCGGGTGCAGATAGCCGGTCATGTTAGCGGTGTTGGGTAAGGCCTGATCAGGGTCCTGGGCACGCAGTTCCCAGAAGTGCTCCGCTTCGCCGTTCAAGGCCTGGCGGGTCAGGACGTCCTCGACGATGACATAGGTAATGTAGACCCCCACGATGGCGGCGATAGAGATCATCAACACCTGGATCGCAAACACCCGAACGAGTTTGGCACGCAGACCGGTCTTGACCTCTGAGGCGGCGATGGTGTGGGTGGTATTCACTCAGTTGTTCTGGTATCGGCGGCAACGGTTGCGTTGCCGCCTATGCTACGAGATCCGTTCGACCCTTGCCAACTTCAACGAAGAGGCTAGGAGAGTGGACCCTTGGACGCGGTGGGTACCGCAGCCGCGCGGCGGGATTGGCTCTGATTCTCGTGCATCTGGGTATTGATCAATAACAAAGAAAATCGCGACAGACCGTAGAATAGCACCATCCAGGACAACGAGATGAAAGCCATCTGCAGCGTGCTGGTAATAGCAACTGAACCAAACTTCTGGGCCGTCAGATAAGTGATCGGAGCAGCGGCGCCGACAATGATCGACCCCCAGGGTTGATGGTCGCGAAAGAAGGCCATGCTGTGATTAATGGTCAGACCGAGCCCGTACCACAGTATGCCGATCCAATAGGGCGCCCAAGTGTTGTGCGGATATTCGAGTATTCCGGTGGCGACCCACAGATTGTCGATGATCAGGCCGATACACACGGCGATCAGCGTGATCAGAAAGTCGGTGTTGCGATGGGGGCTGAACCAGGTCAGGACCGTGATAGGCACGACCGCGCCGATCGCTAGCCAGTGCCATTGGTAAGCTCCGGCACCGAGCACACAACTGAACCACAGGCACTGGAAGAAGACAAAATTGGCAATGAAGTACTTACTCATTGTTTCGACGTTAGCCTCTTGTTGCTCATCGGTTGCTCATCGATCGCTACTTGCGTCATGGCCTCTTTTTGTGCCGTTGTCCATTACGTTCCGCTGCCGATCCCTTTGCTGCTGCCTATCTTTACTGCCGCTCGGTTCGGCGCCCAGCTATGTACTCTTCTGTTTGCGCCCATCTAATCGCCGTCGAAGCACGCGGTTGACGGGTGCGTAAGCCGAGTGGGTCGTCTGGTGCAGCTGCTGTGCTGCTCGGCCGAAAACCTTGACTGCCTGCGCATACCCGAACAAGTAGAAAAGGCACGCTTGTAGCAGCCCGAACCTTACGTGCGGCGCTGTGAAGGCCGCGTCAAGGGTTTTCCTGGCAAGGTTCACGCGCGATTCACCGATCTCCCCCTAAAGTGGCGTCATTAACGGTGCTCACAGCTATCAGCTAATTACCAGCTGGGTAGACGAGCCAGAGGGCCAGAGATCCAGAAAGACATTGAATTAGAGAGACAGAGACCCAGAGAGACAGACAAATGCATCGACCACTTAAAGACAATGGATTACTCAAGTTTCGCATCGCCAGGCAGGTCTGGTGGGCGCCGCTAGCATTGGTGCTGCTGGCCTTGGGGCTCGGTGGTCAGCATCGGGCCCATGCCGAGTTCCCCGCCGCAGCGCCTTTTCCCGGGTCCGGCGATAAGATGAATCTCGCGTATCGGGTTTTACTCGATGGTAAGCCGATCGGTCGCCATGAGGTTGCCATCCAGACGGCTGATCAGGGCAGGGTTCAGGTGCGCACGGATGTGGAGATGGCGGTGAAGGTCCTTTTCGTGCCGGTTTTCAAGTATGAACATCAAGCGTTTGAGACCTGGCAGGATCAATGCGTCACAACCCTTTCGAGTGCGACGCAGACCAATGGCAAGCGCTCCGCGCTGACGCTACTGAGTGAAAACGGCCGCGGTACGATCACCCGGGAGGCCGACCGCGACGCTCCGCAACAAGAGATGCTTGAGGGATGCCTCGGGACCTACGCTTACTGGGACCGACAGCGCCTGCAGCGGGCGGAATTGCTCAACGGTCAGAATGGCGAGCGCAGCCCGGCCCGCCTGACGGAGAATGGCGCCAAGGCATTGCCTGGTCTCGACCGCCTCGCTCAGCACTTTGAATTGTCCACGCCGAAGGCGGACATCCAGCTCTGGTATGCAGACGACGGTCGCTGGCTCGCCTTGGCCACCGATCTCGACGGGCGCGAACTGGTCTATCTGGCGGAGGATCTGCTGGATACCTGACTGGTCCCTATGGTCGGTCGCCGGGTTCTCTCCCTTCCTCCCTTTACGGCCCGGCGACCGACCTATCTCCCGCCCCTGCGGATACCGCCCTGACGAGATGAATCCCACCCGGTTGCACGCGCAAGCCGCAGCGTTACACTGTGGTGAGGGGAGGGCATGGCATGAACAAATTTATCGTGAGCGGGTGTTGCGCGCTCGTATCCTTGGCATGGTGCTTGACCGCACCGGTCTCGGCTGCGGACGCACAGACCGAGACGACGGGTGGAGACGACAACGGCAAAGCAGTAGTCCCGCCCAGGGTGGTCGAAACCAAAACCCATCGTTTGCAGGAGATTGTTGCCGGGGTCTATCTGGCCCAGAGCACGGCGCGTTTGTTCAACAGCAATGCGCTGGTGGTGGTCAACGACGATGATGTGCTGGTGGTGGATTCGCACATCACCCCGACCAAGGCACGAGAGCTGATCCGCTCGATTCGCAAGATCACGCGCAAACCCATCACCACCTTGATCAACAGCCACTTTCACTACGACCACGCTCATGGCAACCAGGCGTTTGGCGAAGACGTGGTGATCATCGGGCATGAGTTCACCCGTATGAAGATGGCCGGCACCCCGCTTCAGGAGCATACCTTCACCGGCGGCCGAGATCGCAACATCGAGCGTCTGGCCCAGCTGCAACAGCGCTATGAAAACGAGTCGGATAAAGATAAGAAGGCCCAATTGCGGGCACAGGCCGATCTCCTGCGTGCCCACGTGGAGGCATGGGAGGAGATCGAACCGGTTGCGCCGAACCTGACCCTGAAAGATCGCATGACGCTGTATCGCGGGTCGCGCGAGATACAACTGCACTTCTTTGGCCGCGCCCACACCGGTGGTGACATCGTTCTGTATCTGCCCGCCGACAAGCTTGCGTTTACTGGTGACATGGCGCTCTACGGGCCTTCCTGGCTCGGCGATGGTTATGTTGACGAATGGGTGGAGACACTCGAGAACTTCAAGCGTCTGGACTTTAACATCATCGTGCCGGGACATGGCCCGGCCTTCGCCGAACGCCGGCGCATCGATCTGGTGCAGGCGTTTTATACCGACCTGTGGCAAAAGGTTGCTGCGGCGCGGAGTCAGGGTTTGTCGGTCGCGGAGGCGGCGCAGCAGATCGATATGACCAATCACCTGGAACTCGGCATTGTGCGAGTGGGCTTCGATCAAACCGGCGTCGCTCGGATGTACGCGCGCATGGCGGCAAAATAGCGATGCGAAATACTACTCCGGTGATTGTCGGCGTCGGCCAGGTGCTCAATCGCATCGATGAACTGGACGAAGCGCTCGAGCCGCTGGAGATGATGTTGCAGGCGTTGCGGCTGGCCGAGCAGGATACGAGCACGCCGGGTTTCCTGGATCAGGTCGATTCCGTGCGGGTGGTGCGAGGCATCTGGGGCTATGAGAATCCTGCGCGCTTCCTCGCCGAGCAGATCGGTGCGACCGATGCCCAAACCGTGGGCACGCTGATCGGCGGCAATCAGAACCAAGCGGTGATCAACCATACGGCGCAGGCCATTCTGGACGGGGAGCTGTCGCTGGTGGCCATCACCGGTGCGGAAAATGGCAACGCGTCCATGAAGGCGCGTAAGCAAGGCGTGGAACTTGCTTACAGCGCAGCACCAGGCGCTTACGACCTGGTGATCGGGCGGAAACAAGAAGCTGAACACCACGAGTATGAGCAGGCACTCGGCATCCGTCAGGCGATACAGATCTACCCAATGTACGACAACGCCATCCGCTATCAGCGCGGTGAAAGCCTTGCCGAACACCGCGCTCGGGTAGCGGGATTGTGGTCACGGTTCAACGATGTTGCGCGACGCAACCCGAACGCATGGGTCCAGGAAAACATGACAGCGGACGATATCGGTGTCCCCAGCGCCTCCAATCGGCCGGTGTCATTTCCGTACACCAAGTTTATGAACGCAAACATGTCGGTCAATATGGGGGCGGCGCTGATCATGTGTTCCGTCGCCAAAGCCCGCGCGTTGGGCATTCCGGAAGAGAAGTGGGTTTATCCCTATGCCGGCGTCGCCGGGTACGATCACTTCAGCGCCTCGGTGCGCGACAACTTTTACACCTCGCCCGGCATCCGCTTCGTCGGGCAACGCCTTTTCGAGATGACCGACCTCACCGCTGACGGTTTGGAGTTTGTGGATCTGTATTCCTGTTTTCCCTCCGCGGTCCAGGTCGCGGCTGCCGAATACGGCTTTGCCGAGACGCGCGATCTCACGGTGACCGGGGGTCTCACGTTTGGTGGCGGACCGCTCAACAACTATGTGATGCACAGCATCGCGCGGATGGTGGAGTTGCTGCGCGAGACACCTGAGTCCAAGGGTCTGATCACCGCCAACGGCGGCAACCTCTACAAACATGTGCACGGCATCTACGGTGGACAGCCCCCAGCCCGGGACTTTCAGGTCGACAACGTACAGGCTCGAATCGACGCGCTGCCACCCCGCGAATGTGTGCGCAGCCACGACGGCGCCGCTACGATCGAATCTTATACGGTGATGTATGGGGCGGATGGACCTGCGGTTGCGCACGTCGCCTGTCGTACTCCGGACGACAGCCGTACCTGGGTCAACTGTGATGATGCCGATCTTATGCAGGCTATGACCGAAGAAGAGTTTTGTGGGCGCGAGGTCTCCCTGCACGTGGGGAACATGCGGCTCACAACCTGAACAGATCAAGGCGGGCAGGATAAGACATGCTGAAACGTTTTCTCGTTCCGGAAGTGGACCGTGTGGTGGTGAGCGAGGCTGATGCACGCCATGCGACAGAGACAATTTTTCGGGCGATGGGGTTACCGGCGGACGATGCGCTCCTGGCGACCGATGTGTTGATCACCTCCGATCTGCGCGGCTGCGAGAGTCATGGTGTTTCCAACATGCTGCGCAACTACGTCGCGATGTATGATGCCAAACGGATGAATCCGGACCCGGATGTGAAGGTGCTGCGCGACTCGCCCGTGGCGGCAACGTGGGATGCGGATACCGGGCTCGGTATCCAGGTGGGTCCGAAAGCGATGGCGTGTGCCATAGAGAAAGCGCACGAGACCGGCATGGGGGCGGTAGCGGTACGCAACTGTGGTCACGTCGGCATGCTGGCGTACTACAGCCTGATGGCGCTACCCCACGACATGATCGGCGTCTGTATGGTCTCCGCGGGTGGTGGGTTGCAGGTGCCGCTGTGGGGGTCTCAGCCCGTGTTCGGCACCCACCCCATCGCCTGGGGTGCGCCGACCGCAAGAATGCCGCCGTTTGTCTTCGATGTGGCCACAACCCAGGTGGCGGCCAACAAGCTGATGCTCACACGCAGAATCGGCTCGGGTCTAGAGCCGGGGTGGATCACCGGTCTCGACGGTGCGCCGATCATGGAGAGTGTCGACTCGCCTGATTATGGCGGTTTCTTCATGCTGCCCTTTGGCGGCACCCGGGAAAATGGCGGCCACAAAGGTTCGGGCTTTGCCGCCATTGTCGACATCATGGCGGGCTTGTTATCGGGCAACGGCCCGGGCTTCAGAGCCGAGCCGGGCGTGCACTCCCAGTTTGTCATGGCGATTAAGGTGGATGCGTTTGTTGATGTCGAGCGGTTCAAGGCAGACCTGGATGATCTGCTGGAGAAAATCTCCTCGATGCCACCGGCGGCCGACTTCGAACGGGTGTTGTACGCCGGGCTGTTGGAGCACGAAGAGACCGCGCTGCGTAAGCGCGATGGGATTCCCTACCATGCTGAGGTGGTCGACTGGTTCAACGGCATCGCTTTAGAACTGGATCTCGGGTTCAAGCTCGGTTGACCGCGCCCTCACGATCTGAGGTTCGCGGTTCCACGGTCGACCTAGCAACGCGCGCTTGGAAAGCTATTTCTTGAGGTTGCCGTAACGCGACGCACCGGACTAGCCGATTCACCGATACGGTGCAACTTTTCTTCTGCCTGGCTTTGGTCTACTTTGGACTCGGTTAGAGATTTTCTTTGGGGGAAGGAATTGCATGCGTGCGGGCTTGCCAGAGCTGGGTAGAGGGCGTCGATGCCGACTCGTCGGCACTGGGTTGTTGTTGCTGTGCTGCTTCGACAGCCCCGCGTTGTGGGCCGCAGCGGAAGCCTCGCCCGCCGCCGATGGGTTCGTTTCACAAGCTTCCGGAATCACCTACCAACATGGCTACGGCTTCCTGACCACGCCCAAGTACCCGGCCCACGCAGCACACTTCGACTATATCAATCCCCTCGCACCCAAGGGTGGTAGCTACCGCTTTCGCGAGATGGGCAACTGGGATAGCTTTAACCCGGTGCCGCTGCGTGGGAGGGTGGTGGTCGGAACATCATTCTGGGTCAAGGAGTGGCGGTATCTTTGGGATTCGATGCTGCGTGACGCCCTCGATGAACCGGCTTCCTACTATGGCCTGATCGCCGAGGGTGTAGCGGTGGCCGAGGATGGTGCCTGGATCGCCTTCAAAATTCGTGACCAGGCGCGCTGGCACGATGGTAAGCCGCTCACTCATGAAGATGTGATGTGGACCTTCGAGGTCGCGACCACCATCGCCAAGCCGGAGATTACCGAACCGATGTCGGTGTTCAGCCATGCCGAGGTGGTGGCGCCTAACGAAGTGAAGTTCCACGTCCACGAAGCTTACCGAGGTAATCCCGTCCTACCGATACGTTTGGGCAACATGCCGATCATGCCCAAACACTACTGGGAGACTCGCGACATCACCAAGACGACGGTGGAGCCGCCGTTGGGGAGCGGTCCCTATAAGATCGGCAAGTTCAAAGTGGGGCGCTTTGTCGAGTACGATCGCGTGCAGGATTACTGGGCAGCGGACCTGCCAGTCAATGTCGGCCACTGGAATTTCGACACCGTGCGTTGGGAGTACTTTCGCGACGACCAGGTGCAGACCGAAGCGGTAAAAGCCCACGTGCTCGATGCGCACATGGAGAGTGTGCCGCGCACCTGGCATACCTCCTACGATATCCCTGCGACCCGCGAGGGGTATCTGAAGATGGATCGCTACCAGCTCAATCGCCCCGCCGGATTGTGGTGGCCCTTGTTTTTTAATCTCGATCAGCCGCGCTTTCAGGATCGACGGGTGCGCGAAGCGTTCTGGCTGCTGGGCGATTATCCGTGGGGCGCCAGGCGGTCCTACAGTTTCTATGGCGAGGGGGTCAGCTTCTTCACCGGCTCGGAACTGGCGGCGACCGGTTTGCCTAACGAGTTGGAATTGAAGTTCCTCGAACCCGTTCGGCATCTCGTACCCGAGCGAGTGTTCACCCACGAGTGGACGTCACAACCCAATACCGGCCACGGTTACAACCGCGACAATGTCATACGAGCGGCAGCGCTCTTGAAAGAAGCCGGTTGGATAGTGGAAGACGGCCGCTTGATCAATGCCCAGACCCGGGAGCCCTTCGACGTGCGTTTCCTCGCCGTCTCCGCGGAGCTCGGGCGTTCTTTCATCTCTTATACCAAGCGCCTGCATCGCCTTGGTATCACCACGAGCATCGCCGCCCCCGAAATCTCCAATTGGTTGTATCGCATTCGCTCCGGGGACTTTGATCTCGGTGCGATCTGGTTCCTGCCCGATTACACGCCGACACAATTGGTGAAGAATCAATTTTACTCCACCGCAGCAGACATGGACTACAGCTACAACTGGGGCAACATGCGTGACAAGGCGGTGGACCATCTCATCGATGCGTTGCACGAAGCCAAGACCTGGGACGAATTTGTGGCCGCGGCAAGAGCCCTGGATCGGGTGCTGCTGTGGAATTTCTACTTCCTGCCCGGGGCGTCGCGCACCGACGTCTCGCTGGTCTGGTGGGATAAGTACGACATGCCCGCCTATGAAGGGAAACTCTCGCGCAGTCCGCACATCATGACCTGGTGGTGGAACGAAGAGAAAGCGGCGCGCGTGCGGGCGTTTACCGGCGATGGGTGAGGTGAGCGCAGTATGTGGGGCAGTAGAGGTATAGATCACTAGTATGGGCGCGTATATCGGCAAACGTCTGCTGTTGATCCTGCCAACCCTGTTCGGCATTCTCGTGATCAACTTTGTGATCGTACAGTTTGCCCCCGGCGGGCCGGTAGAGCAGGCCCTGGCACAGATGTCTGGCTTGGCCGGGTCCTCCACCGGGGCGGTGTCCAGCGGCAGCATGGGACCCACCAGCGGCACGGGTTATACGGGTGCTTCCGGGCTCGATCCGGAGATCGTCGCACGGCTCGAGAAGCAGTTCGGGTTTGACAAACCAGCGCACGAACGCTTCTTCCTGATGATCTGGAACTACATGCGCTTCGATCTGGGGCATAGCTACTTCCAAGACCGGCCGGTTTCGGAACTCATCCTCGAACGCTTGCCCGTCTCGGTCTCGTTGGGCTTGTGGTCGCTGCTGGCGATCTATCTGGTATCGATTCCCCTGGGCGTCGCCAAGGCAATACGCGATGGCCAACGCTTCGACGTGTTCACCAGCGCGGTGGTGTTCACCGCCTATGCGATCCCCGGTTTTTTGTTCGCGATCCTGTTGATCGTCGTGTTCGCGGGCGGCTCCTATCTCGATTGGTTTCCCATGCGGGGACTGTTCTCCGACAACTTCGAAGAGCTCAGTTTGCTCGGCAAGATCGGCGACTATTTCTGGCACCTGGCCTTACCCTTGACCGCGCTGACGGTCGGCGGCTTTGCGACGTTAACGATGTTGACGAAGAATAGTTTCCTTGAAGAGCTGAACAAACAATTTGTGCTCACCGCGCGGGCCAAAGGCCTGAGTCAGAGGCGAGTGCTCTATGGGCACGTGTTCCGTAATGCCATGCTCATCGTGATAGCAGGTTTCCCCGCAGCGTTCGTCGGGATTCTCTTCACCGGAGCTTTGCTGATCGAGGTGATCTTCTCCCTTGATGGTATCGGCTTGTTAGGCTTTGAGGCGGTGGTCAAACGCGATTATCCCATCCTGTTTGGTGCGCTCTTCACGTTTACGCTGATCGGTCTGGTGATGCAACTGATCGGTGATATCACCTACGCATTGGTCGATCCGCGCATCGATTTTGAGGCGCGCGGATGAGCCCGCTCAACCAGCGCCGCTGGCAGAATTTTAAGGCCAATCGACGCGGCTACTACTCGCTGTGGATCTTCGGCGTGCTGTTCGGCCTTACGCTGTGCGCGGAGATGATCGCCAACGACAAGCCGATCGTCTTCAGTCTGCACGGCGAATTATATTTCCCGGTGTTTGTGACCTACTCAGAAGCGGAGTTGGGCGGCGTGTTGGAAACCGAGGCCGACTATCGCGAGACCTTCATGCGCGATCTGATCGAGCGTGACGGTTGGGCGATATGGCCGCCGATCCCATACGCCGCAGATACCATCGACTGGCAATTGGAGCCGCCATATCCGCAGCCACCATCCGGAGAGCATCTGCTGGGTACCAACGGTCAGAGTAACGATGTGCTCGCGGTGCTGATCTACGGGTTTCGCCTTTCGGTGTTGTTCGGCATATCTCTCACGATCATCAGTTCTGTTATCGGCGTTGCCGTGGGAGCGATACAAGGTTACTTCGGCGGCTGGGTCGATCTGATCGGGCAGCGTTTTGTCGAGATATGGGCAGGATTACCGATCCTGCTCATCCTCATCATCCTCGCCAGCATGGTGGAACCCAATGTCTTCTGGCTGTTGGCGATCTTGTCGCTGTTCAGTTGGATGGCGTTGGTGGGGGTGGTTCGGGCTGAGTTCTTGCGCGCGCGTAATTTTGAATTTGTACGGGCTGCGCGCGCTCTCGGGGTTTCAGACTTTACGATCATGCGGCGCCACGTCCTGCCAAATGCGATGGTGGCGGCGCTGACCTACTTACCCTTTGTACTCAACGGTGCCATCACCACCCTTACCGCGATCGATTTTCTCGGGTTCGGGCTGCCGTTGGAAGATCCTACCCTCGGGCGCTTGCTGCAACAAGCGAAACAAAATCTGCACGCGCCGTGGTTGGGTCTTATCGCGTTCATGGCGTTAGCGGTCATGTTAACGCTGCTCATCTTTATCGGTGAAGCGGTACGCGATGCACTCGATCCGCGCCGCAATCTGGAGGCAGCCCGTGTCGCAGGATAGACCCTTTCTCGACGTTCAGGACCTGCATGTCAGCTTCGGCGGCAACACCGCGGTCAGAGGCGTGTCGTTTCAGGTGGACGAAGGTGAAACCCTGGCCTTGGTCGGGGAGTCCGGTTCTGGCAAGTCCGTGTCCGCGTTGTCCGTGCTGCAACTCCTACCCTATCCGATGGCGCATCATCCCGCCGGCTCAGTATTGGTTGAAGGTGAAGAGATGCTAGGGGCGGATGAGGCGCGCCTGCGGACACTGCGCGGTGCCTCGATCAGCATGATCTTTCAAGAGCCGATGACGTCTCTCAATCCTCTGCACACGGTCGCCAAGCAGATCAGCGAAACCCTGATTGTGCACAAAGGCCTGACCCGCCGCGCCGCGCGCGAGCGGGCGCTGGAACTGTTGCGGCTGGTACGTCTGCCGGATCCGGAATTGAAACTCCTGTCCTATCCTCATCAATTGTCCGGCGGTCAACGGCAGCGGGTGATGATCGCGATGGCGCTCGCCAACGAACCGAAGCTGCTGATCGCCGACGAACCGACCACGGCGCTCGATGTCACCATCCAGGCGAATATCCTTGAGCTGTTGTCCTCCCTGCAAAAAGAGTTGGGGATGGGCTTGCTCCTGATCACCCACGATCTGGGGATCGTGCGCTCGATGGCGGACCGCGTGTGCGTGATGACCGATGGTGAGATCGTGGAGCAGGGGCCTTGCGCGCAGATCTTCGACAATCCGCAACACGACTACACACGCAAACTGTTGAGCGCGGAACCCAAGGGCAGACCTGCACAAGTGGAGAGCGACGGCGCCGAGGTGCTGGCGACCAAGGACTTTGGCGTGCAGTACAAAATCGACAAAGGCTGGTTCGGCAAATCCCAGGTGTTCGAAGCCGTACGACCGATCGATATCTCGCTGCGGGCGGGCCAGACCCTGGGCGTGGTGGGCGAATCGGGCTCCGGTAAGACCTCCATGGGTTTGGGTTTGCTGCGACTCATAGAATCGCAAGGCGAGCAATACTTGCGCAGCCAACCCCTACATGGGCTGCGGCAAAAGCAGATCAAACCCCATCGTCGCAATATGCAGATGGTGTTTCAGGATCCGTTCGGCAGTTTGTCACCCAGAATGTCCATCCAGCAGATCATCGAAGAGGGCTTGCTGGTCCATGAAAGCCAGATGGCGAAGGACGAGCGGGATGAGCGGGTGGATCATGCGCTGCTCGATGTAGGTCTGGACCCCCAGATGAAGGAACGTTACCCACACGAATTTTCCGGCGGGCAACGGCAGCGTATAGCCATCGCGAGGGCGCTCGCCTTGCGGCCCGAATTCCTGGTATTGGATGAGCCTACCTCCGCATTGGATATGTCCGTGCAGGCACAGATCGTCGATCTGCTGCGCGATCTGCAGTGCAGGTACAGCCTCACCTATCTGTTCATCAGCCACGATCTCAAAGTGGTGCGAGCGTTGTCGCATTTCTTGGTGGTGATGAAGGATGGTCGCATCGTCGAGCAGGGTGAGGCGGATGAGGTGTTTGAGAACCCTCAGAGTGAGTATACCCGCGAGCTCTTAAGCGCCGCGTTCGTGCGCTAGCGAGGGGTTCCTAGCCTCCCCATTTGGTCCGTAGAGCGTCCGCACAAACGCTGCGGTCGGTCTGTTCCAGGCGCCGCAAATACCCTTCGAGTTGGCCGCGTACGTGATACGGCCCGCCCTCGGCCATGACGTTATCGTGCGGATCGCGCCCGCGGGCGGCGTTGGGCAGGTGTTCTTGCAGCCAGGCGGCGAGCAGGTCTCGACCACGCGCTGCCGCTTCCGGGTGGTGGGCGATCAGATCCTCCTGCTGGTGCGGATCGCGCGCGAGATCGAAGAGCATCTCCTCCGGGTACAAGTGATAGGCATCGTGCCGGGTGTGGATGTAGATCATGTCGTCGAACCGTACCCCGCGCTGACAAGCCCACGCACCTTGAGACAGCACCAGAAAATCTCGCCCGGCATCGTCCCCGAGCTTCAGACTCTGTGCGAAGCTCTGCCCATCCCAGCTCTCCGGTACACGCTTGCCGAGCAGTTCGATCAGCGTAGCTGCGATGTCGATCTGATAGTGTTTGGCGCGAAAGCGTTGCGCAGGAACCGCTCCAGGCCAGCGCAGCAATAGCGGCACCCGGGTGGTGATCTGGTCGGCGGTCTGGTGGTCGCCGTAGACGTTCAGTTCGCCGAGGGTCTCGCCATGGTCGGAACTCAGCATAATGACGGTATCTTCGTACAACCCCGCGTCGCTGAGCTGGTTCAGAATGCGGCCAACATAGTCGTCGGCCATCAAAACCCCGGTGTCGTAGCCGTCGAACATCTGGCGCACGGCCGCCATGTCCGGGATTTCCTGGGGCTGACGTGGATACACGCTGAGCATGGCTGGCTTGGGTGCAAAGCCGTTGCTCTCCCGCGCGGAGTGGGGTCCGCAGCCCGACCAGTGTGCGGCGCGAACCTCTTCGCTCAACCAGGTCGGGAGCTCATCCCCGGCAAAAGGCTCACCCATCTCCGCCGGGGCTCTATAGGGTGTGTGTGGGTCCCACATATGCACGTGGAGAAACCAGTTCTCAGCCGTGCCGTTGCGTTGCAGCCAGTCGGAGGTCAGCGCATGGACCTCATCGGCGGTTTCCATACCAAACTTACCAACGTTGTAGGCTTCATCGAATCCGGCGTACCAGTGAAAGGCCGAATGGCGTTGGGCAAAGGAGCTGATGCTCACCGTTCTCAGACCCGCGCGTTTGAGACGGGAGGGCAGGCTGTTGATCTGCAGGCTGGACCAGAATTCGCGACCCGCGCCGTCGATCACCGGTTCCGCGTCGGTACCGCCGTGATTCACCACGCCGTTGTGAATGCCGAAACGCCCGGTCAACAGCGCGGTGCGTGACGGTAGGCAGGGCACGTCGCTCGCGTGCACATTTTCGAATATGGCCGCTTCCCGACTCAATGCATCGATGTTGGGGCTGGTGTTGCGGTGGTACCCATAACAACCCAGGTGGTCGGGTCGCAGCGTGTCGATGTCGATATAAAGAATGCGCATGACCGAATCTCCCGGTTCTAATCGTGTGGGCAAACTATGCTGTGTCGAGGACGTCGCTGATCTGGCGTTGTATCTCACGTTGCACGGTGACCGAAGTATCTCCCTTGCGCAGCTTGGCAAAACTGATAGCCAGCGCGTTGCGCGTGTCGCGTGTCAGGGTATCCATCAGGTTCTCCTGCTCAGAAACGTCTTGTTCGATGGCGGCGGTAACTGCGTGGTTGCGTTCCCTGATGATGCGATGGTGAAAAACCGCGCGACCGAACAATACCCAAAGGAAGTTCGGATTCACAATCGGGCCTACGTACATCACATCGCCACCCAAGGGGCTGCCGAGTACCTCTACCTTGGCAAGCTCATCACCGCCGAACCAAGCGGATACCGAGCCGATCACGGCCCCACCCAGGGTGCCGAGGAGCAGCGAACTGCCGCCCAGAATCGCATCGATACCGCCGCCGGCAAGCGCGCCGGAGAAGCCCGCGCTCGCGACCAAGGCGGTGCGAGACAGGCCGAAGACTTCCCAGCTCTGCTCGGCGAATAGGTCTTCTTGCAGTAAGGGTAACTCAGTGTCGTGACGCTCGGTGCGTTGGTGGGCATAGAGTGCTTGTACTGAATCTCTGGTGTTCGTCTCCAGGCGTCGGATCTGATCGTGCAGATGTGCGCTGAGCGTGCGAAACAGATCTTCGCGACCGTTGTCATCCATGCCTTCGCCGATGCCCTTGTGCGTCTGAGCCGTAGCTGCCTGACAGAGCAACTGGCAGATGAGTTGAGCGCTTTGTTGCAAGCGTTGCGCACGCTGGGCCCGGAGCAGATCGATCGCTCGTTGTATCCCCGCCTGCCAGCTCTCGTCGAGGACACCAAAAGCGTTCAGGAGGTCGATGCGTTTGTCGAAGTCGGCATGGAACGCGTCGAAGACTTTGACGATGGAGAAGTACTGCCCTAAGGCCTGCTGCCAGTCATCGATGTAGTCGCCGTCGCCGATCTGATTGATGAGGGCCATGCGGGGACGTCCCGTCCATTGCAGGATCTGCATCTGGATTTCGTATTCCCGGCTGTAGGGTTTGGCGCCATCGACCACATACAGGATGCCAGCCCCTTCGACAATCGGGCGCAACAGCTCGCATTCGTCTTGAAATTGGGGATCGACGGCGAACGTCTCGATAAAGCGCGCGACGGCTGCCGCACGACCACTCGCGTCCTGGGTATGTGCCCTTAGCCACTCGAGCACCGCGGCGGCGCGTTGAAATCCTGGCGTGTCGACCAGCGCGTACACGGCGCTGCCGTTGATCTGCAGTTCGAAAGTGTCCGCTTTGTAGGTCGTCCCGGGCACAGGACTGATATCGATGGCCTGGCTCTCCACCAGGGTGGCGACGATCGAGCTTTTGCCTTTGTTCGGATGGCCAACGACCGCAAACTTGGGCGTCATCTCGCCTCCACAGCCGGTTGCGCGTAGATATGGGCGTCGCCGAGTCGGGCGAGGGCGTGCTGCCATACACCCACATCCTGCTGGTCGATAGCACCATCCAGAGGCTCCAGGACCACGGTGATGATAGTGCCATCCGGAGCGAGTTGGCGTGCGTCCAACAGCAGGTCGTTGAGTTCCAGCACTGGGGGCTCCCAACTCTTTACGTGCACGTGTAAGCGCGTGGGGCTCAGCGAGCGCAGGCGTTCCCGCAAAGGCTCTGCAAGAGTGGCATTGTAGACCTGATCCACCTCCGGAACCTGCGAGGCGCCGTTCCAGGAAATGATCAGACCCGGGGTGAGAGTCTGGCCGGTCGTATTTGCCGCAGCGGTGATGGCCTCGGGATGGTGAGGGCGGGCATCTGTGCGGTACTCCAGTTCGGGTTGGGCCAGGCGATCGAGCAGGGCACTCACCAGGGGGTGATCGAGGAGGAATGCGTCCACCGAACGTCGCAGCGTCAACACCGCAATGCCCCACAAGACAAGGCGCGGTGCGAGACCCCAGGCGATCAGCGTCATGAGCACAAACGGCCACCAGGCACCGAGCTTGGAGGCGTCGTAGGTCTGCACGCCGATACGCGCGAACTGGGATTGTTCGATCAATTCCTGGCTGGGGACTGCACTCGGGAGCCAGCCGCTCCAGGGTAGCGATACCGCGCGTACCCAGCCCTCGATGCTGGCGGACTCGATCTGCAGCGTGCTGCTCCAGCCAAAGGCGAGATCGGAGAAGGCGACGTAGGCGAGCAGCACGCCGATGGTTGCGACGTAGAAGGTGACGGCAAAGCCATACAGGATGCGGCTGACCATCGCGTGTGTGACGTCGCTCAGGGTCTGACTTTGGCCTAGGCGGTATTGCAACTCGATTTCGGCAAAGCGCTCCACGCCGGTGATAACAAGGCTGCGTACCGCACCTGCGGTGCCACTCGAAAGGCTGCGCCAGCGATAGATCAGCCGGAACAGCACCCCAGCAGCGAACGCCGCCCACGGTAACAGCAGCAGCAGCGCGAACAGGGTGAGCAGGTTGATGGGATAGTCGCCGCGATAGGCCAGGGCTGCACCCGCGACCGATGCGCCACAGATCAACCCCGCGAGGCTGAATCCCAAAGCCATGAGTTCGAGTACTTGCTGCAGGCGCTTGGGTTGCGGGGTCGTATCCAAGCTCCGCCACCAGGCCCACACACGGTCTGCAGGATCGCTTGTGGTGATACCCGCGCCGATGGCACGATCGCGTTCGACCAGTTCGGAATAGTCGGCTTGCGTGGGATGGTTGAGGGCGCTATGGATATCGACCGCGGCATTGAGCCGCGCAAAAGCGTTGGATGTCATCGCGCCATCATACCCGTAAACCTCAAATCAATGGCGCTTGTCCCCTAGCATCAGCCACAGCGGATCCGCGTTGGCGGGCGATCTGTCGACCAAACGCACGTCGCTGAAGCCACCCTGTTCGAGGTAGTAGCCCACCAGCTTGAGACGATCCTCGATCCCCAGTTGGGTAAACGCAGCGATCGCCTTGGTCGGGAAGCAGCGGTGTGACATGGCGATGCACAGATCGCCGCCGGGGCGCAGCACGCGATAGATCTCGCGCATCACGTCTACGGGCCTCGTCAGGTATTGAATCGACACCACGATCATGGCGTGATCGAAGCTGGCATCCGCATAGGGTAGTTGCGGATGTTGATTCAAGTTTTGGACCGTCCACGCATCCAGACGTGGGTTCTGCGTCAACTCCTCCGCGTTCATGCCCAGCCCCTGCACGTCGGCAAAGGACATCTCCTCTGGCAGGTGAGATACCCATGAGGACATCAGGTCGAGCAAGCGCGCATCAGGCTTGAGCTGGGTGCGATAAAAGTCGGTGAGCGCGGCGATGGTCGCATCATCGATGTGCTGGACCAGACGCGGCACCGCGTAAAACTGGGCGTCGTCGCTCTCG
Organism: Pseudomonadota bacterium; assembly: GCA_039028775.1. Lineage (GTDB taxonomy): Bacteria > Pseudomonadota > Gammaproteobacteria > Pseudomonadales > Azotimanducaceae > UBA4421. The sequence goes on along the minus strand of JBCCHL010000044.1, from coordinate 7,247 downwards.
TCCTGGCGGGAGAAGAATTGTTGTGGGATGTCGACGCCCTGATCGCTCACCGTCGGCGTTACCAGGTATCCACAAACGGATACTTCTTCTCGGTGCGCTCAGGCACGGGCGGGATGCGCTTCAGGCTCTCGGCGATCCACGAGCGGGTTTCTGCAGGGTCGATCACGTCGTCCAGGCCGCCCCCCGTTGCTGCGTTCACCGCCTTGGCAGACTCATAAGCCCGATCGACACGCTTGGTGAACTCTTCGATACGTTCCTCGGGATCTTCGATCGCCATGAGTTCCTTGCGATAACCCAGTTTGACCGAACCTTCAATGTTCATGCCGGCAAATTCCGCAGTCGGCCAGGCGACGGTGAAGAAGCCGACCAGCGCGCTCGCGCCGCACATGGCCTGCACGCCGAGGCCATAGGCTTTGCGTACCACCACGCCGAACAGGGGAGTGGTCAGGTTGGCGCTGGCATTGAACATGCGCACACAGTGGCGCACCAGGGCGGTGGCCTCTACCTCTGGACCCACCATCATCCCCGGGCAGTCCATCAGGCTCAGGATGGGGATATCGAAGGCATCGCACAGTTGAATAAAGCGTGCACCTTTATCGGCGCCATCCGAGTCGATGGCCCCCGCCAGGTGGTGTGGGTTGTTCGCGATGACCCCCATGGGTTTGCCCTCGACCCGTATGAAACAAGTGATCACACCGATCCCAAAGTCTTTACGGACCTCCAGCACCGAATCTAGGTCCGCGATGGTATCGATGATCTCGCGCATGTCATACAGTCGCAGGCGATTCTCCGGGATCACGTGACGCAGCTTGCGCTGATCTGGGGCCTCCCACTGCTCGACCGAGCCTTGAAAGTAGGACAGGTACTTCTTCGCGACCTGCACGGCCTCCGCCTCATCCTTAACCAGGATGTCCACAACACCGTTGGGCACCTGGAACGACATCGGTCCCACCTCTTCGGGCGTGTATACCCCGAGCCCGCCGCCTTCGATCATCGCGGGGCCACCCATCGCTATGGTGGAGGCCTCGGTAGCGATGATCACGTCGCAGCAGGCGAGCAGCGCGGTGTTACCGGCGAAACAACGGCCGTGATTAACGCCGACCATCGGCACCGCGCCGGACAATTTCGAGAACTGGGTGAAGGTGTGTGTGTCGAAAGCCACACCAGGCCCGATGCTGTCGTCCCCGGGGCGTCCGCCGCCGCCTTCGCCGAACAGCACGATCGGCATACGGAAGCGCAGAGCGAGCTCGAACATGCGGTCCTGCTTGTAGTGATTGCGACCACCCTGGGTACCGGCGAGCACGGTGTAGTCGTAGTGGACCACCATTGCCCGTGCGGCCTCGTCACCGAAGAGGTCGGCGTTGATGGTGCCGGTGCCCGCAACCACGCCATCTCCCGGTGTCTGTTTGCGCAGGGTTTCCATGTCATAGCGCTTGTGCTGGCGCGCGACGATCAGCGGCCAGTATTCTTTGAATGAACCCGGGTCCATCAGCTCGGCGATGTTCTCGCGCGGCATACGTCCACCGCGCGCATAACGTTTCTCGACCGCCTCCTGACGATTTTCGTCGAGGGTGAAAGCGTGGCGATCTAGGTTTTCCTGCAAATCACCGCGAATGTGGTCCAGATCGACCGTGCTGGCCTTGGCGCTGGCGGCCACGGTCACTTCGGCCTCCTTAATGAAGACGATCGGAAAACCTTCGCGCACCACATCGCCTGCGGCCATGGTGATGTCGCGTACAACGCCATCGCGATCGGCGGCGATCACGTGTTCCATCTTCATGGCCTCGACCACGGCAACCTGCTGACCGGCACGGACCTCGTCGTCCAGCGCTACGTCGATGGAGACGATGGTTCCCTGGATGGGCGAACTGACGCCGACGGATCCATCGGGGCCGCTCAGATCGGGTTTGCTCTGTGCCTGGGCGGTGGCGGCGCTCAGGGCTTTGACCTCAGCGTCATGGGCGAACAGGGCGAGGGGATCCGAGGTGTCCACCCGGGCACCCGCAAAACCGCCGTCTTCCGCCGCCCCGACGACTGCTACGTGGCGGCTTGGGGCGCTCGAGGGTTGCGCAAGATCGGCCACCTCAGCGTCTACCCAGCGGGTATGGACCCGACCTTCGATAAAGTCGTCGTGAGCCAATATGTTGGACAGGAAGGACAGGTTTGTGCTGGCGCCCTCGATGCGAAACTCGCTCAGCGCGCGCACGGCGCGGTTGGCGGCGTCGGCAAAGTTGCGGGTCGGCGAATAAGTGATGACTTTGGCTAACAGCGAATCAAACGCGGTGCTGGTCGCGTAGCCGGTATAGCCGAAACCGTCCGTGCGCACGCCGGGTCCATTGGGCGCTTCGTACGCGCTCAGCGTGCCTGCACCCGGTCGGACGTTGCCCTCGGCGTCGATGGTCTCTAGATTGACACGGGCCTGAATGGCATAGCCCCGCGGACTGAAATCTGCGGGTTCGGTGAGGCCCAAGTCGGTCAGGGATGCACCCATGGCGAGGCGCAGTTGGGTCTGGACCAGATCAACGCCGGTAACCTCCTCGGTGACGGTGTGCTCGACCTGCAGACGTGCGTTGGCCTCGATGAACACAAATTCGCCGCTGCTCATGTCGCGCAGAAACTCGAAGGTGCCTAGGCTGCTGTAGCCCTCCTTAGCTGCGAAACGCACGGCGGCGGCGATGATGCTATCGCGGGTGTCCGCGTCAAGATGTGGGGCGGGCGCGACCTCTACAATCTTCTGGTTGCGGCGCTGGACGCTGCATTCCCGCTCGTAGAGATGGGTTGTGTTGCCGTGGAGATCGCCAAGGACCTGCACCTCGATGTGCTGGGCTTGTTCGACAAATTGTTCGACGTAAACGTCGGGCACACCAAAAGCGGCCTGCGCCTCGGACTGACAGCGCTGATAGGCATCCTCCAGTTCGTCCGCGGTGCGCACTACCCGTGTGCCACGACCGCCTCCGCCGGCGATGGCTTTGATGATCATCGCACCACCCTTCAAACCGTTCAGGAAGGCGGCTGCTTGTTCCAGCGTGACCGCCGCATCGATGCCGCTCAGGAGCGGTACATCCGCCGCCTCGGCTGCGGCTCGAGCGCGCCCTTTGTCGCCGAACAGGGCCAGATGTCGCGGTGTGGGACCGACAAAGGTGATACCCGCCGCCTCGCAGGCATCGGCGAAGTCCGCACGCTCCGAGAGAAAGCCGTATCCGGGGTGAATGGCGTCGCAGGCTTGGTCTTTGGCTGCGGCGATCACCGCGTCGATGTCCAGATAGGCCGGAGCGCCCAGGCCCGGCAACGCTGCCGCCCGATCCGCTACGCGGGTATGCAGGCTGTCTGCATCATCCTCCGAATACACCGCAACGCTGGGTATCCCCAGATCTGCTGCAGCGCGTGCTATACGTATGGCTATTTCGCCACGATTGGCGATCAGCAATCCCTTGAAACTCATGCTCCCCCCTGATATTTCCCCGGCGCGATATGCGCTCGCGCGAAGGGATAGATTACCAATTTTGACCTCGCAGAACACGTCGCGTACCAGATGTTATGCGGCGTCCTGCACGCTAGCCATAGCGACAGCGTGCTAGGCGTGTGGGTGCTTAGTGAACCTGACCAAACTCTGGATACCGGGGCGTGAGGATGGACGATCAACGCTGGCAATGCGAACCGCAGTCGTCTACAACCCAGACCTGCAACGCCTGTCGGCAGCTTTGGACGTGCTGGGTTTTAGCCGGTGCGGTCCTGCTCATCTCGGTTCCCACCGCCTGGATGGTGGGCGCGGATCTGCACGATCATCTTGAGCGCGACGATCTGGTTGTCCTGCTTGTTTTCATTTTTCCACTGGTAGGGCTTGCGCTGCTGGTACGTGACGCCCGTGTGACCAGGGCATGGCGTCACTATGGTCATTCGATCTGGCATATGGATCCCTGTCCCGGCGCCGTCGGCGGGTAGGGTGGCGGCGAGATCTAATTCGACGGCAACAGCCGTTCCGGCGGCAACACGCAGATACGGCTGGGTTGTATTCTCAATTTGGCCGCGGGTGGTGCGGGGAAGAACAGACGCCGGCGGCGGGAGAAGATGTTATAGGATGCCGCTGGACCGGCGCAGGTTAGCCGCGGTCTTGATGCTGTTCGTTTGCAGTTTTGTTTGACGTGCCCGCAGATCTTCCGGTTAGCGAGAAAAGGGAGGGCCGCCCGTATCACTATTGGGCGTTGACCGTGATGTGTGACGGGGACGTGCCGCTGCATCGAGAGTTTTATCCGCCGGTGTTTGCCACCTCCGCGGATGCGAGGGACGCTCGCACCGATACCGCGGTGGCGGGTAAGCGTGCCGCAGCGGCAGAACTAGACGGCGCGCAGTCGGGTGTGGAAGAAGTGCTTACCCGCATGCGGTCTCGTCACGGCCTGGTGCTCGCAACCATAGGGGAATGGTTGCGGTTGAGCTTCAAACCAGGCCGCCATGCGTTCGCTCCATTGTTGAGCCGGTTGATCGGCGGCGTGTTCGCTATTCTCGGCGCGTATGCCGACGCGCTGTCCGGTGGGATGGTGTGGTGGGGAGCGTGGGGGTCCTCACGCGCGTCCTATCTTGTTACAACCTCGGTCATGGTCACGAGGTGCGCTGCGGTCGGTCGCAACCGATTGCCACCGGTTCTCTTTTCGGCTGGCCCATGCGGCGCAGAACCGTATCCGCTCGCGAGATCGTGTTCCTCAAGGTGCGCGATGCTCATACCAGCGAAGTCTATCAACAGGAGGTGAGGCGCCACTTCTGGCTTTTCGCACGCCTGCGCGCGGGAGGCTGGGTGAATCTCACCGCAGGGATGGCGGACGCGGCGCTGCACGAAGAGATGATAAGCGAGTTCGAGCGCGTCTGGGCCTGGCTGTCCGAACGCCGGGTTAGCCTTTCACTTACGCGTCCGCGAGCGTCCCGGTGATGCCGGCGCGCACCAGCTCTTCGTAGGCCGCGTCGCTCATGCCCAACTCGCTTTGCAGGATTTCGCGGCTGTGCTCGCCAACACAAGGCGCGGGTCGCAAGGGTGGTTGCGCGCCGGCCGAGAAGCGCCAGGGGCGGCCGGGTAGCCAGGTGTTACCGGCTTCGGGATGGTCGATCGCCTGCACAAATCCGGACGTAACAAACTCCGTATCGGGATCAGCGTAGAGTTCGTAGTACTTGCTGACCCGCACCGCCATCACCCCCGCCGCGGTGAGACCGGCGGCCAGGGCTGTGACGGGCCGGGAGGACGTATAGGCGGACAGCAGTTCATCGAGCTCGCCCTCGTTAGCCTTGCGGGCCTGGGCGTTGGCGAACCGCTCGTCGTGCAGGGCGGGTAGATCGATGACCGTCTTGAGCGCCGTCCAAGCGTCCTCATTCTCCACAGCCAGGGCCAACCATTCGTCGTCGGCGCAGGGATAGTTGTTGTGCGGCGCGTGACGTGGATGGTGATTTCCCATAGGTTGGGGGAGATCACCTGTCGCATCGTGCGCGATGATCGCGTCACCCACCAGCGTGCTCAGAGCCTCCATCATCGCAAGGTCGATCCGCTGCGCTTCGCCGGTGGCATCGCGGTGATGCAGCGCTGCCATCACGGTTGCGGCCATGAAATAGCCCGACATAGGATCGGGGAACAGGCCTCCGGTGTTCATGCCGGCATCCCCCGCATAGCCGTGGATAGATGACAGGCCCGACATCGGTTCGGTGGTGGCGCCGTTGGCCGGGTAGTCGCTGTACGGACCGGCGCTGCCGTAACCGGAGATGGAAGCCCAGATCATGCCGGGCCGCAGCTCATGCAACTTCTCAAGCGTGATACCCCAACGGGGCATGACGTTGGCACGAAAGTTATCGATGATGATGTCGAAGCGTGGGATCAGATCCCACATCAGCTGCTGCCCCCGCTCGTGGCGCAAATCCAGGGTGAGCTCACGTTTGTTCAGATTGACGGAGTTGTACAGACCTTGCGTATTGAGGGCGTGCTGGGTGCGGCCGGAGTCGACGATTGCGTTGGGTACCTTGTCCCGCACGCGGCGCCAGACATCGGTGCGGTGCAGCGCACCCAGCTGCACAACGTCGGCACCCAGTAGGGCAAAGATCTCGCTCCCGAAGGTGCCCGACCAGGCCTGCCCAAAACTCAAAACGCGCACCCCGCTCAAAGGGCCTTCGCCCGAGCCGACGTCGGGGGAGGGGTTATAGGCTGCACGTGGCAGAGGCTCGCTAGTGGGCTCAGAAGACGCGCCTATCGCCGGCGCAGGGCTGCGTATCCGCCAGGGGGCCGGATGCAGCTTTGCAGGCGCGCCGGCACAGCGTACCGTGCGATCGCCGAGTTGCGTGGACTCGATGTAATCACGCGCAATGTACTGTGGGTTGTCGGGCAGTTGCGCCACGTTCTGCATCACGCCGACCACGCAGCGCAGCTGCGCTAGGTCATGAAACACCTGCCACGGATCGCGCTCCGGGAGCGTCCTGGCAAGACCCTGGGAAACCGGACGCAGATCCTTGCTGTGCCGGCCGATGTCTGGGATCAGATCGGCTTGTGCACCGAGTTCCGGCAGACCGACAGCCTCCATCGCCGCCGTCCAGTGATGAAAGTCGGCAATGGCCAGATGCATACGCCCATCTCCGGCGGGCCACAGCGGGCCGGGCTCGCCGCGCGGGCGTGCTCCGGCCGGGCCGTTGGCGAAGCCCTGACCCTCGTAGATGGACATAATCGCCCAGGGATGAGCGGTGAGCGCCAGGGCCTCCACTTCGCTGACATCGACGACCTCTGTAACCTCGCTTGCGTCGCGACGCAACAAAGCGGCGGACGCTGCGATGTAGCCGGCCACGCCGCCGACGTAGCCCGCTTGATGGCGCGGCAGGGCGAGAGGGGCTTCGTCGCGATGGCGGTTCATCCACGACCAGCCTACCCGGGCACAGGCGGTCAGGTTGTTGCCGTCCGCTTCTGCACCCGGGTGCGCAGCCCCGAAAGCGGACAAAAATAACAGGACCGCGTCGTCGCGCAGGTGGGCCTCGATCTGCTTACGTTGCTGTGGTTCCGTTACCACCACATCCGCCCGTGCCAGCAGGTCGCTCAGCTCGCCAGGCTCGGCATAGACGTAGGATTGCTTGTTCCAATTCACATACGCATGGACGGTGCTGTTGTCGGCGCCCGGATTGTTGTCCAGGAAAGGGGGTTCGTGCCGCAGGGTGTGTCCGTCCTGCGTCTCCGCCAGCCACACCTGGGCGCCAAAATCACCGAACAGGCGCGCGGCGAAAGCACCGGATAG
>JBCCHL010000043.1:0-26755 GCA_039028775.1 Pseudomonadota bacterium | reverse complement strand
GAAAGCAAGGAATGCAGATTGTGCTGTGCGGGTCGTATAGGCAAGTGCAGGGATGTAGCAAATGAGGTTTGTAGGCGAAGAGTTGGTGCTTGCAGATGTGGCGGGTCTTATTGCTCTGGACCCGGCCGATGTAGTGCCAGGTCAGGTCCAGATCGCGCAGGTGGGTGGTTTTGGCCAGCGCTTCATCGAGGTAGTTTTCGCCGCAATGACGCAGGCCAAGGCGGTGGGCCGCGCGCAGGGTGGCGGCGGGCTGGGTCTTGCTGGCGCCGATCAATGTTACGCTGTCCGGATCACGCCCCGCAGCGGCGCAGGCCGCGGAGATGCGTGCGGTCAGGTGGGCAAAGCGCGCGTCGAGCGGATCAGGGTCGGTGGGCGATGCGCTCATCGAAGTTAATTTTCCTGCTTAAATCCGTGGTTTGGAATGTTAATGCTGTCACAAATCTCGCATCTGCGCGCGTTGCGAATTGCCAATTGTATGGCCCATTGCTTGGTGCGAGTCGCCGCCTGGGCATAATATAGTCGTCGCCAGAGACCTTATATCAGAATTGCTATCGAACCGATGCCACGTTCCAGCCTGTGTACAGGCCGCCGGTGGCACCAGACAGGGACCGCTACATGGACATTACCGAACTCCTAGCCTTCAGTGCCAAACAGGGCGCTTCGGACCTGCATTTATCGGCCGGGTTGCCGCCGATGATCCGGGTGGATGGTGACGTGCGACGCATCAACCTGCCGCCGCTCGAGCACCAGGAGGTACATGGTCTTATCTACGAGATCATGAACGACAAACAGCGTAAGGACTTCGAGGAGTTCCTGGAGACCGACTTCTCCTTCGACGTGCCCGGCGTCGCACGTTTTAGGGTCAATGCGTTCAACCAGAACCGTGGTGCGGGGGCGGTCTTTCGTACCATCCCGTCGAAGGTACTGACCATGGACGACCTCGACATGGGGCAGGTCTTTAAGGACGTTTCCATGGTCCCGCGTGGATTGGTGTTGGTCACCGGGCCGACCGGCTCGGGGAAGAGCACCACGCTCGCGGCGATGATCGATTACGTCAACGATAACCGCTACGACCATATCCTGACCATTGAAGACCCGATCGAATTTGTCCACGAATCGAAGAAGTGCCTGGTCAACCAACGCGAGGTGCATCGCGATACCCATGGCTTTAACGAAGCGCTGCGTTCGGCGCTGCGGGAAGACCCGGACATCATCTTGGTGGGCGAGCTGCGCGACCTCGAGACGATCCGCCTGGCGCTGACCGCTGCGGAAACCGGGCACCTCGTGTTCGGAACGCTGCACACCACCTCGGCGGCCAAGACCATCGACCGCATCATCGATGTCTTCCCCGCGGAAGAAAAAGACATGGTGCGCTCCATGTTGTCCGAATCGTTGCAGGCAGTCATTTCGCAGACCCTGCTGAAGCGGGTCAACGGCGGGCGCGTAGCGGCTCATGAGATCATGATCGGCACACCGGCAATTCGTAACCTGGTGCGCGAGGATAAGGTGGCGCAGATGTACTCCGCCATTCAGACCGGCGCGGCGGTGGGGATGCAGACGCTGGACCAGTGTTTGCAGGATCTGGTGCAAAAGCGCACCATCAGCCGCGAGACGGCCAAAGAGAAAGCGAAGATCCCCGAAAATTTCTAATTTCAGCGGCGCGCTTGGCGATCCGGCGCGCGGTGCCTAAAACTAAGGAAGTGCGACTGCATGGAGTTCGACAAACTGCTCAGATTGATGGTGGAGAAAGGTGCTTCGGACCTATTCATCACCGCCGGCAAGCCCCCGATGGTCAAGGTCAACGGCAAACTCTACGCCGCCGGCAAGACCTCACTGTCGCCGGAACAATCCCGGGATATGGTGCACGGTGTCATGACCCCGGAGCAGATTCACGAATTTGAGAACGAGCACGAGTGCAACTTTGCGATCAACACCCGGGGCCTCGGGCGCTTCCGGGTCAGCGCGTTCTACCAGCGCAATTTGATCGGCATGGTGCTGCGTCGCATCGAGGTGAACATTCCCCGATGCTCCGATCTCGGCCTGCCGCCGATCATCGAAGATCTGTCGATGACCAAGCGTGGCTTGATCATTTTTGTCGGTGCGACCGGTACGGGTAAGTCCACATCGCTGGCCTCGATGATCGGCCATCGCAACGAAAATTCCAGCGGCCATATCATCAGCATCGAAGACCCGATCGAATTTATCCATCAGCATAAAGGTTGCATCGTCACCCAGCGCGAGGTGGGGGTGGATACGGATTCGTTCGAAATCGCTTTGAAGAACACGCTGCGTCAGGCGCCCGATGTGATCATGATCGGCGAGGTGCGCTCGGCGGATACCATGGAGCATGCGATCGCGTTCGCGGAAACCGGTCACCTGTGTCTCTGTACGCTGCACGCTAACAACGCGAACCAGGCGCTCGATCGCATCATCCACTTCTTCCCCACCGACCGGCATCAGCAGATCTGGATGGATTTGTCGCTCAACCTCAAGGCGATGGTCGCGCAGCAGCTGATTCCCACCGTCGATGGTCAGGGACGCCGAGCGGCCGTGGAGATTCTGATCAATACGCCGTTGATGGCGGATCATATCCGTAAGGGTGAGGTGCATCTGCTCAAGGAGCTGATGAGCAAGTCCACCGAACACGGCATGCAGACGTTCGATCAGGCGCTGTATCAGCTTTACGCCATCGGCGAGGTGACCTACGACGCCGCGATCGCCAGCGCCGACTCCCCTAATGATCTGCGCCTGATGATCAAACTGGGTGCGGACGCTCAGTCGAACCCGCTGGAACGGGTAGATCACCTGTCCATCGAGGCCGAAGACGAAGGTGTGGTCGGCTTCAAGCGCTGAGCCCTCGTTGACAAGTCTATCCACGATCGACGCCGCTTGATTGTTGTCGATCCCTTGTTTCTTACCCTGACTACCCGCTAACCGCCTGGGCGCTGTGGCCATTACGTATATGGTGCCGGGCCGAGCCAAGCGTATGCTCTTTGAACACTCGAGGTCGCCGGGTGAGTGCGATGTCGCTCGGGCGATCCGCTACAAGCTCAAGGTCTGACGGAGGAAGCACATGTCGCCAACAGCTTGGCTCTATGTCGCGGCGGCGCTCGCGGCATTTACTGCGGTTGTGCACGTGCTCGGCGGCGGCAGATCGGCCGCCCGCCCGTTATTGGACTCAGCGCTTGCCGATGAGCCCAAGTACACCAATTACTACTGCTGGCATATGGTGAGCATCATCATCGCGTTTATGGCGGCGTGTTTCGCGCTATCCGCAGCACGTCTGGCGTCGATCGATCTTGCGATCGGAGCGACCCTGCTCGCGGTCTTGTTCGCGGCGTGGAGTTTGTTGCTCATCGTCTGGAAGCGACAGCCCGTCATGCGCTTGCCCCAGTGGATTCTCTTTTTGCCGATTGCGCTCACCGGCGCGTTGGGTGTGCTCTAGCGCGGCAGGCCCTGGTCGCAGGCGTACCGCCATGCCTAACGCGGGTTGCTCTCCAGGTAGGCTTCGCCGATGAGCACTGCGGCGAGTTCGTGATCGGTTTCGGCTTCGCCGAGGGCGTGCGCGGTCTCCACATGTGGCGCGGCGGCATGGGAGGTCAGACGCTCATCCTGCAGTGCCACCGGCAAGCCGGTCTGGTTGCCGAGCCGCTGAGCGAAGGTGCGGGCGTGGTCGGTCATTTCTGACTCGCTGCCATCCATATTCAATGGCAGCCCGACCACCAACTGACGTGGATCGTAAACCTGAATGAGCTGCCTTATGTCGCGCCATTGGGGCTTACCGGCTTTGGCTAACACCGTCGATACCCCTCGGGCCTGCTGGGTAACAGGTTGCCCCACGGCCACGCCGATGTGGCGCAGACCGAAGTCGAACGCCATGATCAGTCCATCTTTCTCAGGCATGGCCGGCGCGCGCGGCGATGAGGCGAAAATCGAACCCGAGGGCGGCCGCGGCCGCATCTCTGCGTGCCGCCGGTTCGACGTCGAACAACACATCGTGCTCAGCCGGCAGGCTCAGCCAGACGTTGGTCGCGATCTCATGATCGAGTTGGCCAGCACCCCAGCCGGCATACCCCAGAGCAATCATGCAGCGCGCTGGTCCCTGACCTTCAGCCACCGCCTGTAGGGCTTCGATCTGGGTGCTGACATACAGGGTGTCGGCGACCTGGGTGGTGCCGCTGAAGATCTGGTCGCCGCTGTGCAGAACGATGCCGCGGTCCGGGGCGACCGGCCCGCCTTCGAAGATGTCCTGATCGCGCACCGCGACCTCGGTCGTGAGGCCAATCTGAGCGGTCAGCTCCGCCAACACCATATCTGATGGTCGATTGACGATGAGCCCCATGGCGCCATCGGCGTCGTGTTGGCAGACGTAGATCAGGCTGTCGGCAAAGTAGTCGCCGGTCAGATCCGGCATGGCGAGAAGAAAGTGATTGCTTAGGTTCAAACGCACCGCCGTGCAAAAGCCGTATTGTACCGCGCCCGCGAGAGCTTTGCGCAAGACCTCGCGGTGCTGCGGCCTATTGCATGAGCGCGTTGCCGCGCTTGGTGAACTGCCAGGTGCGGGTGAATTCCAGGCGATCGTAGGCTTTGCGCATGGCGACGTTAAACGGTTGATAAGGTGAGGCCTGGCGTACCGTGGCCAGGGCCGCCTGATCCAGCGCACGGTGGCCCGACGAACGCAGAATGCGTACCTCTTCCAGAGTGCCATCGAACAGAATCGACACCAACATCAATACCTCACCCTCGAGATTGCCCGGCGGATAATTGGCTTTGCCGATGCGCTCGCACTTCTGGCGCCACATGTTCAGATACGCCGCCTCGTCGGCCGAGCGGGTCGACATGCTGTTGATGCGTTTGGTGCGCGGCATTTTGGCCAGCGCCTGGCGATCGGCACTGATCCGCGCTTCGAGGTTGGCAATCTCCTGGATCAGTTTTTCCCGGTCGATGGTTTCTGAGATGGGGCTATCCAGCGCCTCCTGCAGTTCGCGCAGTTCCTTGCTCGCGGCGGTATCGGCCTGGGTCGACGTTAATAGTTCCCGGGACAGGGTGGTCTCTTCCGGTATCGGGAGGGGGGCGCTGCTCAAGTCGTTCAGTTCGTTGGCCGCAAATGGAGCCACGTCGTCGGTGGTCATCTCCAGGGCCTCATCCGCATCGCCAGAGCCCTGCTGGGTGGTTGCCGCCAGAAAGTCAGCCTCCGGATTGTCGATCGCGTCCGATGCCACGGACAGGGTGACATCGATGCTGCTCACCTTGGGCTGATTCAACTCTGAGCTGAAGCTCACGCCGAGGATCAGCGCGGCGTGCAAGGCGATCGCGATGAACAGGCAGAAATTGAAGCGATCACGCGGGGTGATCGGGGCAGCGGCCGCAGCGACTGTGGGCGTGGTTTCCGACAAGGTCCTAACCTGGCAGTTTGGCGATGATGGTATCGAGCAGTGTACCTGCGATGTCGAGCGAAAACTGCGTATCCAGTTCGCGTATGCAGGTTGGACAGGTCACGTTCACCTCGGTCAGGTAGTCGCCGATCACGTCGATGCCGACAAACGTCAACCCGCGTTCGCGCAGCGCGGGGCCTACCTGTTCCGCGATCCAACGATCTCGGTCGCTCAGAGGTCGGCCTTCACCCCGCCCGCCGGCGGCCAGGTTGCCCCGGGTTTCCCCCGCGGAGGGGATACGCGCGAGGGCGTAAGGCACCGGTTCACCGTCGATGAGCAGGATGCGCTTATCGCCGTCGATGATCTCCGGCAGATAGAGTTGGCCCATGATCTGGCTGGTGCCCTGTTCGGTGAGGGTTTCAATGACCACCGAGAGATTGGGGTCTCCCTCCATCACGCGGAATATACTCGCCCCACCCATGCCATCCAGTTTTTTGAAAACCACGTTCTTGTGCTCTGCATGGAATGCCTTCAGGCGATCCGCGCGCCGGCTCACGATCAATGGCGGCTGGCACTGGGGAAACGCGGTGGCGAAAAACTTCTCATTGCAATCGCGCAGGCTCTGGGGCTTGTTCACTACCAGCGCCCCCTGTTCCTCGGCGCGTTCGAGCAGATAGGTGGTGTAGACGAACTCCATATCGAATGGCGGGTCTTTGCGCATCATGATGACGTCGAAGTCTGCGAGTGGACGGGGGTTCTCCGGACCCAGCTCAAACCAGGCGTCGCCGGCGAGCTGCGGGTCGAGTTCCGCCGCGAAGCGTGCCTCGAGGCGCAGGCTGCGAGCCAGCGCGGTGACCACTCCCGCATCGAGGAGCAGGTCCTCCTGACGCAGATAATAGACGTTGAGGTCGCGTTGTTGTGCGGCGCGTATCATCGCCAGGGTCGAGTCCTTCTTGAGATTCAGACCTTCGATGGGGTCCATCACAAACGCAATGTCAGTCATACAGATCAGCCCAAACAGTTCGGTGTGTTTGCCGCTCACGGCAGGTCATCTTCGACCCGGATAGCGCCGGATACGCCGCGCTTGCGTCGCGGCGCGTCATGCAACGGCGCTAAAACAGCTGAAGGCGTGCGAATTTGAGAACACGGCCCGAGTCCGCGCGGCAACAGCGCGCTAAGATTCCATGTGTAGTGCGAATAAGCAACCAAAATGAGACGCGTGTCGCCTTTGGCGGTTTGCCGTCTGGTTGGGTTGCAAAGTTAGTGTTACAAAAGACGATGGTCGGCCTTCGTGGCGCAAGACAAGCCGGCGGGCGGCCACGCGGACACCACGAAAGTAGTGCCTTTATGTGCAGGACAGGCGGATAGAGAAGAGGAGCTTCAGGGGCGTGAAAGTCTTAGTCATCGATGATTCCAAGACCATACGGCGCAGTGCGGAAAACCTTCTGAGCAAAGAAGGCTATGACGTGATCACCGCCACCGACGGGTTCGACGCGCTCGCCAAGATTGCGGATTCGCGGCCCGAGATCATATTTGTCGACATCATGATGCCGCGTCTCGACGGCTATCAGACCTGCGCGTTGATCAAGAACAACAGCGAGTTCAAGGGAACGCCGGTGGTGATGCTCTCGTCCAAGGACGGGCTGTTTGATAAAGCCAAAGGGCGCATCGTCGGCTCGGATCAGTACATCACAAAACCGTTCAGCCGCGATGAGTTGCTCGGCACCATCCGTACGCTTGTCCACTAATCTTTGTTTGAAGTACATATGGCCAGAATACTCGTAGTAGACGACTCGCCCACCGAGACGCATCAGATGGTGAACACCCTGGCGCGCCAAGGGCATCAGGTATTGACCGCCGCAACTGGTTCGGACGGCGTCAGCATGGCGAGCATGGAACAGCCGGACATTATCCTCATGGATGTGGTGATGCCGGGCATCAACGGTTTTCAGGCCACGCGCCAGATCACCCGCAACAACGAAACCCGCCACATCCCCGTGATCATCGTCTCCAGCAAGAGTCAGGATGCCGACCGGGTCTGGGGTGAGCGTCAGGGCGCGTGTGGATATCTCACCAAACCGGTGGACGATCGTACGTTGATCGAAGCCGTTAACGGCCTGCTGGTTTAAGGGGTAGGAGACGATGGCTGCCAGCGATGCGCTCAATGTTCTGCATGACATCCGGCGCGCAACCTTTAAAAATGCAGCGCCGCTGCCGCACAAACAGGAAGTGCAGAGCCAGTGGCAGGGCCTGGGCTTCCTCGTCGGTGGGGTGCGACTGGTCTCGAAACTTGGCGAGGTGGTAGAACTGCTGCAGATGCCGCGGTTGACGCCATTGCCGTCGGTCAAGCCCTGGTTGCTCGGGGTGGCCAACGTGCGTGGGCGTCTCGTACCGGTGGTGGATCTGCACGCCTATCTCGACATGCCCACCACGCTGCCGATGAATCATTGGCGGGTGTTGGTGGTAGAGGACGGCGATCTGATCGTCGGGCTGTTGGTTGAACAATCTCTGGGTATTCAGCATTTCCTGGAGGATAGTTATGAAGCGGCGCACGAAAGCGCCAGCCTCGGAGGCCTTGCGCAGTTTGTGCAAGGCGCGTTTCGACACGGTGGGCGCGTCTACCACGACGTCCAGCTCAAATCCATTCTGCGCGATGATAGATTCTTCGACGTGGCAAATCATATTCAAGAGAGTGCTTAGGATACGGTTATGAAATCAGGGAAATTGTCTCCTTTGTTGTTGCTTCTGATGACCTTGATGGCGGGAATTCTCGTCGGCATGAGTTATTTCCTCATCACCGGCGGGATTTCGGTGATCGAGAATCCGCCTCTGCTCCTGGCTGTGGCCGGGGTGGTGGTGATGGCGGTCATCGGCGTGGTCATGGTCTCGAGTACCCGGCGACAGCTTCACGAGCAGGCGGCGCAGAACGAACGCAATCAGGCGGCGATTCTGCAACTGCTGGATGAGTTGGCCGACCTGGCGGAGGGTGATCTCACCGTGCACGCCTCGGTCACCGAGAACTTCACGGGCGCGATCGCGGATTCGATCAACTTTGCCATCGATCAGATGCGCGGGCTGGTATCGAAGATCAATCATCTGTCCGTACAGGTCGCCAAGGCCGCCGGTAACACCCAGGGTACCGCCAGCGATCTCGCCGCGGCGGCCGAGAGTCAGGCCCGTGAGATCGGTGCCGCATCTACCGCGATCAACGACATGGCGGTCTCGATCGATGCCGTATCTTCCAACGCGGCGGAGTCCGCTTCGGTCGCCGAGCGCGCGGTCGAGATTGCCAACAAGGGGTCCGACGTTGTGCAGGACACCATCGGCGGTATGGATAGCATCCGCAGCCAGATACAAGAGACCGCCAAGCGCATCAAGCGGCTGGGTGAGTCCAGCCAGGAGATCGGCGACATTGTATCCTTGATCAACGACATCGCCGACCAGACCAATATCCTCTCGCTGAACGCGGCCATTCAGGCTTCGATGGCGGGTGATGCCGGACGCGGTTTTGCCGTGGTGGCGGACGAAGTCCAGCGCCTCGCGGAGCGCTCGTCAGCGGCGACCAAACAGATCGCGGCGCTGGTGAAGACCATCCAGACGGATACCAACGAGGCGGTGATCTCCATGGAGCAGACCACCGCGGAAGTTGTCGATGGCGCCAAACGCGCGCAAGATGCCGGCGTGGCTCTGGAAGAGATTGAAGGCGTGTCCACCTCGCTGGCAGAATTGATCCAGAACATCTCCAACGCGGCACGCCAACAGGCGGCGACCGCGGGCCACGTGAGCAACACGATGAACGTGATCCAGGAGATCACCTCACAGACGGCAGAGTCTACGGAGAACACGGCCAACTCCATTGGCGATCTGGCCGGGATGGCGAATGAAATGCGTTCCTCGGTCGAAGGTTTCAAGCTCCCGGCGAGTGTCGAGCCCCAAGCTCGGCGCGAAATGTAATCTCGACCGGGAATCAGTACCTTACTAGGGGTAGGCTAGAAGATGTCATCAGCGCGCGAACATTTCGCTCTTGAGTGGATCAAGTCGGATTTATTCGACACGCTCAACGAAGCCCGTACTGCGCTGGATGAGTATGCGGAATTGGGCGGCGAAGACACCCGTATGCGGGTTTGTCTGACCGCGCTGCATCAGGTGCATGGCACTCTGCTGATGCTGGAACTCGAAGGCGTCACTCTGCTGGCGGACCACCTCGAGCAACTCGCCCAGGGCCTGCTCGGCGGCAGCATCGTCCAGATCGATGGCGCACGCGAAGCGTTGATGCAGGGCATTCTCGAACTGCCGGGGTATATCGAAGAGCTGCTGCGCGGGGTGCCGGACGGCGTGAGCCCGATGCTGACCCTCGTGAATGAAATCCGCCGCTATCTCAATCTCGAACCCATGGTGGACGAAGCTGGTGCGAGCCTGATCGAAGGCGCGGGTGATGCCGCCGTTGAGCACTTTGTCAGCATCGATGGTGCGGAAAAAGTCACCCGCATACGGCGCGCCTACCAGAGCGTGCTGCTCAATATTCTCAAAGGCGAAGATCGATCTGCAGCGGTTACCGTGCTGGAGAAGATTGCGGCAGGTTTACAGAAGGTCACCGAGGGCTCCGCCCATCAGCGCCAATGGCAGGCGTTCGGCGAATTTGTCGCGAGCCTGGCCGGTCGCGAAGGTGCGCTCGAAGCCGAAGCGGTCAAGCTGCTGCGGCGTGCAGATCTCGAGCTTAAGGACCTTGCCAAAGACGGCCCTGCGGCGCTGCGCAAGCCCGCCAACGTAGATTTTGTACAGCAGTTGCTGCAGGCGACGCTGGACCGCGATCACCAAAGCGAAGTCCTCGATGGCCTGCGTCAGGCCGTGGCCCGGGATGTGGAAAACAACACGCTGGCGATATCCGGTCGACAGGCGATGGGCAGCGCCGCAGGCGCTCTGCGCGATGAGCTCGCCGTGATCAAAGATCGCCTTGATATGCTGGTGAGGGCGGAGCAGGTGGACCTGCATCGTCTGCGCGATATCGTTGAGCCGTTGCAGCGCATGGCCTCGACGCTTTCGCTGCTGGGCTTCGAAAGTTCACGCGCGATAGTCGCTGACCAGGTCGATGCGGTCGAGAACCTGGTGGTCCTTGGCGATGGCGATCCGGAAAACGTCGTGAGCATAGCCGGGGCGCTGGTGCAGGTGGATGAGAATCTCGCCAGCACCATTTTGAGCGGTGGTCAGAGCGAGGTCGAACAGATCACCAGCGAGGCCCAATTGCAGGTTCTGCGCGAGTCGCGCAGGGGTCTGGAGACGGTCAAGCAGAACGTTGTTGACTTTGTCAGTGCGCAGTTTGAGGTCGGTCACCTGCAGGGCATTGATGCCGTATTTCAGGAGTTGTCCGGCGCGCTGGCGATCATCCCGCTGCCGCGAATCATCGCGATTGTCGATGCGTGCGCGGTCTATTTGGATAAGTTGCGTGGTGGTCACCGCCCGGATTGGACCGAGCTGGACCACTTTGCGGATGTGATCAGTGCCGTCGATTACTACCTGGAACGACTGGCGGAAGAAAGTCCTGGCCAGTTGGACGAAGTGCTCGCCGTCGCCCAACGTGGTTTGAGCGCGTTGCAGATCGAACCGGCCGAAGTGGTCGCGCCCGCACCGCAGGTGGTTGATCAAGCGCCCGTGCCCGAACAGGTCCCATCCCTCGAGCAGATTGTTGATGAGCCCGTCACCCGCGATGCGCAGGCAGCGGCGGACACGGCCGCTGGCACGGACCAGTCCAGCGAGGCGGAGGATGACACCGATTCGGAACCCGCCTACGTCGATCCCGATGTCGCCATCAAGTTGGAACGCGAAGAAGATGCCAACTTTGATCTGGGCGGCGCGGCGTTTGCCGACCTCGAAGGCAGCGTCGAGGCACCGGTCTTTGGTGCGCCAACTGCAGACGAACCTGTGGTGTTTGAGTCCTCAATAACCCCGAAGGCGCCGGAAGAGTGGACGCTTGAACCCACAACCACGGAGTTTGACGAACAAGCGGAACAAGTCGAACCAGAGCAAGCCGTAGAAGGCGCGCCGATCGCGGGCACACCGGACACGGTAGATGCCGCATCCATCGAGCCGTTGGATCTCGATGCGCTGCAAACCCCGGAGTGGGAGGCGACCGAGGCGCCGGGCGGACAGGATCAGGAAGACGCAGAAGAGCTGGCTCCCATAGAATTCCAGCAATCTGAGACCGCCACCGACCAGGATGCGCCGGCACCGGTGAGCGCGGACGCCTCGCCCATCGGGCAGGACGATCAAGCGGAAGAATTTGAACTGGTCATCGACAGCGATGACGAGGCGGACTCGGCAGCGGAAGCACTGGCGCCGAGTGCAGGGCAGGCATCTGCCGAGGCTGAAGACGCCTTAGCGCATGCGGAAGCCGCGATGGGCGAAGGGGAAGACACTTTGGCCGCGCAAGGTGCGCCGACCGAAGCTGAAATCTCTTTGTTAGAGGCTGAAGGCTCTTTATCAGAGGCTGATGGCTCTTTATCAGAGGCTGAAGGCTCTCTACCCGAAGCTGATGGCTCTCTACCCGAAGCTGATGGCTCTCTACCGGAAGCTGAAGGCTCTTTGTTTCAAGCTGATGGCTCTCTACCCGAAGCTGAAGGCTCTCTACCGGAAGCTGAAGGCTCTCTAACCGAAGCTGATGGCTCTTTGTTTCAAGCTGATGGCTCTCTACCGGAAGCTGATGGCTCTCTACCGGAAGCTGATGGCTCTCTACCGGAAGCTGATGGCTCTCTACCGGAAGCTGATGGCTCTGACTTCGCTCAAGCCCTAACTGCAGAGGTCGCTTCGCAAGCGCCTGAATCGGGTGCGCCGCAGGCGGATGAGGTGGTCGAGTTTACCGACATCGACACCCTGGCGGCCCTGGATGATGTGGCGGCCCAACAGGGTGAGCAAACCTCGGCCACGGCCTTTGGATCCGACGACACGGGGCAGGAGGCGGACGACTTCCACCTCGAATTTGATGCAGACGACGCACCGGCGATGGGTACACCGGCGGATGCGAGCGAGCCCGAGATAACAGATCAACCGACCGCGCCCGTACCGCAGGTGCCGTTGGCGGCCAACGCCGAGGATGAAGATGAGATCGACGAAGAGATTCTTGAGATCTTCGCCGAAGAAGTGGACGAGGTGCTGGAGGCGATCGATGAGGCACTACCCATCTGGGCCGAGCAGTTGCAGCACCCGGAAGCGCTGTCCGAAGTCCGTCGCGCATTTCATACCCTGAAAGGCAGCGGCCGTATTGTACGGGCTGCTGCCATCGGTGAATTATCCTGGGCCGTGGAAAACATGCTCAACCGCCTGATCGAAGGCACCGTTGAGCCGCGGCATGACTTTGTAGATGTGGTCAATCAGGCCCGTGGTCTGATGCCACGGTTGCGCGATGCGTTTGTCGCCCGGCAGCCGGGTGATCTAGACGCCATCGCGACGATCATCGAGCAAGCGGATGTGCTCGCCTCCGGTGGTGAACTGGGCGCTGATCTGCAGGCTAACGCGGCGCCCGCATCGCCCGATAGGCCCGCCGAACCGGCTAACGATTTTGCCGCGCTCGACGCTCTGGAAAACAACCTCTTGCGGGATGAAGAGGCGGATGCCAGCCTCGTGGATGAAGGCGAGTCGCTGTTCTTTGCGGAAGCGCAGGAACACCTGGATGTCATCGCAGAAGAAAACGCGCGCATTCCTTGGACGCTCACGCCGGCGCTGGCCCGCGCCTGGCACACCCTGTCCGGTACCGCCGCGGTAGCCCAGATCGAACAGATTCAGCTGCTGGCGGAGCCCACCTACCAGGTGGTGGAAGCGTATCGCAGCCAAGCGACCGATGCAGAGATCGAGGCCTTTCTGCGCGACGCTCACACCCATGTGCAGGCGGCTCTGATCGCGCTGCGCGAGGCGCGTGCTTGGGAAGAGCCGTTGGAGTTTGTCGCCCAGGCGGACGATATTCTTGCGCGGGGCAATATCGCCCCGCTACCGAGTGAGCGTTTCGTTAAGCATCCTGCCACCGCTACGTTGTTCGATACGGAAGAGGGACTGCATGCCTTCCTGCGCGGCGAGCGCGATGTGGAACCGGCGCTCAAGCAATCGCTCGGCGCCCTTCTGCCGCTCGCCCACGAGCTTGGTATTAGCGCTCTGGCCGATACTCTCGAGGCGTTTAGCCGCACCCTGTCGCTGCCCAAGGCGGATGGCGCGGTCACCGCAGCAACAGCGGGTATGATCAGCGGCTGCTACGAGTTGTTGCTCAATCAGGTCAACGAGCTTGTAGCGGGCGATGAACTGACCGATGGTGGTGAGCAGATAGAGGCCCTGGCAGCGCTGACCAGCCTGCCCACAGATCATGAGCTGGCAGCCCAGCAACGCGCCGCAGCCGACGCACCCGAAGCTGAGGCGACCCTGCCGCAACCGGACAAGCCGGCGCCGGTGGAATTTGGGGTCGATGCGATCGACATCGAATCGCTCGCTATGCCCGAATTGGAAACGGACGCCGGGAATTCGATGGCAGCGCAGCCGGAGGCAGAGGCCGAGGTGCATGCCCAGGCCGCTCACGCCGAGCCGTTGGATGCCGCGGACATCGATCCTGATCTGGTTGAGGTGTTCTTCGACGAAGCCGAAGAACTTTGCGAGCAATTAGAAGGCAGCATTTTCAGCTGGTCCAAAGCCCCGGAAAACCGCATTTATATGGAGGACATGCTGCGTGGTCTGCATACCTTCAAGGGCGGAGCGCGGCTGTGCGGACTGGTCGCGCTCGGCGATTTGGCGCACAACTTTGAATCCCTCGTTATCGAAGTGCAGAACAACGTGCGCGAGGTCGACGCGGAATTGTTCGCCGAACTGAATCGGCGTTATGACGAGCTGAATGCGGCGCTGCAACAGGTGAAACAGACCCTCAGCGCTCAGGATGCCGCAACCGAAGTGACAGCGCAGCCGGCTCCGATCGAGAGCGCGGTGGCGACGGCACCGGACGAAGAACCCATAGTGGAGCCTCGACCCGCGCAGGAGATGGTTCGCGTGGGTTCGCTATTGCTGGAAGACCTGGTCAATCTGGCCGGTGAAAGCTCGATTCTGCGCGCGCGTATCGAGCAGGGCATGAGCGACTTTACCGTGTCGCTGGATGAGATGGAGACCACCATCGAGCGCCTGCGTGAACAGCTGCGACGCCTGGAGATCGAAACGGAAACCCAGATTCTGTTCCGGCATGAGAATTCTGAGGGTCCGAGCTACGAGAATTTTGATCCGCTCGAGATGGACCGCTATAGCCAGCTTCAACAGCTGTCACGCTCGCTTTCCGAGAGCGCATCGGACATGTTGGACCTCAAGGAAACGCTGCTGTTCAAGGCGCGAGAGTCGGAGACTCTGTTGCTGCAACAAGCGCGCATCAACACCGAACTTCAGGAAGGGCTGATGCGCACGCGCATGGTGCCTTTCTCGCGACTGGTACCCCGTCTGCGTCGGATTGTGCGCCAGGTTGCCGGCGAGTTGGATAAGACTGTCGATTTCCACGTGCAAAACGCCGAGGGGGAACTCGATCGCAACCTGCTTGAGCGCATGGTGCCCGCGTTGGAACACATGCTGCGCAACGCGGTCGATCATGGGATCGAGGAAGCCGAGTTGCGACGCAATTTCGGCAAGCCGCAGACCGGTCGCATAGACTTGATGTTGTCCCGCGAAGGCGGCGATGTGGTTCTGGAGATCAGCGATGACGGTGCGGGCATCGACGTCGAAAGTGTGCGCGCCAAAGCTGTGGAGCGCGGGCTGGTGGCCGAGGATGCGCAGCTGACGGATGAGGAAATGTTGCAGTTCATCCTCGCCCCCGGATTTACTACCGCTAAACTGGTGACCCAGATCTCCGGTCGAGGTGTGGGCATGGACGTGGTGCACAGTGAGGTCAAACAACTCGGGGGTAGCATCAATATTGCCTCGCGCCCGGGTCGTGGCACACGGTTTACCTTGCGCGTACCGTTTACGGTCTCGGTCAATCGCGCCCTGATGGTGTCGGTAAACGATGATCTGTACGCGATCCCGCTCAATATGATCGAGGGTATCGTGCTGCTGAGCACCGAACAGATCAGCGATCTGTACAATTCCGAAAGCAAAACCTTCGAATACGCAGGCGTGCCGTATCGAGTGCGTTACCTCGGGCAGTATCTCGGCCGTGAGTATCGCGGCATCGGGATGGGTCAGAGCAGCGTGCCGGTGGTGCTGGTGCGCTCCGGCGATCACGCCGTGGCGGTACATGTCGATAGCGTGCAGGGCTCGCGAGAAATTGTTGTGAAGAGTCTCGGACCTCAGTTTGCCGGGGTTGGCGGTATCTCGGGTGCCACAATTCTCGGTGACGGCAGCGTGGTCGTCATCCTCGATCTACTCGCCCTGATACGCGCTCAGCAACATCAGAACCTGCGTCGCAACCTGCCTAGCATGACCCAGGTCCAGCGCTCCCGCTGTGTGATGGTGGTCGACGACAGTGTCACCGTGCGTAAGGTGACCTCGCGCCTGCTCGAACGACAAGGGATGGATGTGCTAGTCGCCAAAGATGGCGTCGAAGCGGTGGCGATGCTCGCCGAACGTAAGCCGGATGTGATGCTTTTGGATATCGAGATGCCGCGCATGGACGGTTTTGAAGTCGCCCGCCAGGTGCGGCGGGATGATCGGCTGGGCAATCTGCCCATTGTCATGATCAGCTCCCGCACGGGAGACAAGCACAAAGAACATGCGAATCAGTTAGGTGTGAACCGTTTTCTGGGCAAACCGTTTCAGGAAAATGAGTTGCTCGCGACCATCGACGAACTGGTCAGCAGCGTGTGATCGAGGATTCGTCTGGCGCATGGAAGTGTTCAGCCAGCGTAAGATAAGGAAGAATACCGGTGCAAACCTCTGCAATGACGAATCAGTCAACGAACCTTGCAGCCGATGACAACGATCTGTCCTGCGTGCTGATCCCCGTGTTGGACGATCAACTGTTACTGCCGAATGTCAGCGTGGCCGAGATTGTACCTTGGCGGCGGCTGCGGGCGATGACCAACGGCCCGGACTGGTGTCTGGGTCATGTGGGTTGGCGCGGACAGACTCTGCCGGTTCTGCACTTCGGTGGGTTTTCCGGTCACGTTGCACCCGAAGGCAGCGCCGGGCGCTGTCTGGTGGTGATGAACCGGGCGCGCAATCCATCCGCTCCATCGTTCTACGCGTTTGCCAGTCAGGGCTTGCCGCGGATGGTGGCGCTGGAAGAGGACGACCTGGGTAACCGCAACATAGAGCTGGGCCCGGCTGATGTGATGCGCGTGCAGGTGGGAACCGAGGCTGCGGTTATCCCGGATCTGGCGTTCATCGAACAAGAGTTATATCAGTTGCACCGGGCTCTGAACGGCTAAGCCTAGCCCGCCAAGTACTCAGTCGACGCGGTGCCTGAGCTCGCTTGATCGTGCTGTTGCCGCAGGACGGCGAGAGCGGCGGCGGGGACCGTTTCGGCCCGCAGGACCAGCGGCCCCAGGCTCAATCTGAGCTTCGCGTGACGGCGTAACACTGCCAGCTCCGCCGGGCTGAAGCCTCCTTCCGGACCCACGACCACCACCATGCGCGGCGGCACGCCGCCGGCGAGCACTTCACCCTCAGCGTCCGTCAGTACAAGATCTTCATCGCGCCGGGCATGGTCTTCCAGAAACCGCTCCAGGGGGCACGGCGGGTTGAAGATCGGCAGGGTGGCCTGACCGCTCTGTTCGCAAGCGCCCTGGGCAATTTTGTGCCAGTGTGCAAGTTTGTTTTCGAGGCGGGTGTCTGTGACGTGGACGTTCACGCGCTCGCTCGTCAGCAAACTGATCTGCGCTGCACCCAGTTCCACGGCCGCGGCGATCGCCCGATCCATGGCAGCCCCTTTGAGCAGCGCGAGCGCGACGTGAATGGTCGGCGTGCTGGCGGGCTGCTCGATCATCGATCCGGGTACAAGCTCAAGCTCGATATGTTTGCCTTTGATGCTGCGCACCGTTGCGTCATAGGTTGTACCGCAGCCATCAAAACAGGCGAGTGTCTGGCCGACACGGGTGCGCATGACTTTGATGAGATGATGCGCCGTCGCGGGCTCAACGCAGGGTTCGTCGCGCTGCAAAGGGATGTAGAACCGCGCGGGCATGCCGTCGTCAGTGCAGTGCGCGGGCTATGCGCACAGTCGCACCCCAACGGTTGAGGGTGTAGAAATGCAGGCCGGGTGCACCCAGAGAGATCAGTCGTTCGCACAGCCGTACCACCACTTCCACCCCATAATCCAGTAAGGCCGTTTCATCCGGTTGATCGATGAGATTGTTCAGCAGCCAGCGCGGGATCTCCGCCCCGGCTTTGGCGGAAAATCGTTCCAGAGACTCGATATTGGTGATCGGCATGATGCCGGGGTAGATGGGGATGTCGATCTTACGTTTCGCACAGTGGTCCAGGAAGTAGGCGTAGGCATCTGGATTGTAGAAGTACTGCGTGATCGCCGAGTTTGCCCCGGCTTCCACCTTGCGTTGAAAGAAGTCCAGGTCTTCCTGGGCGGAGTGGCTGTCCGGGTGAACCTCAGGGTAGGCCGCGACGGTGAGGTGGAACCGATCGCCGGTGTGCTCGCGAATGAGGCGCACCAGCGTCTCCGCATTGTTGTGGAAGTGGCGTGCGGCCATGCCCGATGGTTGGTCACCGCGCAATGTGACAATCTGGGTGATACCCGCTTTGGCGTACTCCGCAAGCATGTGCAGGATATCCTGCGCATCGTCCTGTCCCATCGACAGATGAGGTACAGCGGTGGCGCCCGACTCTTGCAGGCACCTGACAGTCTGCCGGGTCCCATCCTTGGTGGAGCCTCCGGCCCCATAGGTGACGGAGAAGAACTGTGGCTGGATCGTATCGTTCAGCTTGTTAGCCACGTTATCGATCAAGCGCGCGCGACTCGCGGAGTCGCGCGGCGGATAAAATTCACAGCTAATTGTCGGCATGGTCATGAAAAACCGCAGGCCTCCTGCTCGGAATTTAGATGCGTTACGCCGGTCCCGATCAGCCCGGCAGCGCTGCGGCCAGTGCGTTGGCTTTGTCGGTGGCTTCCCAGGTGAAATCGTCGCCGATGCGGCCGAAATGGCCATAGGCGGCGGTCTGCCGATAGATTGGTCGTTTGAGGTTAAGCATGGCGATCAGACCCTTGGGGCGCAAATCAAAATGCTCACGCACAAGTTGAACAATTTCACTGTCGCTGATTTTGCCCGTGCCAAAGGTCTGCACGCTGATCGATGTCGGTTCTGCTACGCCGATCGCGTAGCTGACCTGAATTTCGCAGCGTTCTGCGAGGCCTGCTGCGACGATATTTTTAGCGACGTAGCGACCCGCGTAGGCGGCGCTGCGATCGACCTTTGAGGGATCCTTGCCGGAAAACGCGCCCCCGCCGTGACGCGCCATACCGCCGTAGGTATCGACGATGATCTTGCGCCCGGTTAGGCCTGCATCGCCGACCGGACCGCCGATGACAAATTTGCCCGTTGGGTTGATAAAAATCTTGGTATCGGCGCTGATCCAATTGGCTGGAAGCGTGGGTTTGATGATCTCCTCCATCACCGCTTCGCGCAGCCGTTCCTGGCTCACATCCGGATCGTGCTGGGTGGACAATACCACCGCATCGATACCCACGGGATTGCCGGTCTCGTCATAGCGAAACGTGAGCTGGCTTTTGGCGTCGGGGCGCAGGAAGGTCAAGCTGGAGCGGCGCGCCAGCGCCTGCTGTTCGACGAGGCGATGTGAATAGGTGATAGGTGCTGGCATGAAGACGTCGGTTTCGTTGGTGGCGTAGCCGAACATCAGTCCCTGGTCACCGGCCCCCTGTTCATGCTCGGTGGTCTCATCGACCCCGACCGCAATATCCGGCGACTGCAGGCCGAGCGCGTTGACCACCGTGCAGTCTTGGCTGTCAAAACCGTTGTTGGCGTCGTAACCGATGTCCGCGATGACCTGTCGGACCAACGTCTCGACGTTGACCTCGGCATTGGTGCGGATTTCACCGGCCACCATGACGATGCCGGTCTTGATCAGCGTCTCACAAGCGACGCGGGATTCGGCGTCCTGGCTGAGCATGGCGTCGAGAATTGCGTCTGATATCTGGTCTGCAACTTTGTCCGGATGTCCCTCGGAAACAGACTCCGAAGTAAACAGAGATGTGTCTGGCATTTTTGTCCTGTTGTTGTACGTGCGCGGGGAAATCCCAGTCCGCCTGTCGCCATTTTATGACATTTCTCGAGCGTTTGTGTCGCCGGTGTGCCGATGCGAGACGTGTCCGGGAGATTAGGCGCAACATTTGTTTGCAGCATACCGGGCGAGCAAGGACAATATCGCCCCTTCGAATCCACCAGGTTGACGCATGAGTTCTAGAATCGAACGGGCCAACGCGATACGAGCGCTGGCGATGGACGCGGTCCAGGCTGCCAACAGCGGGCATCCGGGGGCGCCGATGGGGCTCGCGGACGTGGCGGAGGTCTTGTGGCGAGAGGTGCTTGTGCACAATCCGGCGGATCCGCACTGGTTCGACCGTGATCGGTTCGTACTCTCCAATGGTCACGGCTCGATGCTGATCTACGCGCTGTTGCACCTGACGGGCTACGATGTCTCCATCGACGACCTCAAGAACTTCCGCCAGCTGCATGCCAAGACCGCTGGTCACCCGGAATATGGTGAGTGCCCCGGCGTGGAAACGACCACCGGACCCCTCGGCCAAGGGCTCGCCAACGCAGTGGGCATGGCGCTTGCCGAGCAGAAGCTGGCCGGCGAATTCAATCGGGATGAACATGCGATTGTCGATCATCGTACCTGGGTGATCGCCGGGGACGGCTGCCTGATGGAGGGGATTTCCCATGAGGCCGCATCGCTGGCCGGTACGCTCGGTCTGGGCAAGCTGGTATGCATCTACGATGACAATGGCATTTCCATCGACGGCGAGGTAGACGCCTGGTACAGCGAGGACGTGCCCGCGCGGTTCGAAGCCTATGGCTGGCGGGTCATCCGCGCCGTCGACGGCCATGATGGCGACGAACTGGAGCAAGCCCTAGATGCCGCCCAGCGCAGCGACGGACGGCCCACCCTGGTCTGCTGCCGCACAACCATCGGCTACGGATCACCCAACAAAGCGGGCACGGCGGGTGCGCACGGCGCGGCGCTGGGCGAAGATGAGATCGCGCTCACCCGTGGTCAGCTGAACTGGGGCAATGCGCCTTTTGAGATCCCGGCGGAGATTCGCACAGACTGGGACATGACGGCGCGCGGGAGCGAATTGCAGGCCGCGTGGCAGTCGCGGTTTGATGCGTATGCGGCCACCCACCCGCAACTGGCTCAAGAGTTCACACGGCGGATGAAAGGCGAGCTGCTGCCCGGCTGGGATCGCGCGTTGCTCGACCTGGCCCGTGCGGAGCAGGATAACGTCACCGACCTGGAGACGCGCAAATCGTCGCAACGCGCTATCGGGGCAGCGGCGCAGGGCTTGCCGGAATTGTTCGGCGGTTCCGCCGATCTCACCGGCTCGAACGGGACGAAGTGGACGGATGCCACCGATGAGCAGTACATGAGCTTTGGCGTGCGCGAATTTGGTATGACGGCGCTCTCAAACGGCATGTTGCTGCACGGTGGTTATCGGCCGTTCACCGGAACCTTTCTGGTGTTCATGGAGTATGCCCGTAACGCGGTGCGGCTGGCCGCTCTGATGAAGATCCCTAACATATTTGTCTACACACACGACTCGGTAGCGGTTGGCGAAGATGGTCCGACCCATCAGCCGGTCGAACAACTTACCAACCTGCGCACCACGCCCAATCTCGCCACCTGGCGCCCCTGCGACACGGTCGAAACGGCGGTCGCCTGGCGCAGCGTGCTGGCGAGCACGGACCGACCCAGCGCCCTCGTCTTTACGCGTCAGAAGACCGTCGCCCAGGTGCGCGATGAGGCTGCGTTCGCAGACATCGAAAAAGGCGGCTATATACTTATAGAACCGGTGTCACAACCAGAGCTGATCCTGTTGGCCACAGGTTCCGAGGTGGAACTCGCCTGTGCCGCAGCCGAGGCTCTGCAGGACGAAGTGGCTGTGCGGGTGGTCTCCATGCCCTGCGTGGAAGTGTTCGCCTCACAGCCCGCCGAATATCGGTCCGGGGTGTTGCCCGAAACGGTCAGAGCCCGTATCGCCATCGAAGCGGCTCATCCGGATTTCTGGCATCGCTTTGTTGGACTCGACGGAGCTGTGGTGGGCATTGATGGTTACGGCCTGTCGGCGCCGGGGCCGGTGGCGATGGCCGAACTGGGCATGACCGTGGAGAATGTGGTCAGCACCGCCCGGGAGGTCCTCGCCAGGCGATAGGTCGGGTCACAATTGCGATCCGAGTCTCGCAGAGAAATGAAGCGACCAGGCACTGAAGAAAAGGGCGGCTGTTTATGAATGTTAATGTGTTATCAGAAATGGACCTGCAGGCGAAACGGGTTCTCATCCGCGCGGATCTCAACGTGCCCATCAGCGATGGGCGGGTCACCAGCGACGCCCGGATTCGTGCCTCCCTACCCACGATCGAAGCCGCTCTGAGCGCTGGTGCTGCGGTGATTGTCATGTCCCATCTGGGAAGACCCGAAGAAGGCACGTACTCGGCTGAAAACTCCCTCGCCCCGGTCGCCTCTCACCTCGGCGGACTGCTCGGGGTGCACGTGGCGCTGCTCGACGAGATTGCGGATTGCGCCCAGATTGCTCACGGCAGCGTCGCGCTGCTGGAGAATGTGCGCTTCTTCGCGGGCGAGAAAAAGAACGACGACGATCTCGCCCTGGCCTATGCGCAGGTCTGTGATGTCTTCGTCAACGACGCGTTCGGCACGGCCCACCGAGCCCAGGCCTCAACCCACGGTGTGGCGAAGTTCGCGGCGCGTGCGTGCGCCGGTTTGTTGCTCGAGCAGGAGCTCACCGCGCTGGGCAAGGCGCTGGCGGAGCCCGAGAAGCCCATGCTCGCCATTGTCGGCGGCTCAAAGGTTTCCACCAAGCTGGAAGTGCTCGGTGCGCTGGCCGATGTGGCGGATGGGATTATCGTCGGTGGTGGCATCGCCAACACGTTCATCGCGGCGGCCGGGCACAATGTGGGCACCTCCCTTTACGAGCCGGATCTGCTCGATGCGGCGCGAGACATCGCCGCCAAGGTCGATATTCCGATACCCACCGACGTGATGGTCGGCAAAGCGTTTGACGCAGCCGAACCGGCGGTCCTGCGTCAGATCGACGAGGTGGCGGATGATGAGATGATCATGGATATCGGGCCGGCGACCGCCCGCGCGTGGGCCGAGCGTTTAGACGGTGCTCGCACGATCATGTGGAATGGTCCGGTGGGGGTATTTGAGTTCGATCAATTCGGCGAGGGTACGCGCGTGCTGGCCCAGGCCATCGCGGCGAGTGACGCTTTCTCGCTCGCGGGTGGGGGTGACACCCTGGCCGCGATCGACAAGTACGACGTCACCGCCGGCATGTCTTATGTCTCCACCGGCGGCGGTGCGTTCCTCGAGTTCGTCGAAGGCAAGGTCTTGCCGGCGGTCGACATCCTCGCTGAGCGTAAGCCTAAATGCTGAGCGTCCCACCCGGGCGCACCTCCAATCCAACCGGTGCCTCCTTGTGACGGCGATTTAACCAACGGCGGATGTTTAGGTATTAGAGGCGGCAGCAACCGCAGCGATGGTCGCTTCCAGGGTTGCGTCGAAATCAGCGTCACTCTGACCGGCGGACAGACCCTCGGTCAGCGCGCGGGAAAAGCTCGCGATAATGCCGTTGTTGGCCGCGAGGCGTGCGTTCGCAACATCCCGACTGTAGCCGCCGGACAACGCCACAACCCGGGCGGATCGAGCGTCTTCGATCAGGGGCTGATAGAAGTTTGCGTTTTCCGGCAGGGTCAACTTAAACATCACCGGCAAGTCGCCCTGCAGCTGGGACAGCCCACCCACCAGCGCCTCGCGCAGCAGCGCCTCGCACTCGGTTTTGTCCGGCGCGTTGATGTCCACCTCGGGTTCGATGATTGGCACCATGTGATGGTCGAGCACGGTCTGGGCCACCTCAAACTGTTGCGCGACCACGGCCTGCACGCTGCTGGGGTTGGCGGCTTTTATGACCGAACGCATTTTGGTGCCGAAGACGCTCATCTCGCGCGCGCGCAGCAAAAGATCGCCAAGGTTTGGTATCTGCTTCATGGTCTGTGCACCGGCCTCTTCGTCCGCCAGACCCTTGTCAATCTTCAGGAACGGCACCACCTGCTTTTCGCGCCACAAATAGCTCGGCGTCGGATGACCTTCGACGCTGCGATCCATGGTCTGCTCGAACAGGATCGCGCCGACAATGCGATCGCCACCAAACGCGCTGCTGGTCATGATCCGGGTGCGCATCGCGTGGATCAGGTCGAACATTTCGTCGTCGTTGCTGTAGGCCGATGCTTCAACGCCGTACGCTGCCAGCGCCTTCGGGGTACTGCCGCCGGACTGGTCGAGCGCGGCGATAAAGCCTGGGGCGGCGCGCATTTTTGCGAGCTGGGCGTTGAAGGTGTCGAGGTTGTCTGCTGACCGGGGAGAAGCCATGAAATACCCTTTTCATTGCGTGGAAGTGCGGCGGCTATTGTAGGTTAGGTTGGCCTTCTTGCAATGGGTTAAACTGGTAATTTGGCATGCAGTTCACCAAAAGCTGCGCGAGGATGGGCTCGACCCCCGCTCCGCGGAGCTTGACACTTCCGAGGACAGATCTTGCACGAACCCCCCGTTTTGCTGCGCCGGATGCGTGGCGAAGGCAGCTATAACAGCCAGGCACTCTTGGATGCGTTGCGCTCGCTCTCCCACGGTGAGCGGGTAGCGGATGATCTCCAGGGCCCATACCGTCGTTTTTACGCCGCGGACCAGTTCAGCATCCCGGTGCAATGCAGCATGGTGTGTCTGGATGTGACCGTCGACGGGCGATCGGAGCAGGTGGTGGTGCATCAGTTCCTGCCTGACCGGATCGAGGCCTGGGCGTTGTTGACGCCGGGCTGGACCGATCATGTCGGTCTGTTCGGTTACGCGATCGAGTTCTTTCTGCGCCAGGGCGTTGCGGTCATCGCCTACGACCAGATCGGGCACGGTCTTTCCAGTGGTCAGCGCGCGACGATCGCCGACTTCGATCACTACGTTCAGGCCCTGGATGTGGTCCATCGGTGGGCGCGCGAGACCCATGGATTTGCATGGTGTCACTGGATCGGCCAGAGCATGGGGGGTTCGGTCACGCTGGAATATCTGCAGCAGTATCCCCAGGAGCAAATCGGCGAAGTGGTGCTGTTCGCACCCCTCGTACGGCCGTATATGTGGTGGCTCAATCGTTGGGTGTTCGCCGTCGCCAAGCTCACCATCGAGGCCCGCCCTTTGCTGATCAAACCCAATACGGAAGGTGCGGAGTTTCTGCAACTGCGTCTGAACGATCCTCTGCAGCCGCACGATATGCGAGTGCAATGGGTGCAGGCGATGGTCAACTGGTTCCGTCGCTTCGAGCGCTATCCGGTCGCGAGCCTCGCCCCCAAGGTGTTGCAGGGTTATGCTGATCGCACCGTGAGTTGGCGCCACAGCGTTCAGGTTCTGGGTCGCCGCTATCCCGGCACCACCTGGCACATGATGCCCAAAGCCCAGCATCATCTGGTGAACGAAGCGCCGGAGCTGCGCGAGAGCATGTGGCAGTGGCTGGCGGCGCGATGCGTCTGGACCGCGCCGGTTACCCCGGAGTAGCGTTTTGGTGCACGCTATGCGCAAGGGAGGTGGTGAGATGAGGGAGATGAGGAGGTGAACGATGTTTGAACAGGTGTTGGCAACCAGGCAGATCAAGACCGCGGCGGAAGATCTTGCCCACTGGGGTAAAGACTGGACCAATGGTTTCCCCGTGGCGCCTTCGCAGATTGTCTTCCCCGAGTCCAACCAGGACGTTGTGGACATCGTTCAACATGCTATCGCACACAACCTCGCCCTCGTGCCTTCCGGTGGCCGCACCGGCCTGTCAGGCGGGGCGGTGGCCAGCGATGGCGAGGTGGTGGTCTCATTCGACAAGATGAATCAGATTCTCGACTTTAACCCGCAGGATCGTTTGGTAACTTGTCAGGCCGGTGTGGTCACGCAGATCCTGCAAGAATTCGCTGCCGAGCAAGGGCTATTTTACCCGGTAGATTTTGCATCCTCGGGCAGCAGTCAGATCGGCGGCAATGTAGCGACCAACGCCGGTGGCATCAAAGTCATCCGCTATGGTCTCACCCGCGACTGGGTGGCGGGCCTGCGTTTTGTCAGCGGTACCGGCGCTTTGTTGAATTGCAATGCCGGTTTGGTGAAGAACGCGACCGGCTATGATCTGCGCCACCTGCTGATCGGATCGGAGGGGACCTTGGGCCTGGTGTGTGAGGTGGACGTGCGCCTTGCGCCGGCGCCCGCGCCGCAGAGCGTGATGGTTGTGGGGGTGCCGCAGGTGGACGATCTGCTGGATGTGTTACTCGCCTTCTCCAAGAACCTCACCCTCTCCGCATTTGAGTTCTTTTCCGATCTGGCCCTGCGCAAGGTGCAGGCGCACCGCGAGCTCCCGGCACCTCTTGCCGAGCGGGTCGACTACTACGCCTTGCTGGAGTTTGATGAGCCTGACATGGAGCGAGCGATGGCGGCATTCGAGGCCTGTGTGGCGCAGGGCTGGGTGGTGGATGGCGTGGTCAGCCAATCCGAAACCCAGGCACAGAACCTATGGCAACTGCGCGAGGGCATCTCCGAGAGCATCGCGCCCTATACGCCATATAAGAATGATCTGTCGGTGTGCATCGCCGATGTACCGGAATTTCTGCGCGACGTGGATCGCTTTGTTAGCGACAGCTACCCGGATTTTGAGGTGTGCTGGTATGGACACATCGGAGACGGCAACCTGCATCTGAACATCCTGCGTCCTGAGCATCTTTCGGTCGAGGAGTTTATGGCCAAGGGACACGCCATGTCGCCGAAGATCTTCGAACTCGTGCAGCAGCGCAACGGCAGCATCTCCGCCGAGCACGGTGTGGGACTGTTGAAGAAAGACTTCCTCGGCTTTTCACGCAGTGCGGATGAGATCCAGCTGATGCGTGGTGTGAAACAGCTCTTCGACCCACAGGGGATTCTCAACCCGGGCAAGCTTTTCGCCTGAGGCCTCGCACCGTACCGCGAGGCAATGTTGCTCTACGGGAGCGATTAAAGCGTGCGCACGCCTTTTGCACTGGCGACCAGTACCTGATCGGCCGGGGCGATGGCAAAGAGCCCGTTGGTCACCACCCCCGCGACGTCGTTCAACGCCTTTTCCGTGCCGATCGCATCTTCGATCTCTAAGCCGTGGACATCGATGATCCAGTTGCCGTTGTCGG
>JBCCHL010000042.1:0-26784 GCA_039028775.1 Pseudomonadota bacterium | reverse complement strand
GTTGAAACACTATTTTGAGGCTCAGCGCGCCAGAGCTGCGTTTCCGCAAGGCGCTCGCTGCCGCGCAGGTCGGGTACCTTCGCAAAGCGGGCAACGCAGCGCAAACGCAGCGCTGACGCGCCCTGCGGGTCAAACGCTCCGATCCTTGGCCCGCGTTGCGCCTCTTGCCCCGCATTTGCCTCTTGCCCCGCGTTGGCCTCTTGCAAAGGTACCCGACCTGTGCCGCGAGACGCACCTTGCCCAAGAACCGGAGAGTTGGACTGAGTCCTAAATAGTTTTTCAACAGGCTCCTAGACTCCTCGAAACGACACATGCGTCATCTCCGTGATGGCTGCTCAATGTGACGCCGTACGGCTTTACTGACCCTATGAGATATTTGTAACATGTTACAAACATGGCAGAGAGCAGAAGTGCAGACCGCAGTCGACGCAACCGACACGCCCGCACCCCGGACCCTGGCGGAAGAGGCCTACCAGCGCCTGAAAGCAGACATTGTGATGTGTCGTCTTGCGCCTGGAGCACGGTTTAGCGAGCTGCAGCTTTCGGAACACTACACCCTGGGCCGTGCTGCCCTGCGTTCGGCGCTGACCCGACTGTGCGCCAGCGGTCTGGTCGAATCGATACCGCGCCGTGGCTATGCCATCGCGCCGATCACGGTGAAATCGGTGACGGATCTGTTCGATCTGCGCCTGTTGCTCGAACCCCAGGTGGCCGAACGGGCCACCCCCCATATCGACGTGGACCTCCTGCGCGAGTTGAACCGCAAGCCCCAGGATGTGCGCGCCGAGGAAGAGCAACTGGCCTTCCTGCATAGCAACCAGGCATTTCATGTCGCCATCGCCCAGGCCACGGGCAACCAGCGCACGGTCGAGCTGATCAGCGATCTGTTTGAAGAGAGCACGCGGCTGGTCAACCTGGGTCTCTTTGCGCAGCCCGGTTCGACCCAAGCGACCAATCGGCAGCTCCAACAAGACGCTCAACACGAAGCGCTGCTCGATGCGTTTGCGCGTCGCGATGCAGCAGCGGCGTGGGATGCCGCAGCTTCCCATGTGCGCAGTTCCAAGGAACATGTGCTTGCACAGATTCTGCGCGGCGATATCGAGGCCCTGGTGTGAGCGCCGTGTGGCGGATGCGGCTGTGACGGCGGCGCTGTCGATCATCGGTGACGGGTCGCTGGTGACGCGCCAAGCGCTGCATCTGGCACCTGCGCTCGGCTATCAGGCGGTGACGCTGTTCGATGACGCACCACCGCAGGGCGTTCCGTCCGATATTGCGCTTAGGCCTGGGTTGGCCGCCGGTGAAGTCGAGCACGAACAGGTGTTTATCGCGTGCGCCGAGGCGGCTCGGCGTTCAGCACTTCTCGCCGAGTGGGCTTCGCACCAACTGGTCAATCTGATCCACCCCTCGACGGTTGTCAGTCCGAGCGCGCAATTGGGGCGCAACGTATTGCTCGAAGCGCTCGTGTACGTGGGTATGAACGCACGGATTGAGGATGGTGTGTTGGTGAATTCCCGCTCCGGGATCGAACATGACAACGTATTGGGCCAGTGCGCGTTTCTCGGCACCGGCGTGACCCTGTGCGGGCATGTCACCATCGGCACTCGGGCGTTTATCGGCGGCGGTGCCACGGTCAAGCCCGGTGTGCGGGTTGGCCCGGACGTGACGCTGGGTACAGGCGCGGTTCTGGTGGCCGATGCCTTGGAACCCGGCGTCTATGTCGGAATGCCCGCGAAACGCCGGATATGACGTTAAATAGGAGGTAACGGTGAGCGTAACAATCAGGCCCCTGGAGCCGACCGACCGCGAGGCATGGGCAGAATTATGGCGCGGTTATCTGGAGTTTTACCGTACGACGCGGCCACCGGAGATATATGACACCCTATGGGAGCGCTTGTTAGGCGATCATCCCTATGATGGTCACTGTCTCATCGCCGAGGTGGATGGTGAGGTGGTGGGTCTGACCCACTACTACTTTCAGCGCCACGGCTGGTCGATAGAGGAGGTAACATACCTGCAGGATCTGTACGCAGCCCCGCAGGTGCGTAGTACCGGTGTAGGGCGTGCCCTGATCGAAGCCGTCTATGCAGCTGCCGATGCGGCGGGCCGCCCCCATGTGTATTGGCTGACAGAAGAGGACAACAGCGTCGGGCGTCGATTGTACGATCGCATCGGCGTCCATACGCCGTTTATACGCTATCAGCGGCCGCTATGATGGTGTTCGCACACATGTCAGAAGTTGCGGCGTGCGCGATGATGGGGGTCTGTGTGGCCTGGGAGTGGGCGTGGAGATAGTTATAAAAGTCTGCTGGGCGCTGCTGGCCGCCATCCATTTTTTGCCGTCTCTGCCGCTCCTTGCACCCGCGATGGTGGGCAGATTGTACGATGTTGACCCTGCCGGGGATGTCGGCGTGCTGCTGACCCACTGAGCCGCCATGTTTTTCACGGTGGTTGTCATCGCCATCTTCGCCATCATCGATCCCACGGTGCGACGCCTAGGTGCGGTGGTCGCCGCGATCAGTATGGTTGCCTTCCTGGTGGTCTATGCCCGGGCGGGTCTACCTGCGGGTGCGTTACGCTCTATCGCTATCGTCGATCTGATCGGACTTATACCGCTCTGTGTGGTTGGGTTTGTGGCTTGGCGAACCGCGGACGCCGGAATCTGATGCGTTGCCCGCTTTGCGAAGGTACCCGACCTGCGCGGCAGCGAGCGCCTTGTGGAAACGCAGCTCTGGCGCGCTGAGCCGCAAAATAGTTTTTCAACAGGCTCCTAGCCTCGCCTGCTGCTGATGTTTGGGGTCCAGCAAGTGATAGCCGAGCGCGCAGATCGCAAAGCAGGTCGCGCTAATGGCGACGAGCAGACCATCGCCCCAATCCGCCATGATCCCGTACACCGCGATACCACCAGATTGGCAGAGGTTCGATAGCGCCATATAGACCGCAAACTGGGTGGCCGCTATCTGTGGCCACGTGAGGTTCATGTGGGTAGCAATGAAACCGACAAAGAAGAATTGACTGAGCAAGCTCGTTACGACCAAGCCTACCACCAGCATATCGAGTTGCCACGCGGGCTCTAAGAGCGCGGCGGCGAACATGAGCACGGCGATAGCCGCACAGGACAGGGTGACGGTTTCGCGGACGCCGATGCGATCGATGATCGGACTGATCAACAAGACAGCCAACGCTGCGCCGCCGCTGGAGTAGGCGGCAAACTGGGCGTAGAGTTCGGAAGCGACCTCGAAACGCTGTACGGCCACGATGGGGACGAACACAGTGGACATGCCGTAGCCCGCCCAACCGATGGCACTCACCGCTATAAAGCCAAGGCTGGTAGGCCGCGTGAGCGCCCTGACCAACCCGCCGAAAATGCTGAACATTTTCTCGCTCACAACGGCCGTGCCAGCCGTAGCACCCGCCGTCCATGGCAGCATGCGCTCCCCGGGGCGCTCACGGAACGCTAGCGCGGTGAGCCAGACCAACAAAACGACGCAAGCCGCTGCGGTCAAGGCGGTATTCAACCCATAATCTTTCAAGAGCCAGCCGCTCACGCCGCCCGACGCTGAAGCGCCCGCTACCTGTCCAAAAGCCATGAACGAATTGGCCCGTCCGCGCTCTTGTTCGGGCACGATACCGATAGCCAAGCCGTCAACGGCGACGTCCTGCATGGCAGCGAACGAGTTTGCCAAGATCGCAAAGATGGTGAGCGAGAGCACCTCCGGGCGTTCCTGCAGGAACGTGATACCCAGCGCGTACGTCAACAGCAGGCCGAGCAAGGCGCCGAGCACCCACGGCCGTCGTTGTCCCATAGCCGGGAAGCGAAAGCGATCCATGAATGGCCCGCTGAAGAGTTTGAATGCCCATGGCAATGCTGCGATCGCAAGGAATCCTGCGATCTCCGGGGCGCTGTAGCCTTGTTCCGCCATCCAGGCGGGCAGGGCGAGGTTGAACAGGCCCAGGGGGATGCCCTGGCCGACATAGAACGTGGTGAGGCAGGCAAAGCGCAGCGATCTGGATTGGGTGAGAAACATCTGGCGTCCTTGTCGGGTGTGTTACTGCAACATCCAGGGGATGCCGGGCTGCTCCATGTGGCTCGCGCTGACCATCGCCTCGATTATACGCCAACGCACCGGGGTAAATTCGCGTTTATCTACTTGGCGTGTACGACCACCGGCAGGTCGGTGATGCCGCGGATAAAGCTGGAGTTAAGATACTGCGCCTCGCCCACCACTTCGACGTGTTCGAAGCGTGTCAGGATTTCCTCCCAGAGGATGCGCAACTGCATCTCCGCCAGGCGGTTGCCCAGGCAGCGATGGATACCGTAGCCGAACGACAGATGCTGGCGGGCACTCTTGCGCTCGATATCCAGGCGATTGGGGTTTTCCCAATGGGCATCGTCGCGATTGCCGGAGAGATACCAGATCGCGAGCTTGTCCCATTTCCTGATCGTCTGGCCGCCGAGCTCGACGTCCTCCATCGCCGTGCGGCACATGTGGGCCACGGGCGACTGCCAGCGGATGATCTCGGACACCATGTTGGGAATGAGTGCGGGTTTCGCCTTCAGCTTGTCGAACTGATCCGGATACATGCTTAGTGCCTGCACGCCGCCGGTCATCGAATTGCGGGTGGTGTCGTTACCGCCGACGATCAATAGCAGCACGTTGCCGAGAAACTCGTTGGGCTTCATGTTGCGGGTAGATTCGCCGTGCGCGAGAAACGAGATGAGGTCCGTACCCGGCGTGGTGTCCTTCTGACGCTCCTGCCAGAAGCCGCTGAAGTACTCGAAACACTTCCAGATCTCGGCAAAACCCTCCGCCGGGGTGGCGAAGTACTCCGGATCGCCGATGCGCTCGACGGTGTCCGACCAGTGGATCAGCTTGTGACGATCTTCCTGGGGCACGTCGAACAAGGTGGCTAATATCCTCCCGGTCAGCTCTACAGATACCTCCCGCACCCAGTTGAAGCTCTGGCCGCGCGGGAGGGCGTCGAGGATCTCGCGGGCCCGCTCGCGGATGAGATCCCCCATGGCGGCGAGTTTATCCGAGGTGAACATCGGCGCCACGACCTTGCGTTGCTCATCGTGCAACGGTTGGTCCTGCATGATGAACATGGGCAGGTGGAACAAATCCGGCGGCGGCTCGCTCAGCGGACGTCCACCCAGGCGAATGCCACCGTTCATGATGTCCGAAGAAAACAGCTGCTGGTGGGTGTCGACAAACTTCACGTCTTCGAACTTGGATATCGACCAGTACGACCCAAATTGGCTATCAGCGGTGTAGTGTACCGGCGCTTCCCGGCGCAGGCGCTCGAACACCTGCAACTCCTTGTTCTGGGCGAACCAGTTGCCGTTGCCCGGATCGAGTTCGGCAAGCTCGCGCTGCGTGGGGCATTCGTCCGCATCGATTGACCAGCGCGCGCGAATCTCGGCGTTGGACAGCTCGCCATCAAAAAACTGCGGCTGCTGGGGGCGATCGTCGGTCATGTTTGCTCTCCACAAAAACTACTGCCAGTTCGAGTATACGAAAATTCTGCGTGCCGAATGGGAAGATCAGCGGGTCGGCCAGACCTGGGGGAAACGGGTGTCGTCATGGGGTGGCTGGCCCGGTTGCACGGCCACGTCCGCTGCGGTCACGGTCGGGTCGGTGCCCGG
This sequence comes from Pseudomonadota bacterium, assembly GCA_039028775.1. Classification (GTDB taxonomy): domain Bacteria; phylum Pseudomonadota; class Gammaproteobacteria; order Pseudomonadales; family Azotimanducaceae; genus UBA4421. The sequence continues at coordinate 21,140 of JBCCHL010000042.1, read as the reverse complement.
TCCCGGCGCCCAGATTGCATCGTCACCGAGCCAACGCGTGGAGAACGCGATACGCCGCTGTTTGCGGGAGCTGTTGCCGCGTGCGCCATGCAGAATCCAGGCGCTGAACAGCAGCAGGTCGCCGGGTGCCACATCGAAGCTCACGATGTCATGCGCGCCGCGGTCCGCCTCGATGTCTGGTACCGGCTCGCCACCGTCGAGGCCGGTCCAATCCGCGTTGGGGTTGTCGGCGTCCTGGCGACCGAACAACTCCGGGCGATAGATGACGTTGTTGCGGTGTGAGCCGCGGATGAACTCCATGCCGCTGTGGGCCACCGTGGTGTGGGTCAGAGCCAGCCAGGCGGAACCGATCTGGCGACCGGTGAAGGGCCAATAGGGTATGTCCTGGTGCCATGGGGTCGTCAGATCGGTGTTGGGCTCTTTGATCAGTAGGTGGTCGAAGTAGAAGCGCACTTGGTCGCTGTCGAGCACCTGCGCCATCAAGGCGGCGATGCCGGACTCGAAAATATAGGCGCGAATCTCGGCGTTCTCGCGCCACTGATAACGGTCGGTGAACATGCGCCCCGCCCCGCCCTCACCACGGCTGTCGTTTACCCACGTGCTCGGATGTTCGAGATTCGCCTGGGCGACGGCGGTCAGGCGCGCGACCCATTCGCGCTCCACAGCCCCCGGCACGTGCACGACGCCATCTTCTCGATAGCGCGCTAATTGTGCGGGGGAGAGGGTTTGCACGCTCTACAACCGTAGGATCGCCTTGGCGATGATGTTGCGCTGAATCTCCGACGAGCCCCCGGCGATGGTACGCATGCGATTGCTGAGATAGGTGGGCATGACCATGATACCTGCCTCGGGTCCCACCGGTACCGGAGCGCCCACCTCGAGCGCATCGGGTTGAAACGGCAGGCCGTAGTGCGCGGACACCTCGATGGACAGGGTGTCGGCCGCTTGTAGGGTCTCCGCTCCGATGGCGTTCAACACCGAAGATATCGAACCCGGGCTGCCGCTTTGTGACATGCTGGCCAATGCGCGTTGCTCGGATGTCTCCATCGCCAGGCAGTCCACCCGCAGCGCGCGAATTTTGCGTTGGAAGTCCGAGTCTTCGGCAAGGCTGCTGCCCTCGCCGTCGGGGAATTCGGCCAGCCCTTCGGCGCGGTCGAGGATGCGTTTCAACTCCACCGACGACATGTTGAAGCGCTCGAACTCGAGCAGGTACTTCGCCACCGTCCAGCCATCGTTCTCCTTGCCGATGCGGTTCGCCTTCGGCACGCGGACGTTGTCGAAAAACACCTGGTTCAGCTCGTGTACGCCTTCCAGATTGATGATCGGCTTGACCGTGATACCGGGTGTACTCATATCCATCAGGAGGAAGGAAATTCCCTGCTGCACCTTGCCCTCGGTCGAGGTGCGCACCAGGGCAAAAATCATGTTCGCGTGCTGGGCATAGCTGGTCCAGATCTTGGTACCGTTGACGATATAGTCATCGCCGTCGCTCACGGCCATGGTCTGCAGGGAGGCCAGGTCGGAACCGGAGCCGGGTTCGGAGTAACCCTGACACCACATGTCCTCACCCGACAGGATGCGCGGCAGGTAGTGCGCTTTTTGTTCTTGGGTGCCGTGGCCGATGAGCATCGGACCACACATCTTCAGACCCATGGGAATGAGCCCGGGAGTGTCTGCCCGGCTGCACTCCTGGGCAAAGATATAGCGCTGGGTGAGCGTCCAGTCGGTGCCGCCATATTCCACCGGCCAATCCGGCGCAGCCCAGCCCTTGTCGTGCAGGATGCGCTGCCACGCGCGGCTCGAGTCGATCTCCTGCCACACGCTGGTGCGATTGCGGCCGGCCTGGCGCAACTCGTCGGTGAGATTTTCTTCCAGAAAGGTGCGGACTTCCTGACGGAACGCCTCGTCTTGCGCTGAATGTTCGATGTGCATGCTACCCCCTGCAAAACCGCCGCAGAGGGTATCTTAGGTACTTTCGCGCCGTTCCACAAAGCGCGCAAAGAACACGCCCACCTCGAACAACAGCCAGGTCGGACCGGCGAGCAGCAGTTGCGAGATGACGTCAGGCGGGGTGAGCAGCATGCCGACGATGAAGCAGCCGACGATCACATAGGGGCGTTTTTGCGCCATCGTCTCCGCGGTCGCGATGCCGGACCAGGCGAGCAGCATGGTGGCGATGGGGACTTCGAAGGCCAGGCCGAACGCAAAGCTCATCTTCAGCACAAAATCCAGATACAGATTGATGTCGGTCATCACCGCCACGTCGTCCGGGCTGATATTGATGAAGAAGGGAAATACCAGCGGGAAGACCAGGTAGTAGACGAACGCGACGCCGCAATAGAAAAGCACAATGCTGGAGGCCAGCAACGGAATCGCAAATTTCTTCTCGTGGCGGTACAGGCCGGGCGAGACAAACGCCCAGATCTGATGTAACAGATAGGGGATGCCGAAAAACAAAGCCGCGTACACGGCCAGCTTGAACGGCGTAAGGAACGGGGTTGCCACGTGGGTTGCGATCATCGTGGAGCCTTCGGGCAGGACGTCCGTCAGGGGTCGCGCCACAAAACTGTACAGCTCGTTCGCGAAGTAGTACGTGGGTATGAACAGCACCGCGATCAGACCGAGGCTGCGCAAGATGCGCGAGCGTAGCTCGATCAGGTGCTCTAAGAAGGGTTGTTCGAAATCGTCGACGGCCACGTCGTGTGGGTCGCGCTCGGCAGGAGCCTCGCCGGGTTTGGTTAGGCTGCTCATGTCCGTTTGCTGGCTTGTCGCGCGCGAGCGTGCAGGGCTTCCAGTTCAGCCTCGGAGCGAGGCCGTGGTGAGGTCTCTGGTTCTGGCTCAGGGGCGGGTTCTGTTGGGGCGTCGGCTGCCGCTGTGCTCGGGTCGGTGCTCGCGCTATCCGCGGGGGTTGCGTGTCCTGTCGCGTCTGCGATGTGGTCGTCTGCCTGGGTGCGATCTGTGGCACTGCTATGGTCTACGGTGCCATTGACCTCCGCCTCGATGCGCCGCATCTCTTCCATCACCGCTTCGTTGTGCAGTTGCCGGCGGATCTCGTCCATGCCGATTTCCGATTCGATCTCCGTCTTCACGGAATTGAAGGAACGGCGCAGACGCCCGAGCCACAGACCTGCGGTACGCAGCACCTCCGGCAGGCGTTGGGGTCCCATGACGATCAGCATCACCACAGCGATGACAAAGACCTCGTTGAGACTGAAATCGAACATCGACTGACCCCGGCCGACCTATGCCTTGTGATCAGATGATGAGTTGGTCTCGCCGTCGACAACCTTTTCTTCGACCTGGCCTTTGGCGTCGTCTTCGCTCACCGCACTACGGAAGCCCTTGATCGCATTGCCCAGATCCGAGCCGATGTTTTTCAGGCGTTTGGGGCCGAACAGCAGGAGCACGATGGCGAGGATGACGAGGAGCTCTGGCATGCCTAGTCCGAACATGAGCTACACACCTATTGTGAAAACTGCATTATAGAGGCGGATACGGGACAAAAAATAGCGACCTGATAGCCGCTCAGTCGGTTTATTTAGCCACGCGCCGCTTTTTCGTCGTGACCACTCCTACCGAAACGGGCGTCGAGCTGCGCGGTGACCTCATCCGAAGACAAGCCCAGGTGATGCAGCATCACCAGGCTGTGAAACCACAGATCAGCAACTTCATTGACCAAATTGGCCTGATTTACGTCGTTTGGCCTTTCTGCCTGGTCTTTGGCGGCAATGATGGCTTCGGTCGCCTCTTCGCCCACCTTCTCCAGAATTTTGTTGATGCCCGCGGCGTATAGCGAAGCCACGTAAGAATCGTCCGCCAGGGCACCTTTGCGGGCGTCCAGGACCTGATCCAAGCGTTCTAGAATGCTGAGCGGCGTATCCACAAATTACCTGCCAAAAAAAGAAAAATTCAGGCCCGCATCCACAATGCTGAGCCGACAAACGTACCGATCAGCCCCGCGATAACGGTCGTATCGCCACTCTGCAGGGCCCCGTCCAGCGCCGGCCACATCAGGTACAGACCGATGCCGATGATGCCAGTGGCGGCCAGCCGACGCCAACGGGTATGGCGGCGATCGCGACTCAGGTCTGCCTCCATGCGCTGCAGCCCGGCCTGTTGGGCGCGCAGCTGATACTCGATCTGTTTGAATTGTGCCGGAGCCCGGGCGAGTAACATCGGCGCCTGGGCGAGGTTGCGCCACAGTTCTGGGCCGGCATCGACCCATTCGCGCAAGACCGCCGAGGGGCCGAAGCGCTCGTCTGCCCAGCCGCGCATGAATGGTGCGGCGGTTTCCCACAGATCGAGTTGCGGGTAGAGCTGGCGCCCTACACCTTCGATGTAAAGGAGGGTTTTCTGCAACAGCACGAGTTGTGGCTGGACCTGCACATTGTAGTCGGCGGCGGTGCGGAACAGGTCGACCACAAATTCGCCGAAGTAAATCTCGTTCAGAGGCTTGTTGAAAATGGGGTCGCACACCTCGCGGATCACAGCCTCGAAGGCTTGCGCATCCGTATCCGCAGGTATCCAGCCCGACTGCAGATGCAGGTCGACCACGCCGGCGTAGTTGTGATCGAAAAACGCGACCACGTTCTGCGCCAGATACGACTGATCTTCTTCGGTCAGGCTGCCGATGATGGCGCAGTCCAAGGCTATATACCGCGGGTTGGCCGGGTCGCGGGTATCCACCAAGATGTTGCCCGGGTGCATGTCGGCATGAAAGAAGTTGTGTACAAACACCTGGGTGAAAAACGTCTCCACCCCCTTGTCCGCCAAGACCTTCAGATCGACACCCTTGGCGTGCAGTTCGTCCAGGCGATTGACCGGCGTGCCTTCGACGAATTCCATCACCAGCAGACTTTGACGGGTGAGTTCGGCATACACGCGCGGCACATAGAGCAGATCGGATTCAGCGAAATTGCGCCGTAGCTGTATCTGGTTGCGCGCCTCGTGAAACATGTCGAGTTCATCGAGCAGCACCGCCTCGTGGTCAGCCATGATGCGCGGTAGCTGCAGGCGTCGAGCGGCACTGACACGCTGGTGAACAAATTCCGCCAGCCGTTTGAGATCGGTGGTGTCGCGCAGAATGACCGCGCGAATGCCGGGCCGCACGAGTTTAACCACCACCTCAGCCCCATCTGCCAACCTGGCGCGGTGCACCTGGGCGATGGAAGCGCTGGCGAGCGGCTCCGACTCAATATGCGCAAAAGCGGTCAGGCGCGCATCGTTCAAGGCTGCACCTACGAAGGTTGACGCCGTAAAGTCTTCGAGCGGCGGCACCTGGTCCTGCAACAGGCTCAGTTCGTCGATGATGTCCATCGGCAGCAGGTCGGGACGCGTGGATAGGAGTTGGCCGAGCTTGATATAGACCGGTCCCAAATCGAGACACGCCGCGCGCAGGCGCGCGCCGCGCGGACCTTCAGGTCGCGGGTGACCGAACGCCAGCAGCTTCGCCGGCCAGCGTATCCTGCGCGGGGCGCTGTCGGGGATCAGGTCATCCAGGCGGTGACGTCGGAACGCGCGCAGGATATTGAGGGCGGGTAGCCGCATCGGTCTACAGCCCTGTCTCTGGCACGATCATCGCTTGCGTTCTTCTTCCTGCAAGCGCGCCGCCAAGCGGTCCACCCGGAGGCGCAGGTCGTCGATACCATTGAGGAGCTTGTCCATCTGCTGTTCGTTAACAAAGGTGTCAGCGGTTTGTTTTTGCGCGGCGGCGTGCACGCCCTGCAGCAGGGATTGAAACCCGCGCAGCCCCATCTCGGCCGTCCCGAGCAGCGTGGCGGAAGCTTGGCTGCCGAACAGAGATTCCAACGGCGCCCCGATATCGGGTTTGAAATCGGCCAGGATGTTGTTCAACTCGACGAGGATGGTGGCGTCGCCGGTGATCGTGAGGTCCGCCATCGCGTCGCTGCCGAGCGCAGGTACCAGCCAGCCGAGAATGGTCATGGGGCTGCCTTCCACTTTGACGTGCGGTGGCTGCTCACTGCTGGCGCTGACCTGCATGGTGGCATCGACGAAACTCAGGTGCCACTCGCTTCCCATCGGCCGCGCGATGATCGCGATGCGTTTACCCTCCAGGGCAGCGAGCCGGTCGCCCATGGCGGGGTCGCTGGCCAGAGCCTGTTGGCTGATCGCGGTGGCCATATCCGCCAGCACTTGGGTCAGCCCAGCGAGTGGATCGGGGGATCGTTGTGTGTTGGATGCCATGTCAGCTCCCGGTGGCTGGTTTTGCGCCGCGGTGGATCGCGGCCACTCCGCCGATGAGGTTGTGAAAGCTCGCGTCGGTGAAGCCGGCGTCTTCGAACATCTGCTTCAGAGCCGCCTGATCGGGGTGGACCTTGATCGATTCGACCAGATAACGATACGGTTGTGCATCGCCCACGATCGCTTTCCCCGCCGCCGGCCAGAGCGACTGGAAGAACCCGTAGGCTTGTTTGAGCACCGGTGCATCAGGCTTGGAAAACTCCAGCACCAGCAGCGCCGCCCCGGGTTTCAGGACGCGCAGGATCTCGCGCAGCGCCTGATCTTTGTCGGTGAAGTTGCGCAGGCCAAAACTGATGCAGGCGCAGTCGAAGTGTGCGTCGGCAAACGGCAGCGCTTCGCCGCTGGCGATGCAGTAGTCGACCTGGGTCAGGCCGCGGTTTAGCAGGCGGTCGCGGCCGACGTTGACCATCGATTCGTTCGGGTCGGTCAGGATCACGCGGCCCGGCTTGCCGACCACAGCCGCGAACAGGGCGCTCATATCGCCCGTGCCGCCCGCCAGATCCAGTACGGTATGTCCCGGACGCACGCCAGACATCTGCACCACCATGCGTTTGAACAAGCGGTGGCTGCCGAGCGACATCAGGTCGTTCATCACATCGTATTGCGAGGCGACCTTGTGGAACACGTCGCCCACGCGCGCGGTCTTCTCGGCCGGAGTGACTTTCTCGAATCCAAAATTGACCTGTTCAGTACGACTCATGTGCTGCTCACAAGCTTGGTCTGGGTGGCGGCCTCGACTTTAGCATGCCTTGCGAGGAGAGTTTGCGGCCATCCCGGGGTCGTCATCCGCGAGAACTCGGCGGCGTCCACTGACCCACCGGGATCGAGGGCAGCCGCGAACCGTTGGCCTGTTTCAGCTCCGACAGATACTCCTGCCAGTAGTCATCCGCCCGCGCGCCGAGGTCGGCCAGAAACTCCCAGGAATAGATACCGCTGTCGTGGCCGTCGTTGAAGGTGATACGAATGGCATAGTTGCCGACCGCCTCGATCTGACTGATGCCTACGTGCTTCTTGCCGGTTTGCAGCTTGCGTTCGTCGGGGCCGTGTCCCCGAACCTCTGCGGACGGCGAGTAGACGCGCAAAAGCTCGGCCGGCAGGGTATAGGACTTATCCTCCCAGCTCACCTCCAGGGTATGGGCGATCTTGTGGTAGGTGATGTCCTTGGGAACCTGCATACTTCTTTAATGTACCTCGGGATTGGGCTTAAAGGATAAATCGCGACAGATCTGTGTCGCTGGCCAGTTCGCGCAGGTGCTCGTTGACGTACTGGGCGTCGACCACGACCGCGCTGGCGGCGCTGTCTCCCGCGGCGAAGGAGAGGGTCTCCAGCAAGCGCTCCATCACTGTATGCAGCCGTCTGGCCCCGATGTTCTCCGTGCCTTCATTGACCTCCCAGGCGAGTTGCGCAATACGCTCGATGCCGTCCTCGCTGAAGCTCAGATCGACCCCTTCCGTCTGCATGAGCGCTCGATACTGCTCGGTCAGGCTCGCATTCGGTTCGCTGAGAATACGCTCGAAGTCTCCCGGACTGAGCGCTTGCAATTCCACTCGGATCGGCAGCCGGCCTTGCAGCTCCGGGATCAGGTCCGAGGGTTTGGCCAGATGGAAGGCGCCGCTGGCGATGAACAGGATGTGGTCGGTGCGTACCATGCCGTATTTGGTCGATACGGTACAGCCTTCGATCAGGGGTAGGAGATCGCGCTGCACCCCTTCCCGGGAAACGTCCGCACCGCTGGTTTCCTGACGCTTGGCGACCTTGTCCAGTTCGTCGAGGAACACGATGCCGGTCTGTTCCACCCGATCCACCGCACGGGTCTTGATCTCATCCTCGTTGATCAGGCCAGCGGCTTCCTCTTCCCGTACCTTGCGCAGGGCATCCTTGATCTTCAGCCGCTGGGTTTGGGTCCGTCCGCCGCCCAAGTTGCTGAACATGTTCTGCAACTGACTCGTCATCTCCTCCATGCCCGGCGGTGCCATGATCTCCACGCCGACCGGGACCTGGGACAGCTCGATGTCGATCTCTTTGTCGTCCAATTCTCCTTCGCGGAGTTTTTTGCGAAATAACTGTCGCGTCCCGGAGTTTTCCGCGCCCGACTCTTCCTGAGTGAAACCGACGCCGCGGGGTTCGGGCAGCAGCGCGTCCAGGATGCGCTCTTCAGCCCGATCTGCGGCCTGCTCCGTGACCGTAGCCATCTCCTGCTCGCGCAGCAAGTTGACCGCCACATCGGCCAGATCGCGCACGATGGATTCCACGTCACGCCCGACATAGCCGACTTCGGTGAACTTGGTGGCCTCGACTTTGATAAACGGCGCGTTGGCAAGCTTAGCCAGGCGGCGGGCGATTTCGGTCTTGCCGACCCCCGTCGGACCGATCATCAGAATGTTCTTCGGGCTGATCTCTTCGCGCAGACCTTCATCTACCTGCATGCGGCGCCAGCGATTGCGCAGGGCGATAGCGACGGCACGTTTGGCATCGTCCTGACCGATGATGTGGTTGTTCAGTTCGTGGACAATTTCCCGGGGGGTCATGATCGACATGGGTTACCTTGTTGTGACTGCACGAAGGCGCGGGGCTCGGTTAAAGTGCAATGGATTCGATGGTGTGATGCTGGTTGGTGTAGACGCAGATCTCCCCCGCGATCGCCAGCGCTTTGGCGACAATCTCATGCGGGCTCAGATCGGTATTGTCCACCAAGGCCGTTGCCGCCGCCCGTGCGTAGGCGCCGCCAGAGCCGATGGCCAGCACCCCGCTTTCAGGTTCGATGACGTCGCCGTTGCCGCTGATCAGCAGCGTGGCGTTGGCATCTGCGACGATCAGCATCGCTTCCAGTCGGCGCAGGGCGCGATCCGAGCGCCATTCTTTGGCCAACTCCACCGCGGCGCGGGCCAGCTGCCCGCTGTACTTTTCCAGATTAGCCTCAAACTTCTCGAATAGCGTAAAGGCGTCCGCCGTACTGCCGGCGAAGCCGGCCAGCACGCGCTCGCCATGTAGACGACGGACCTTGATCGCGTTGCCCTTCATCACGGTTTCGCCCAGGGACACTTGGCCGTCGCCACCGACCGCAACCTCTTTGTCGTTGCGCACGCTGACGATGGTGGTGCCGTGAAATGCCTCCATAGTGATCGCCTTTTAATCCGTTGTTTATGCTGCGCTACCATTGCCCCGTTACAGGTGGTCCGCTTGAAGCTTGTTTGTTTTTGTCTGCATCGCCTGCCTGGCACGCATCACCGGCGGCGCTCCTGCTGGCGGCGCTGCCGAGTACGGACGCCTGCTGCGTAATGATAGTGGACTGATGCGCCACTATTGGGGCAGTCATCCTCCTTTTCAATCGTGGACGTTTATCCATATCGCACCCAGGTTCTGCTCACGCAGCCGGGTCATGGCGCGGTCCGCTTCCACACGCCGCGCGAACGGTCCCACCTGCACCCGATACCACGTTTCGCCGCGCACCAGCGAACGGGTGGTGGCAGCGGGCAGATTTTGCAGCAACAAATTAGCGCGCAGCTGTTCGGCCTCCCCGAGGGTACGGAACGATGCCGCTTGAATGTTGAAATCGCGTGCCGGCGCTTCCTCTTCGGGTGGCGGGACGGGGTAGTTACCCGGTTGGGTGGGAACTTCCGAACTGGACAGCATCTGGGGAAAATCGAAGATCACCGCCGGTTTCTGTGCCGCTTGCGGCGTTTGGGCGGTGGACTGAGCCTGACTGTCTAACCATTCCGGCGCATAGCTGATCAGAACGATGATCGCAGCGCCGACCAGAGCGCCAAACGCAAAACTGGGACTGTGAAAAAACACCCGCGAGCGGGGTGTGGCCCGTCTCTTGGCCGGCTTGCGTCGTCTACGGGAAGCGAAGTCTCGGGGCATGTGAAATGACCGCGTGGTTGCAGAAACAGGCTCAAGAATCTCGACCCGGAGCGGGCGCATCATAGCAGGCTTGGCGAGCGGGTCGAAGTCGGTCGTGCAGCGCTTAGCAGGGTAATCCCGTGTGAGCGGCGGCACGCAGGAGACACCGGCCGCGGGCATCGCCCATCAGGCGTCGAGGCAGCGTATGACCTCCGCCTGATACGCTTTGCCCCGCTCATTGACAAAGTCCAGCACGTTCAGGCTTGTCGGTACATAGCCGAAACCGATCTCGCGTTCAGGGTGCCACTGAAAGATAGAGCCGCCGAGACCCATCCAGCCGAAGAAGCCGGCGCGCCCGGTGTTGAGGCCGCGATCCAGGGGGCTGGGGCGTGGCGGTAACTTGCCGAACGCCGCGACGCCGCCCTGAGAAAAGCGAGTGTAGGCAAAACCCGTGTCGGCCTCTATCACGTCACCGTGCAGGGCCTGCCACGCAGCCGGGCCGAGGATGCTTTGTCCATCTAGCTGGCCATGCCCTGCCAGCATGGCGGCGATGCGGGCCAACGAGCGGGCGTTGCTGTGGGTGTTGGCCGACGGGGTCTCGCCCTGAGCCATGCGTGGGTCGTTGAAAGCATTGAGGCCGCGCATCTCTGCGATCGGCGGTGCGCGTCGGGTGGCGGAACGATCGCGCAGGCTGGCGACCACGGGACCCAAACGATACATCTGCTGCAGAAGGTTGTGTTCCACGCGTCGGCGGCCGCGCGGTTTAAGGCTCTCGGAGATCATCTGTTGCATAGGTAAGGGGACCACCGGCGAACGTTCGGGCAATTCCTCATCTGTCAGACCAACCAGAGCGCGCACGCCCAGCTTGGCGTTGACCTCCTCGCGTAGGAAGGTGCCGATGGTCCGTTGCGCCGGATCGACACGACGGAACAGCTCGTTGGCGATCCAGCCTCGGGTCAGGGCGTGGTACTCGCGCGGGCTCGAGCGGCGAAAGCGGGGAGCCTGCCGCTCGATGACCTCGCCCAGGCTGTTGGCGTGAATCCGGCTCGGTTGCAGATCCTCCATCGACACGCTGCGATCGAAGGCCGCAAGTCCGCATTCGTGCCGCAACAGCGCAGCGACTGTGATGTCCGCTTTGCCCTCAGCCGCAAACTCCGGCCAATAGCGCGCCACCGGTGCTCGATAGTTCAGGCCATGGTGCTCGTGCAGATAGGCCAGGGCGAGGGCTTCCAGGCTCTTACCGCTGCTGAAGATATTCACCAGATTGTCCGCATGGAACGCCTCGTCGCCGCTCGCCGAGCCCCATAGATCGATCACTCGTTCGCCACGATGGTAGACGCACAACTGAGTGTTGAGCTCGATGAGGTCCTGCATATTGCGGGTGTATAGCTCGCGCACGGCTTCGAATCCCGGCGCGACCGTCCCTTCGATTCTGACGTTCATGAGTGGGGCTTTCCTTAGATTGATACTGCCTACGCGGATTATGCCTCTAGTTGCTCAAGTTCGTCGCGGCTGAAGAGCAGTGGTCAAAACCCGGATGGTGATACGGAAAGCCTGTGCGGCATCGACATGGCTGTCGAGCATCGCGTGTGCTGCACCCCGGGTGTGGCGATTGCCGATGCAGCTTGGCACCAGCCGCGCTACCCGATGGCTGGCGATGGGCCTGCGTAGCTTATACTCTCTCCGATTACAGCCGTCGCCTGCCTGGCGGTGCGCGCAACCCTATTGGGAGAGAAGCTAAAGTTGGCGATCAGCAAGTGGCAAAAGTGGCTGTTGGGCGGCCTGGGTTTAGGCGTTCTTGCGTGTGCGGGATTGTTACTTGCGGCGCTGCTTTGGCATGCCCCCGGGGATGAGCTGACCCCGGCCGGGCTGGCACGCAATACCTCTCACTATATCGAGATGCCCGACGGTGCGCGGATTGCGGCGGATGTCTGGTTGCCGGCGGATCTGCAGGCGGGCCAGCGGGTACCAGCGGTGATCGAAGGCACCCGCTATTGGCGGGCGGTTGGCCTGACTCTGCTCGGCCGTACCGCCGCCATGCTGGGCGTGGATCTGCCGGGGGTGCGTCCCACGGGTTACAACCGGTTCTTCCCTGCGCACGGCTATGCCATGGTGACGGTGGACGTTCGTGGCACGGGTGCTTCCAGTGGGGTGCACCGCACTGAGTACGCGCAGGCGGAACGCCTGGATTACGCCCACATCATCGAGTGGGTGGCGTCGCAAACCTGGGCGTCGGGTGATGTGTTCGCGCTGGGCGTGTCCTATTCCGGAACGTCCGCGGAACTGATGACCACCGTCGCGCATCCGGCGCTGCGCGCGGTCGCTCCCCTGTACTCGGACTTTGACGCGCAAATGCAACTGGCCACACCTGGCGGGGTCTATCAACCGGCGTTCATCGAGGTTTGGAGCGAACTGGTGGCCGCACTCGATCGCAACGATCTGTGTGCCGCCCAAGGTGCTGGGGAGCCGGACGCCTCATGTGGCCCCGCCGGATATCTGCTCAGCGGCGTCAAGCCGGTGGCGGGCAACCCCGAGCTGGCCGCGGCGGTGGCCGAACATGCCACCCCGGACGTGGCCAGCATGGTGCAAGCGCTGCATTTTCGCGACAGCCCCTGGGGTGAAGACGGGTCGAGTGCCAACGTTATGCCGTACGGGCTCAAGGCGGAAATCGAAGCCGCGGATGTACCCATGTTCGTGGTGGCGGGCTGGTTCGACGCGGCCACCGCCGATGGAGCGCTGGCACGGTTTGCCACCTTTGCGCATCCGCAGGAGGTGTGGATCGGTCCGTTCAGCCACGGCGGCGGCGAGGACACCGATCCGTTCATGCCCGCCGAGCGGCCTTCGCTGTGGACCGGTGTCGAGCAGGTGCAGCGTGTGTTGGCCTTTTTCGAACGTCACCGCACGGATCGGCTGACCGAACCCCTCGAGGACTCCCGGTTGCGCTACTACGTGAATGGTGCTGATACCTTCCGCGAGACCGCGGTCTGGCCACCCGCGCACCTGGCAGCGCGCCGATTCTATCTGGCGGCGGAGGGACAACTGCAGGACGAGTTACCGCGCGGGCGGGGGTTTGCCCGTTACGAAGTCGACTTCACGGTCGGTACGGCCGCCAGTTCCAGATGGCAGACCCAATTGGGAGGTGGTGATGTGATCTACGATCGCCGCGCAGACATGGCGCCGAGATCCCTGCTCTATACCAGCGCGCCGTTCACAACGGCCACCGAGGCGACGGGCGCTGTGATCCTGGACCTATGGATGACAAGCGATCGGACGGAAGGCGCTTTGCACGCCTATCTGGAGACGCTCGATCCGGATGGCCAGGTCCACTACCTGACCGAAGGCGTGTTGAACCTGCGCCACCGTAAGCGGACCCGCAACCCGGCCTATCCCGTGTTTGGGCCGACCCATTCGTTTCTGGCGGCGGATGCGGCGCCGCTCCCGCAACGCCAGTTGTTCAGTTTCTCAACCACCCTCTCGGCGACCTCAGCGTTGATCCCGGCCGGCTACCGGCTGCGCCTGAGCATCACCGGCGGGGATGCCGCGTCTTTTGCGCGGGTGCCGGCAGACGGTCCTGCGCCGGTGTGGAATGTCTATCACGGCGTGTCCAGTCCTTCCTCGCTGACGATCTTCACCGCACCCTGGGAGGCGAAACCCTAGCGGCTATCTAGACCCGGGCGCTCTTTGCTCTCACAGCGTGTCGTAGGGATCGACGTCGATAGACCAGCGCGTGTCCCCCGGCGGCGGGTTGGCACGGGCGAGCCCCGAGATGTGGCGCAGCGCACGATGCAGGGCGCGCCGATCTGGTGCGATCAGCATGATCTGATAGCGATGTCGTTTGGCCAGACGCGCCAACGGTGCGGGCGCCGGACCTAAGGTTTCGGTCGGCTGCAGCGAGGCATCGCGTCGCGCAGCTTCTAACAAGGCGGTCAGCCACTGGTGGCTGAGTTCTGGCTGAACCGCGTCTGCGCGGATCATCGCCATCGGCCGTTCCGGCGGTAGGTCCATCGCTCGCCGTTGCCCAAGTTCATGCGCGGCAAACCCCGTATAGCCCTGCTCGATCAGAGCGACAAGAGCTGCGGATTCAGGCTGGTAGGTTTGGATCCATACTTCGCCGGCGCGTTCGGCGCGCCCCGCGCGCCCCGCCACTTGCACGATGAGCTGTGCGGTGCGCTCCGGCGCGCGGAAGTCAGGGCTCGCAAAGCCCGCGTCGGCGTTGATGATCCCCACCATGGTGACATTCGGAAAGTGATGGCCTTTGGCGAGCATCTGGGTGCCGATCATCAGACAAGGAGCGCCCTGATTGATCTTCGCCAGGTGGGCTTCCAGCTGATTGTTGGTGCGTGTCGTATCGCGGTCGATGCGAATGATCGGGATGTCTGCAAACAATTTCTCCAACGCTTCTTCGGTGCGCTGGGTACCCACCCCTACGGGCATGAGCGCCGGTTTCCCACACGCCTCGCAGGTGGCCGGGACCTGGAATTTGAGGCCGCAGTGATGACAGGTGAGGCCCGCGGGCTGCTGGTGCAGCGTGAGGCGTGCATCGCAGTCGCTGCACTCGGCCTGCCAGCCGCAAGCGGCGCACAGGAGGGTCGGCGCAAAGCCGCGACGGTTGAGAAACAGCAGGATCTGGCCGCGGGCGCTCAGGTGTTTGCGGATCACGTGCTGCAGCGGCACGGAGACACCATCCTGCAGGGATTGGCCGCGCATATCGATCAGGTGATAGCTCGGCATGCTCGCGCCGCCGGCGCGCTCGAGCAGCTTGAGGTGGGCGAAGCGCGCCTGGGCGGCATTGTGCAGCGTTTCGAAGGATGGTGTGGCCGAGCCGAGCACCACCGGGACCTGGTGGTCCTGCCCGCGTTTGAGCGCCAGGTCCCGCGCGGAGTAGCGCAGACCGTCCTGTTGTTTGTAAGAGCTGTCGTGCTCCTCATCGACGATGATCAGGGACAGCTTTTGAAACGCGGTGAAGATAGCCGACCGGGTGCCGATCACCACGTCCAGCTCCCCGTTGCGTGCGCGCAGCCAGGTCTGCAGCCGTTCGTGATCTGAGAGGTTGGAGTGCAGCATGCCAACGCGATCAAATCGACGTTGAAAGCGTGCCAGCGTCTGCGGCGTGAGCGCGATCTCCGGCACCAGCACCAGCACCTGCCCTGCGCTTGCGAGCGACGCCGCGATCGCCTGCAGATAGACCTCGGTCTTGCCGCTGCCGGTCACCCCCTCCAGCAAGATTGGACGGTAGTGGCCGAGGCCGGCCACCACAGCCTCGATCGCGGCGCTTTGCGCCGCTGTGGGGGTGAGGGCAGCCTCAGACGCGCTCGGTTCGAATTGGGCCCGCCTGATACTCCCGCTGGCGGCGAGATTGCGCAGCACGGCGCGGCTGAAACCCAACTCGACAATTTTTTTGTCGGCCACCGGGCCATGCTCCGCCAGATAGGCGTGCAGCCGCGCCTGCTCCTTGGCGCGTCCGTTGGCAAACGGGCGTTCGCTCACGATCCACGCCGGCGGTGGATCCAATTTGAACTCGGCGCCTTTGCGGGCCGCGGCGGGCAGCATGGTAGCCAGGACCTCGCCGAGGGGGTGGTGGTAGTAGCTGCTCATCCAGCGCGCCAGCTCGAGCAGTTCCCCCGGGATCGCCGCGTCCGCGTCCAAAACCGCGTCGATCGCCTTGAGCTTGGGATGTGGGTTTGCCACGTGCCGGGCGACACACACCCCAACCGTGCGGCTGCGCCCGAACGGCACGCGTACCCGCGCCCCGACCCTCGGTGGGTCTATATCGGCAGGTACTTTGTAATCGTAAACGGCGTGCAGCGGTCGCGGCACGGCGACTTGAATGGTCGTCGGCTCCATGGGTGGAGACTATAGCAAGTTCGTCCGCCTGGATTTTGCGATTGGGACGCCACCTGCTGGGCGGTTAGCGCGAGATCGCCGGGCATTGCGCTTCCGCAATTGTCTGTTAGAATTCGCCGCCCGCAATTTGAGTACCGGATAAAGGCACCAGATCATGAAGCCTGAAATTCATCCTGAATACAGCGTCGTCAAAGCGACCTGCAGCTGTGGCACAGTCATCGAAGTCGGCTCGACACTGGGTGAAGACTTCCACATCGACGTGTGCTCAAAATGTCACCCCTTTTACACCGGCAAGCAAAAAATTATGGACTCCGGTGGTCGCGTCGAACGTTTCCGTAAGCGTTTCGGCAATCGCGGTACCGGCGGCAACAGCTAGCCCCGCGCACCCGCCGGCGACGCTAACGTCGGCGACGGTCGACTAAAATTCCCCTGTCATTGGTCTGGCGCTCTGGCTACTCCGGCTCGGTGGATGACCGCATCCGGCTGGTATACCCCGCCGAACGCCCGTTATTGTGACAATTGTCTTCGTGTGCCCCAAGGTCCGACGATCCTTTGACCAGGCCCTGATGCTCGGTGGATTGTCCCGTTGGGGATGCCCCCGTCAGGTGGCTGGAGTTCGCGCATCGGGTCGATGGCACAAATTCGAGTTTTTACGGTCTGAGAAAACAGGCGTACCATGGGCACGTCGTCAGCAAGGCTAAACTCACCCTTAGGCTGGATGGCCTCGTCGAGGATCGGCCGAGCCCATCACGAATCACAGTTTGCGAACTTGGCACATCACGACAGGCAGCACAGCATGGCAAACATCGAGGCGCAGCATATTCGAAACCACCCATCGCGCGGCTGGCGCCACGGCTGGTGGCTTGTTGCGCTGCTCCTCTGCGCCCCGACGCTGCACGCCGGTCCCGGCGCACAGGCGTACAACGAATATCTTGAAAAAGGTCTGATCTACCCGGATGAGGCCTGGCAGGACTATGTGACCGAGGTAGGTGAGCGCTTACTTGCAGTGTCTCCGGACGCCGGCAAAAACTATACTTTCTGTGTGATCGACGAATCGATCGTGAACGCCTTCGCAATGCCCGACGGCTACATCTTTCTGAGCCGCGGCATCCTCGCTTACTTCAACAGTGAAGACGAGATGGCGGCGGTGATCGGGCACGAGATCGGTCATGTGGTGGGCCAGCACGGACGCAAGAAAGTGGCGGGTGGCCGCCTTGGGCAGCTGCTTGGGGTTCTTGGTTCAGTGGCCACGGGTACCGGTGCCTTCTCGAATCTTGCCAACTCGGTGACCATGGTGTCGCTGCAGGGTTACAGTCGAGAATTCGAGCTGGAAAGCGATGAATACGGCACCACGTTCCTCGGCAAGGCGGGGTACAACCCCAGAGGCATGCTCGACAGCATCCAGATGTTGCGCGATCACAGTGCCTATGAGCGCGCGGTCAAGAATCGTCCACCGTTCTATCACGGTATTCTGGGGTCTCACCCCGCCCATGAGAAGCGCATCAACGAGCTGGTATTTCAGTCCCAGCATCTGTTCCCAGATGACTTGCGCGATCCCGAGCGAGATTTTTTTGCGATGCTCAACGGCATGGCGTTTGGCGATGAGGCGGCGACCGGGGTGGTGAAAGACGGGGTCTACTACCATGGCAGCCTACGTTTGACGATCAAGTTTCCTGCCGGTTGGGACGTGCGCGCCAACAACACTGAGGTGTTCGGCCGCACACCTAGCGGAACCGCTAACGCGGCCGACATCACTTTGAAGCGCCAGGCACCACCGGAGGAAGAGCAGACCCCGGAAGAGTATCTGAAAGAGACGTTGCGGCGAGACGATCTGGAGAACGGTCAGGAAATCCGCGTCGGCAGCTTCTATGGCTATATCGCGGATATCACCGTCGCCGGAGATAAGCTGGAAGCGCGGCGCATTGCCGTTGTGTTCAAAGACGGTGGCGTGTTCGTCTTCAATGGAGAGTTGCAGAAGGGGGGCGATGTGGAGGCATTCCGCAAAGACTTCGATGCCACCGTAGAATCCATGCGATCGATGACGGCTGCGGATCAGCGTATCGTTAACAACCAACGCTTGAAGATCATCATGGCCGAACCGGGCCAGACCTACCGCCAGTTGGCCCGCACCATCCCGCTGAAGAACTACGGCGAGGAGACCCTGCGGGTGATCAATGGCCACCATCCCAGGGGAGAGCCCCGTGCCGGGGATTACATCAAGCTTATCGAATAAATCTTTGCACCTGGCTAGAACAGGTCGATCGCTTTGACCGCGCCTTCACCCCCCGAGCTGGTGGTCGCTTTCACATCCGGTGGTGCTGGCGCATGTTCGCTCAGGAAATACTCAAAGATCGCGTCCGGATCCGACGGGATGGCGGCCTTGCCGGTCTCCGGGTCGATCTTCACCGACACCACACCCGCTGGCTGGGCGGGATAAATCTCCTCGCGGTCCTCTAGCGCCGTGCGCATGAAATCGACCCAGATGGGCAACGGGGTATTGGAACCGTAGGCGCGCGCGCCCAGTGGGTCGTGATTGCTGAAGCCGACCCAGACGGTGGTAACCAACTCGGGCGTGTAGCCGTTGAACCAGGTGTCTGCGGCGTCGTTGGTGGTGCCGGTTTTGCCAGCGATGTCCGCACGTTCCAGGGTCAGGGCGCGCCGGCCGGTGCCGCGGCGGATCACATCTTTGAGCATCGAGGTCATGACGTAGGCATTGCGCTCGTCCAGCACCCGGGGTGCGGGCTTGATCGGCACGGCGCTCTCGTCGTCTGCACTCTCCTCTTCATCAGCCGGCGTCTCCAGGGCCTCAGCCAGCAGCAGACTTTGCTCCAGGTGTGCTTCGGCGTCTGCCGCGGTCTCGGCATCGGTCTCGCTGGGACTCAGGAGTTCAGCAGCCACCAGCTCACCCTCCGCCACACTCTCGGCGAGCTCCGTATCGAGGGGGGTTGGGTTCAACAGGTCCTGGCGTGCGAGTTCGGCCTCCAGCTCCGCCTGTTCTTCGCAGGGTTTACACACCTGGGGATGACGGGCGGTAAAGATGACCTCCCCCTTGTTGTTTTCGATGTGGGAGAGGATGTGGGGGTCGACCAGATAGCCGCCATTGGCCAGCACGGCGTAGGCCCGGCTCATATCGATCGGGGTGACCGCCATGGTGCCACCGCCGATGGCGAGTTGGGTGTTGCGTGGGAACGTCTCGGTGGGGAGACCGAACTTGGCGGCGTGCTCGATCACCGGACTGGCGTCGATCTGCAGCAGTACGCGGATCGACACCAGATTGATCGAGCGGTACAACGCTTCGCGCAGACGGGTGGGACCGTTGTAGCGGTTGTTATCGTTGTCAGGACGATACTGAGACTCTAGGTTAGCGTCGTCGAATACCAGCGGTGCGTCCATGAATATGTCAGACGGTTTGACACCGGCATCTAAGGCGGCGGAGTAGACGAAGGGTTTGAATCCGGAGCCTGGCTGGCGCGACGCCTGGAGTGCATGATTGTATTGGTTGCGGTAGAAATCGAAGCCGCCAACAAGCGATCGCACGGCACCGGTCTGTGGATCCATCGCGATCAATGCGCCCTGGATCTCGGGTAGCTGCGCGAGCCTTACCTCACCCTCCGCGGTGGTTCGCAGCCGCACGATATCGCCAACATTGAACAACTCGCGAAAGTCATCCAAGGCGGGGCCGCGTCTATCGACGTCGATATAGGTTCGAGCCCAGGTATTGTCCTCGCGCTGCAGGCGGTGCAGACGCAGCTCCGCGTCGAACACGAGCGCGGCATCGCGCTGCACTTTCAATACTGCCCCTGGGGTCAGGCCGCCAAACCGATCGACCCCGCTCAGCGCGGTTTGCAGATCGGCCAGCAGCGCGGGTGGTAGTGGCGGTGAGGATTCGACCGGGGCGACTGCCTCTGGCGGTGAATCCTCGGCTGCTGGGGGTGGGGCACCGCCCTGGGACTCCGGTTCGGACCAGTCGATTTCCAATCCGTCCAGCGCGCTGATCACGTGTTCGCCTAGTTGGCCTTCAGCGCCGCGGAAACCATGTCGGCGGTCGTAGTCCAGCAGCCCGCGGCGCACGGCTGCGATCGCCTCGGCCTGCATGCCGCTGTCGATCGTGGTGTGGATGCGATAGCCCCCGGTGTACAGGTCGGGTAGCAGGTTGACCGCCTGGCTGCGCACCCACTCGGCGGCGTAAGGACTGGGGACGTCGAGGGCGCGCGCGTATACCTGTGCGCTGATGGGTGCTGCGATCGCTGCTTCGTATTCGACCTGGGATATGGAATCCTGTGCGAACATAAGATTCAACACAACGTTGCGACGCCGGATGGCCTGCTCCGGTGCGTTGATAGGGTTGGCGCCGTTGGGCCTTTGCGGCAGACCGGCGAGCATGGCGAGCTGTGGCAGGTTGAGTTCAGCCAATGACTTGCCGTAGTAGGTCAGCGCTGCTGCTTCGGCGCCGTAGGCCCGCTTCCCAAATGGCACCAGATTGATGTATAGCTCTAGAATTTCGTCCTTTGTGAGTTCCTGTTCGATTTTGAGCGCTAGCAGCATCTCCTTGAATTTGCGCAGGAAGCGACGCTCCAGGCTGAACGATACGTTGCGCGCCAACTGCATGGTTATGGTCGACGCTCCCGGGCCCAGCTCGCCCTCTGTGATCAAGGTCCCAATCAGGGTGAACACGTCGTTGGTCAGGGATATGTAGTCGATGCCGCTGTGTTCGTAGAAGCGCTTGTCTTCTGTGTCCAGCAACGCGTCAATAAATTGTTGCGGAACTTGGTCCAGGGTGATCGGGATGAGACGTCGTTCACCAAACTCCGCGAGCAGCGCACCGTCCGCGGCGTACACGCGCAGGGGTGTTTCCAGCGAGACGTCGCGATAGCTTTCGGCGCGGGGTACCAGCGGGTCCAAATAGAGGAATGCGCCAGCGAGACTGAGCACTGCGGCACATAAACCGCACAGGCTCAGCCACATAATAGTGCGCAGCACATTCTGGCGTTTTTGTGTCAGATATTCTGTCAATATGATCGCTCGATTTGGGCTTTTTGCAGCAAAGACATGCAAATGTGTGGGTTGAACGCACAGTACTTGCTACAAAAAGCCCAAATCGAGCGATCATATTGACAGAATATCTGACACAAAAACGCCAGAATGTGCTGCGCACTATTATGTGGCTGAGCCTGTGCGGTTTATGTGCCGC
>JBCCHL010000041.1:0-26806 GCA_039028775.1 Pseudomonadota bacterium | reverse complement strand
GCCGCGCTGGTCGGGTACCTTCGCAATGCGGGCAACGCAGCGCAAACGCAGCTCTGACGCACCCTGCGGGTAAAACGCTCCGATCCTTGACCCGCGTTGCGCCTCTTGCAACGGTACCCGACCTGTGCGGCGAGACGCGCCTTGCCCAAGAATGAGCGTTTGACTGAGTCCTAAATAGGTTTTCAACAGGCTCCTAGTCCGCCAAGGCGACGCTGAACAGTTCCTCATAGTCCGCGGCTGACACGGCGCGAGGATTGGTGAAATTGCACACATCCTTGGCCGCGTGCTCGGCCAGGGCCTGGATCGCGTCGCGCTGAACGCCCATCTCGCTGAGGTTTGCGGGCAGGCCCAGCTGGGCGTTCAACTCGCGTATGAACTCCGCAGGATCAGCGCTGGCTTCGATGCCCATCGCGGCATTGAGGCGGGTATACTTGGTGCCCACGTGGCCGCGATTGAAGTCGAGGATGGTGGGGAGAAAAACCGCGTTCAAGGTGCCGTGGTGCAGACGCAAGTCCTGATCTGCCCCGCACGCGTGGCTCATGGAGTGTACGCTGCCGAGGCCTTTACTGAACGCCATGGCACCCTCAGTGGCGGCCATCATCATGTGCCAGCGCGCATCTTCATCGCGGCCATCCTCAACCGCTCGGACCAGGTGGCCATCGCGGACCGCGCGTTCGATGCCATCGCACGCCACGGCTTCTGCCGGGGGATTGACGTCGGGTGAAAGGAGGGCCTCGATGCAATGGGTCACGGCGTCCATGCCGGTGGCTGCGGTCAGGTGCGGTGGCAACCCGAGCGTGAGTAGCGGGTCGCAGATCGCGGTGCGCGGCACGAGTTGCCGACTCACCAGGATCAACTTCTCGCCGTTGTCCATGATGATCACGGCACCACTGGATACCTCGCTGCCCGTCCCGGAGGTGGTGGGTATCGCGACGAGAGGGGCAATGGTGCCAATTTTGGCGGCGCCGCCGAGACCCGCCGTGTATTCGATCAGGTCGTCTTCGTGGGTTGCGGCCAGGGCCACGGCCTTGGCAAGGTCCATGGACGATCCACCGCCAAACGCCACCACCCCGTCGCACCCGGCTTCGCGATACATGGCCAGCGCCTGGGCAACCGAGGCCTGAGTCGGGTTCTCCGGGGTGCCATCAAAGATGGTCAACGCAGCGTCGTTGCCCAGGTGCTCGACCAGGTCGGTGACCATGCCGAGTCCCACCAGCCCTTTATCGGTGCATAGTAGGGGTCGGCGCATACCGTGTTGGGCGAGGACTGCGCCGAGTTGAGCGCTCGCGCCGTGTTCGAAGAGGGTTTCTGTCATGAAAGTCAGGGCCATCGTGTGCACTCCTATGGCGGGACGGGTTGATTGCAAAAGCGGGCTAGATGGTAGGTTCTAACGCCTGGGGAAACCACAAGCTGATAGGCGGCCATCGAACCGCGTTCGGTGGCGAACCTGTGGGGTGGTTTATCGCTTGGTCGTCCAGAATTGATGATATAACATATCATATTGCATTCGAAGTGCTGCCCGCGAAGCTTACGGTTAGCGTAAGCTGCGAGTGCCGCGCCTCAAACCCGCTGGCATATGCGCAGCTTGATCTCACCTGCAAACAATGATGCTGATGCGAAGAGGGCTTCAGATGCGAACAGAGATGCAGATGCGTAAGAATGCAGATGCGTAGAGATGCACACGCGCAGACGAGACGAGAAGAGAATTCACACACCCATGACGAGCAACGAACGAAGTAGGCATAACGTGGAAAGCGAAACGACAACCATAGAGCACACCGGTCCGTCCCGCTGGTGGGACATAGGCGCGGCAGGATTGTCTTTTGCCTGCATCCTGCACTGTTTGGGAATGCCGGTGGTCATTGCACTCTTACCCATGTTTGGACAGTTTGCTGACAGCCACTTTGTGCACATGTTGCTGGTCTTTATGGCCGCCCCGATCACCCTGCGCGTGATCTGGGGGGAAGGCCTGCGCGGTCGCGCCGGGCGCTTCGCAGCTTTTGCGTTATTCGGCCTGGCGCTGATGTTTGCCGCGGTATTGATCGAACCTCTGGAGGCCCACGAGGTCATATTGACCATGATCGGTGGTACATTTCTGGGCGGTGCACATATCTGGAGATGGTTCGGACACCATAGCCCGCCTGCGGTTGAGCCGGGTCCCTGACAGGCGTGGATAAGCAATCTCAGCCGGGCGACGCTATGCCTGCGGTCAAAGCGACCGACCTGCGCTTCAGCTATGGCGCGCGCGCGGTGGTAGATATCGAAAACCTGACGCTCGATCGAGGTCAGAGCCTCGCCGTGATAGGACCTTCAGGATGTGGCAAAACGACGTTCATGCATCTCCTGGCTGGCTTGTTGCAGCCGGATGCGGGGCGTATAGACGTCCTCGGCAGCGATATCACAACCCTGCAGGGAACCACCTTGGACCGCTTTCGTGGCCAGTCGATGGGGATGGTCTTTCAGCGCCTGTTTCTCATGCCTGCCTTGAGCGTGCGGCAGAACATTGCACTCGCACAGCAGCTCGCCCGTAAACCTGCTGACAGCGCGCGCATCGATGCGCTGTTGGCCAATCTCGATATCACCGATCTCGCCGAACAAAAACCGCGCACGTTGAGTCAGGGACAGGCGCAGCGTGTGGCCATCGCGCGTGCGCTCGTCCACCAACCAGCTTTGGTGTTGGCCGACGAACCCACCTCTGCGCTGGACGATGACCACGCGGTGCAGGCGCTTGCGCTGCTGCGCGGTGCGGCCCAGGAGGTTGGGGCGGCCTTGGTGGTGGTGACCCATGACCAGCGGGTACGCGGGCAACTCGATCGCGAATTTGAGATGGCGGTGCTGTCGTGACTTGGCTGCGTCTGGCGTTCGCCAATCTGTCGTTGTCGCCACTGACCACCGCGGTCAACGTACTGCTGATGGCGCTCGGTACCGCCAGTATCGTGCTCTTGGTACTGGCCGGGGTGCAGACCGCGCAGACCATGTCGCGCAATGCTGAAGGTATCGATCTGGTGGTCGGTGCGCCGGGTAGCCCAGTGCAGCTGGTGCTGTCGGCGGTTTATCACGCGGACGTGCCGACCGGCAATATCGATTTTGCCGAGGTCCAGCGTTACGCCGAGGATCGCCGTGTCGATAGTGCGATACCAGTATCCCTGGGCGACAGCTATCGCGGTTTCCGCATTGTCGGTACCGAGCAGAGTTATCTGGATCTGTATCAAGCCGAAGTCGCCCAGGGTCGGGTGTGGGACGCCTCGATGGAGGCGGTGGTGGGCGCCGCCGCAGCCGAGGCGACCGGATTGGCCGTCGGTTCGACCTTTGCCGGCGCGCATGGTTTGGGCGAAGGCGGACATGAACATGACACCAGCCGCTACCGCGTCGTCGGCGTGCTCGCTCCCACGGGGAGTGTGCTCGACCGCCTGGTTGTGACCTCGCTGGAGAGCGTGTGGGACCTGCACGACGAAGATACCCATCACGAAGAGCATGCGGATGAACATGACCACGATGAGGCGCATGGCCAGGAACATGATCACGAGGACGAAGTTCATGATCACGAAGATGCTGCGCATGAACACGACGATGCGGATCATGGTCACGAAGACGACGAACATGATCATGCAGACGATGAAAATGAGCATGCAAACGATCATGAGCACGCGGAAGAACACGCGGAAGACGAGCATGCGCATAGCACGGATCATGCAGACGATGAGCATGGCGCGGCGCACCATGCGGACGATGACGGTCGTGAAGAAGAACACGACGAGCACGAACATCACGGCGATACGGGCGAGTCGGCGCATGATGGGCATATGCACGACGGTGAGGACGAGGGTTCGAGCGCTGCAGTGGATCAACAGGTCACGGCCCTGCTGCTCACCTATCGAATGCCGTTGGCCGCCATGACACTGCCGCGGGAGATCAATGCAGACGGCTCGTTCCTCGCTGCAGCCCCGGCACTTGAGATCACCCGGGTTCTGCAGTTGGTAGGCTTGGGCATATCCGCGCTCAGCGCGTTCGCCTGGGTGCTGGTGGCGGTGGCCGCACTGTCGATATTCGCCGCGCTCTACGGTTCTCTGCGCAGCCGCCGCGGGGAGTTGGCCATGTTGCGCTGTCTGGGTGCCACGCGTGGTGAACTTTGGCTATATCTGGTTGCTGAAGGGTTGATAATGTCAGCGCTAGGGGTGACCCTTGGGTTTGTTGTCGGGCACGTGATGATGGAGATGATCGGTGCCTGGCTGGCCAGTTCCAGAGGGGTTGCTTTGACCGGCTGGATTTGGCTGCCCGCGGAAACGCTGCTGCTCGTTGGTCTGTTTGTTGTTGGCCTATTGAGCGCGGTGATACCGGCGATCCAGGCGTACCGCACCGATGTTGCCCGTACCCTGGCCGAAGCATGAGTCACTGTTTGGAGAGCGCTTCTATGCGACCACAGGAAACCATCGCGCGTCTTACGGCGTTCATGATGATCCTCTTCTGCCCTGTGATCACAGGCGTTCATGCTCAATCGGAGAGCACCCTCAGTACCGCGGAGATTTCTGCCACCGCGCCCAGTGATGCGTTGTCCAATGTGGCGCCTCTACCAGCTAGCGAAGCGACCGACGTGGTCTTGCAGGGTTTACTTGAGGCGGGCTACCGAGACGACCAGGGGCGCTATTTTGTTGACCTGTTCGAACGTGATCAGGCGTACCTTGCGGTGCGTATCACCACGCCGGAGGGGCGGCCGGTGGTGGGAGCCGTTCCCGATATTGCCATTGAAGGTTCCAGTCGCCTGGTGCTCAACGAACTGACATCGTCCGAAGACGGGGTGATGCAATTTGGTGTGATCGGCGGTCAGATGGGTCTGGATACGGTCACCGCGAGCATCGGTGACGCCAAGGTAGAATTTGCGATCAATGTCATCAGCCTACGGGCCATGGGTTTTCCAACCGTGCAGACGGTGGAAGGTGGGCTCGGTTGGAGCGAATTGATGCAGGCGCAACTCGAGTACGATGAGACGGGTATCGTGGCGACGTTTCCCGATAGCGTCAAAGAGAAAGCGGGGGAGCAGGTGAAGATCTCCGGCTTCATGATGCCGCTGGATCCCGATCTCAAGCAGAAGCATTTCCTCCTGACGTCCAATCCACCCAGTTGCTTTTTTCACGTGCCCGGAGGGCCCGCGGGATCAGTGGAGGTCCTGGCGCCGGAGGGTATAGAAGTCTCATGGAACCCGGTGGTGGTGGAAGGTCGGTTTGAGCCGCAGGACAGCAGTGAGATCGGCGTGGTTTATCGCCTGCTCGATGCGCGGCTGGTAGAGGAATAACGTCAACCCAGCAGGTGAATGACATGCGGGCGATGTGGAGCGTGAAGCACGATGGCTAAGCGCAGCAAACAAGTGATTCCTGGGCTGACAGCGGCACAGCAGCAGCTCGCCGAGGACCGGTGCGCCGCCTTGCGCGAACGGTTGACCCCGGCCCGCCTCACCGCGTATGCGGAGATTGTCGCGAGTGGCCGACCGCTCTCAGCCTACGAGTTGATCGCTTTGTTAGAAGCCCGGGAAGCTCGCAAGATTGCACCCTTGACCGTGTATCGTCACCTCGAGTTTCTCATGCGCGTGGGTCTGGTACACCGGCTCGAGTCGAAGCAGGCCTATCTGGCGTGCGATCATCCCGAGTACGAACACGAGAGCCAGTATCTACTTTGTTCAGCTTGTGGCAAGGCGGACGAGATCGACTCCAAGCAGCTCGGGAATTTACTCGACAAGCTCTTGGACCAGCAGGGATTTAAGCCCGTGAACACGGTGGTCGAAGTAACCGGCTATTGCAGCGATTGCAGTCCGGGCGTGCAGGACTAGATATGTGGGACGATGAAGGCGTTGTAAATCCACGTGCGCAGGTGGATCCGTTGGATCAGGTCTTTCAGCGTCGTCTGACCCGACGAGCGATGCTCCAGCGTTCGGCGCTAGGCGGCGCAGCACTTGCGTTACCGGGGATGAGCGGATGTGCCTCGACCGCCACGGATGCTCCCGCTCTTCCTCCATCGCGCTACAACTTTGATGAAATCGAGCGTGGCTCCAGCGCAACGCATGTGTTGGCTGACGGCTACGAGCTCGATGTATTGGTGCGTTGGGGGGACCCGCTGTTCACCGACGCACCCAAGTTTGATCCCCAAGCTCAGGGCGCGGCATCTCAGGCCCGACAGTTCGGCTACAACTGCGACTTTGTGGGATTTTATCCACTGCCACCTGACGCGGACGGGCCCGCCCGTGGGTTGCTTTGTGTCAATCATGAATACACTTCATCCCTGCTGATGTTTCCCGGGGTCGCTGCTGATTTTCCGACATCGATGAGCGCCGCGCACTGTGCGACCGAGATGGCCGCGCAGGGTGGGAGCGTGGTGGAAATTGTTTTGCGCGAAGGGCGTTGGCAGGTTCAGCTGGATTCTCCTTACAACCGGCGCATTATGGCGACTCAAACGCCAATGGATGTCAGCGGTCCGGCGAAAGGCAGCCCCCGCCTTGCCACCCGCGCCGATCCTGACGGTGCCTCCGTCTCAGGCACGTTCAACAATTGTGCCGGCGGTATCACCCCCTGGGGTACCTATTTAATGGCGGAGGAGAACTTTAACGGGTACTTCGCCGGCGAACTCCCCGCAGATCACGCCGAGGCCGAAAATCATGCGCGCTACGGCGTACCCGGCGGCTGGTTTCAATGGGCTGCGCACTTCGATGAGTTCGACATCGGGCGTGACCCCAACGGTCCTAATCGCTATGGCTGGGTAGTTGAGGTGGATATCCTCAATCCGCGCTCCCGGCCTAAGAAGCGGACCGCGCTGGGTCGCTTCAAGCACGAGGGCGCTGAGAGCATCGTGGCGCCCGATGGCCGGCTCGTGGTCTACATGGGCGACGATCAACAGTTCGAGTACGTGTATAAATTTGTTAGCGACGATCGCTATAATCCCCACGATCGCTCGGCAAATATGGACCTGCTCGATCACGGCACACTGTATGTCGCGCGTTTTGATGATGACGGGGGTGTCGTGTGGCTACCTCTGACCTTCGGGCTCGGCCCCCTGACACCCGCGAACGGTTTTGACAGCCAGGCCGACGTGGTCATAGAAGCCAGACTTGCCGCAGATCTGTTGGGTGCGACACCCATGGATCGTCCAGAAGACGTCGAGGCGCATCCTGACAATGGACGTGCCTACGTCATGTTGACCAACAACACGCGACGTAGCGAAGACAACTTGAATGCCGCGAATCCGCGACCCCGGAATTTTGTCGGTCAGATAGTGGAAATTACGACACCCGGCGGGGACCACGCAGCGCTGCGAGGGCGTTGGGATTTTGTGGTGCGCTGCGGTGATCCGGAGAATCCGGAAATGCAGGCCAGCTGGCATCCCGCCACCAGCGCCAATGGCTGGTTTGGCAGCCCGGACAACTGCGCGTTTGATGCGCGGGGTCGCATGTGGATCGCGACGGATGGCAATCCAGCGACCGGAGCGGCCGATGGTCTATGGGGGGTGGAAACCGATGGACCGCTGCGCGGCGCCGGCAAAGCCTTCTTCCGCGCGCCGGTCGGTGCTGAAGTCTGTGGCCCGAGATTCGCGCCAGATGGCAAGAGTTTGTTTCTGGCGGTGCAACATCCCGGTGATGGCAGACAAGCCACGTTTGAAAATCCAACCTCGCGTTGGCCGGATTTCGCACCTGAAGCCCCGCCACGTCCTAGTGTGGTGGCGATCTATCGCAAAGACGGTGGTCTGATCGGGGATTAACAGTTCAGGCCGATTGAATCTCGATCAGGCGGCGGATGAACTCTGTACCCGCCTCCAACTGAGCGATTGATATGTACTCGTTGGGTTGATGCGCTTGATCGATGGAGCCGGGACCGCACATCGCCACGGAGAAACCCGCTTCTTGGAATTGCCCGGATTCGGCCGCGTAAGGCGCCACTTCGGTGGCGTTCTGGCCGGAAAGCTGCTTCGCCAGCCGGACCGCCTCATCCTCTTCGGCCGAATCGAAACCCGGCACGTCGGCATGCACTTCGATGCGCACGTTGGTGTCGGGATCGATCGCATGCATTTCCGGCTCGACCACTTCGCGCACGAAGGTCTCGTATTGCGCAAAATAGTCTTGTGGGTTTTCGCCAGGCAACGTGCGTATATCTGTCACAAAGCTGCAATGACGGGCGGTGATGTTGTGTGCCGTGCCGCCATGCACGACCCCGCAGTGCAGTGTGGAGTAGGGCGGCTGGAACGGGCAGGCCTCATCCGCTTGATCGGCATTCGCGCGTTGGCGCTCGCCGAGCCAGTTGATCAATCGCCCGGCAATCATCACCGCGGGTACGCCGCGATGCTGTTGGCTGGAATGTGCTTCGCGGCCGGTCACATGGGTATCAAAATGGAAGATACCCTTGTGTCCGGTAACAACGCGCATGCTGGTCGGCTCGCCCACGATGACGGCACTTACCGGCGGTAACTCGCGTTTGATCTCCTCGATCAGCCGTGGTGCGCCGAGGCAGCCGATTTCTTCATCGTAGGACAGCGCGAGGTGGATCGGGCGTTGCAGCGTGGTCATCTCCGGCACCAGCGCCAAAGCGATGGCACTGAACGCTTTCATATCGCAGGTACCCCGCCCATAGAGCAGACCGTCCTTCTCGGTGAGTTCGAAAGGATCGGTATGCCAGTCCTGATCGGCGATCGGAACAACGTCGGTGTGACCGGACAAGACGACGCCGCCGGCGGCCATTGGGCCGATGGTGGCATACAGGTTGGACTTGCCGCCGCAGTCGCTGGCAACCCGGTGGGAGCGTATGCCATAGGCGGCCAGATAGTCTTCCACAAACGTGATCAGCTCGAGGTTCGAGTCACTCGAAATCGTTGGAAATGCCACGAGTTTCGCCAGCATTTCGCGCGGGGTGTAGTGCAGCGCCGTCGCGCTGTTGGTGTCTGTCATCATGGAAGCATACGTGCTTCCCGGGCGGGTGAAAAGACAACCGGAAGGCGCAAGGGTCGATCATGCGCGACCATTATCTCATCCCTAAGGGGGTGGAGCAGGCTACAGTGTCCCGTCTCGGTGTGCGCTATTCGCCCGCGAGGAGGTTGCGGTCCGCTCGGCCGGCGCGTGGGTGAGATAACAAGATGGTCGACGTTGAGGTGTGTCCTCTGCAGAGAGGACTTGTCCTACGCGGTATGGGCGATTGTCTGCCGGTTTCGTCTGCTCCGCACACGCGGTAAGGTAGGGTCGCGAGCGGGGGATCAGGCCCCGTCCACCTGACCTTGTGTCAGATATGCACAGACAGCACGAAGAACCCATGCAAGATCAGTCCGCCAACCAAAGTAGAGTTGCTCCGCACAGTCGAACCGCCAAATTTTTTCATTGGGGTTTTATCGGGGTTTTTATCTTCGCGTTGACCAAACAATTGGACGAAGTCGAGGAGTTAGAGGACTTTTCCCTGCTGCAGTATGAGATGGGGTTTGCGGTGGTGTTCCTATTTCTGCTGGCCACGCGTTTCGTGTTCATGCACAGCACCCAGCCTTCGGCTTTGCCAGACGACACCCCCGGCCGCATGCGGCTCGCCGCCCGGGTGGTCCACCTCGGCATGTATGCTGGCCTTGCGTTGATACCCATCACCGGCCTGTGTATCGGCGGCCTGTACTGGAACGGTATCAAGCAGGGGATTGCGATGGAGTTCTTCCTGCTGGCGCACGAGATTGCGGTCAACAGCAGCTACTTTCTAATCGCCGCGCACATCGCCGCCGCCTGGTATCACCGACGCCAAAACGACGGCATATGGGATGCGATGGTGCCATTCTGGAAAGAGGCGCGGAGCGACGGCGAACCGCTCGCTTAAGCCTCGCGTAGCCCCCGGCGCGGCAGGGGTGTACCGCGCCGCTAGACGCGTGTACTGCCGAAGCCGTTGCCGGTGGTCGCAGTGCCACTGCGGCCAACGTGCATGCGTGAGGCCAGTTCCTCCTCGCAGGATAGCATCGGCTCACCCTCTACGATCTGCGATTGACGCCCGTCGAGTCCTTGCAGCGGCTGGCCTACCAGCGTGGTGCGGTAAAGCTGACGCTCGGTGCCTGCTGCATAGATGTCGGTGGGTGCACGGTGGGTGGTCGAGCGTTCGTCCCACACCACGAGGTCACCCTCGTCCCACACGTGGCGAATCGTAAATTCGACGGAATGCCCCCAGATTTTGTGCAGCAGCTCGGTGCTCTCGGCTTCATCCAAGCCGACGATGAACTTCAGGAAGCCGGGCGAGTTGTAGAGTACCTTCTCGCCGGTGTCCGGATGGATCGCGACCAACGGATGGTGACTGATCATGCGTCGGCTGGCGATCGAGTCACCGGCCTCGCTGCCTTTTGATCTGCCGAACTTGTACTCATGCTCGGCCCACAGCGTATCGACCTGGCGCCGGGTGGCTTCGTCCAGAGTCGCGTAGGCGGCTGCCAGATTGCCGAAGTGGGTATCGCCAACGCCCTTGGGGATGATTGTGCCCCGCAGCATGCCGATACTCGGCGGATTCACACAGGCCGTGATGTCGCAATGGTAGCCGGTCCACGGATGGCTCGTGGCCTGGGATTCGTAGCGCGCCATGTTTCTGGGCTTGGATTTCTCGCCCTGGTAGACCGAGAAAATCTCGGGGAAGTTCTCGACGTGGCCGAACACGGTGTGGCCGATGGTGGGCGCGCCCACGTTCGGCGACGCGCTGCTGAGTTCGTAAGTAAAGCGCACCTGTTGGGCATGGTCGATGCCGATGCGTTTGAACACTAGCACTTTGTGACGGATCAAGGCGTTGTAGACGCACGCTATCTGCGCCTCGCTCAGCGGCTTGGTCAGGTCGAGACCGGTGACCGTAACGCCGAGGCGCTCGCTTATGGGGGTGAGATGGATCAAGCCCTGCTCCTGGGCGGTCACCAGGCGGGCGTCGATATCCGTGGTACTACCGAATGCAGGCTTCATGGGACCCTCACAATTTCAGTACGTGATCCGCAACATAGCATGCTGGCGCCGCGCGTGAAACTGGTGGGAATCGAATCTCCCGTGATCAAATTTCTGCCTCGGGCATGGAAAAAGGCGTCTAGAATTGATTAAGCAGCGGTCACAGGGCCGTGTTTTGTTGTATGCGTCAAGGATCGATATGCGCCTGGTCGAAGTATCCGCCATAAATCTGCGCCCCGGGATGTTTGTCGCCGAACTCGATCGGCCATGGTTGGACACACCTTTTTCCATTCAGGGTTTCGTTGTACGCGATGACGACGATGTGATGTATGTCGCCAAACATGTAGACCATGTCTATGTGGATGCGGACTACCACGGTGGCGATATCTTCCTACCCCAGACAGAAAGCAGCTCAATCGCCCTCGGTGGCGGCGGGGTCTTGTCGTTGAAAGCCGACTTCGCCCAGGCCAAGCTCTCGTTCGCATCTGCCGCCGATACCCTGGATGGGGTGTTCAATTCGCTCAATGGCGGTCTCGAACTCGATATCGGCACCGTCAAAGATGCGGTGCGCCCCCTGATCGATAGCGTCTTCCAGAACAGCCAGGCCGTGGCTGCTCTAGCGCGTATGAAAGACACAGGTGAGTATCGCTATAACCACAGCATTGCGATGGCGGTGTGGGCAGCGATCCTCGGCCGGCATATCGGGCTGCATCGGGATGAACTGGAAAAACTGGTCACCGGCTGCGCCATGTGTGATGTCGGCATGAGCCGCATTCCCCGTGAGATCCTCGACCAGTCCGAGAGTTTGAGTGACAAGCAACGTAAGCAGATTCGAGCCCACACGCAACTCGGCGTGGATTTGCTCAAGCGATCCAAGAACGTGGACCTCGAGATCGTTGTGGTGGTGGAGTCGCACCACGAGCGGCACGACGGCTCGGGTTATCCTAAAGGTCTGTCGGGTTCCGAAATATCGCTGCTCGCGCGCATCGCTGGTCTGGTCGATAGCTATGACGCGATGATCAGCACGCGACCCCACGCTCCGGGTCGATCGTCGTTCGAGGCGACCCAGGAGCTGTTGGACAGTAAGAATATTCTGTTTCAAGGCGCCCTCGTCGAGCAGTTTGTGCAGGCGATCGGTCTGTTTCCGGTCACTGCGCTGGTCGAGTTGAACACCGGCGAGGTGGCGATAGTCGTCGAGCAGAATCCCATGCGACGGCTCAAGCCAGAGGTCTTGATCGTGCTCGATGCACAGAAACAAGCAAAGCAACACAACGAGCTCCTGAACCTCGCAGACCGTCAGTTGGTTGGTGAGGAAGCGCGTTGGATCGTGCGCGAACTCGCTCCCGGAACGTACGGGATCGATTCGCAAGATTTCTTTATCTAGGACGGCGGCATGAGTGCGGTTGGCGTCATCGAAATCAGTAATCCCGAAGAGTTGATCGGCGCGCATGGCGCTGAGACTTTCCGCCTGCTGCATATGGAAGTGGTGGTACGCCTGCGCGCCTGGGTGCGCAAACAAGATCAGTTGTTGGTCGACAAGAGCGGCCGGATCTGCGTGTTGCTCAAGGGTGTAACCGATACCGGGCAGATTCGGCTGGCCGCCACCAAGATGTTGAAACTCACCGCACCGCCGCATGAGGTTTTTGGCGTACAGTTGGAAGTGCCCATTCTCGCGGGCTTTGCTTTTGCTCAGGGGCAAACCGATACGCGTGAAGCAGCGCTCGCCCGGGCGGGGGCGGCCCTCAATCAGGCCCGACGGGATCAGCAGGCTTATGCCATCTACGCACGCGAAGAGAAGCCTCTGGTGCAACAGGAGCACGAACTGCTGGCATCGCTGCGCGAAGCGGTAGAACGCGGCGAGTTTGTGCTGTTTTTCCAACCCAAGGTCAATGCTGCGTTTCGTAACGTCGTCGGCGCTGAGGCCTTGCTGCGCTGGCTGAAGGATGACAAGTTGTTGACCCCGGAACACTTCATCCATGTGGCCGAGCGGCACGATATCATTCGCCCCATCACCACCTGGGTGGTCAAGTCTGCCATCGCGCGTTGCGCCCGCTGGCAGGGTGACGTGGGCGTGTCTGTGAATCTCCCGCCTACCATACTGCAGGATGACGGCCTCATCCACACGGTCCAGGATGTGCTTGAGCTCCAATCGGTTGCGCCGCAGCGCGTGACTCTGGAAATCACGGAGTCGGTGATGGCGCAGAATTTTGATGCGGTGCTCGAGCAACTCAGCGGGTTGCGCGAATTGGGTTTGCGCATCTCCATCGACGACTTCGGCACCGGCTATTCATCGCTCGCTTATTTTCGCGATCTCCCCGCGGATGAGATCAAAATCGACCGCTGTTTTGTGCAGAATCTGCTGGCTTCCAAGCCCGATGCCGCCATTGTGAAATCCATCATCGATCTGGCCCGCAACTTTGGTTTGAATGTGGTAGCTGAGGGGGTCGAAGACGAGGCGACCGCAGCGATGTTGCTGGATCTTGGCTGCGATACCTTGCAGGGTTACCTTCTCGACAAACCGCTGCCAGCAGAGGATCTCGAGAAGCGCCATCACCTGATAAGCTGATCCGCGCCATAGCACCGGCGCTCGCCGCTGGCAAACCCTCGCTCACTGTTTATAATGCCTGGCATTAGAATGTGTGGACGCAGCGAAGGGGGCTATGGGGCGGAACATATTGTTGATCACCACCGATCAAATGCGTTTTGATGCATTGGGTTGCAACGGGGGACAGGTCGCGCGCACGCCGGTCATCGATGCTCTGGCCGCCGGCGGTATCAACTATACGCGGGCGCACAATCAGAACGTGGTGTGCATGCCGGCCAGGGCCACGATCATAACCGGGCAGCACGTCGCGAGCCACGGTGTCTGGATGAACGGCGTATCGCTGCCCGAGTCGCAGCCCACCGTCGCTCATGCACTGCAGGCCCATGGCTATAAGACGGCCCTGCTGGGTAAAGCCCACTTTGAGCCCTGGTTGGGGGATCCTGCAGAGTTTTTCGAAAACCGTATGGCGGGTGAGTCCAATACTGGTCCACATCGGGGCTTCGATCATATGGAGTTAGCCAACCACTTCTTCGAGGGCCATAGCCACTACGATCTCTGGATGGCGGAACATCACCCCGAACTCAAAGCGCAGTTTTATCCCATGGTGACCGACAAAGGTCAGAACACGGCGGGGGCGGGCGCCACTCAGGCGTGTCAGGTGTGGCCGATGGATGTGCCCACCGAGTTGTATCATACGAATTGGGTAGCCGACCGAACCCTTAGCTGGTTGGGCACGCTCGGCGATGACGACAACTGGTTCTGCTGGATGAGCTTTCCCGACCCTCATCACCCGTGGGATGTGCCCGCAGCAGAACGCTCGCGTCTCGATTGGCGCGAGGTGCCG
This sequence comes from Pseudomonadota bacterium, assembly GCA_039028775.1. Taxonomy (GTDB): domain Bacteria; phylum Pseudomonadota; class Gammaproteobacteria; order Pseudomonadales; family Azotimanducaceae; genus UBA4421. Next base: position 12,508 of record JBCCHL010000041.1, on the reverse strand, counting down.
TTGCCGTCACTTTACCGCAGCACCGATGCTGGGCGGCGTGCGCTCTTGGCTGACAAGCCTAAACACTGGCTCGGCTACTACGACGGCAGCCTGTGGACCAATCTCGAGTCGCCCCGTGAGTTTGTACCGGCGGCGATGACGCCTGACCAGGTGCGCGAGATCAACGCCATGACCCACATCGAGAACGAACTGATCGACGACGCCTGTGGACGGGTGATCGAATGGTTGCGCAGCCGGCACTGGCTTGCCGATACCGACATATTTTTTACCACCGACCACGGCGAGTTGCAGGGTGATTTTGGGCTGCTGTTCAAGGGGCCGTATCACATCGACGCCCTTATGCGTCTCCCTTTCATCTGGCGGCCAGCAGAATCGGCCGGGCCTGCGGAGGAAGTCGATGCGCCGGTGGGACATCTGGATCTGGCACCGACGTTCTGCGCGATCGCAGGAATAAAAACTCCGGCCTATATGGAGGGGCGACCGTTGCCGCGAACCAACGATGCTCCGCTCGACCGAGAATACGTGCTCACCGAGTGGGATTCCGAACACGGTCCGGTGGACATGCATCTCAAGAGCATCTACCGCCGCGACGGGTGGCTGTGTACCGCTTACGAACCCAGTGCGCTCTACGCGGGAACCGAAGGGGAACTGTACAATCTGCAAGCCGACCCGGAGCAGCGCGAGAATCTCTGGGACAAGGAGCTCAAGGTGCGGACTGAATTGGTGGAGCAACTTTACGCGGCACTGCCCGCCGCGCGAGAACCGCGTCTGAAACGGGCAGCGCCGGTCTGAGAAAACAGGTGGACAAAAATTGCCGTTAACAAGCGCGCGCACATAATCCGAACCCGACGGTTTAAAAGCCCGTAACCGTGACTGCTGAGGATGGTGAACATGAAATGGATAACAAGATCGTTGATCGTACTGGTCGTGCTCGCCGGCTTGGGCTGGACCTTCCGTGCAGAGATTGCGCTGTACGGCATCGATACCATGATGTCGTCACGCATGGATATCGGACCGACCCGGGAAATCACCTGGGCGACGGGTGCCGATCGCCTGGCGCGTCCAGCAGCTGAACGCCCGCCGAACATCGTCCTGATCCTGGCGGATGATCTGGGTTGGAACGACCTGTCAATGAACGGCCAAAACCCCACAGTGCAGACCCCTCACATTGACGCGCTGGCGGCTCAGGGGGTGACCTTTGCACAAGGCTACGCCGCCAATGGCACCTGCGCACCTTCCCGGGCGGCGCTGATGTCCGGTCGTTATGGCACCCGCTTTGGCTTTGAGTTTACGCCGACGCCAACCGGCTTCATGCCCGTGGTCGGATTGGTCGGCGCGACCGCAGATCGACCCCTGGCGCCGCCGACCCTGAACAATCCAGCATCGGCCAGCTTAGCCTATGATGAGATGGGTATGCCGCCCGAGGAGATCACGCTGGCGGAACTGCTCGCCGAGCAGGGCTACCACACCGCCCACATCGGCAAATGGCACCTAGGCCGCAACCATGGTATGGCGGCCCACGATCAGGGATTTGTCGAGAGCCTCTTGATGGCGAGCGGGCTCTATGGTCGGCTCGACGATGCCAGCGTGGTGCAAGCCCGTCAGGAGTTTGATCCCATCGACCGCTTCCTGTGGGCGGCCACGCGCTTTGCTGCCAGCTTTAACGGCGGTCCCATGTTCGAGCCGCCGCGATATTTGACCGACTACTATACGGATGAAGCGGTGAAGGTGATCGAGGCCAACAAGGACCGCCCGTTCTTCCTGTATCTCGCACACTGGGCACCCCATACCCCGCTGCAGGCGGCGCAGGAAGACTATGAGGCCCTGGCGGATATCGAACTTCATCGTGAGCGCGTCTATGCCGCGATGATCCGCGCGTTGGACCGCGGGGTAGGGCGGGTCATGGAAGCGCTACGAGCCAACGGGCTGGACGAGAACACCCTGGTGATGTTCACCTCGGACAACGGTGGGGCCGGGTATATCGGCTTGCCCGATGTCAACGATCCTTATCGGGGTTGGAAGATCACCTTGTTCGAGGGTGGCATCCGCGTGCCGTTTCTCGCGCGTTGGCCGGCGCAGCTCCCCGCGGGCACCACCTACGATCCGCCCGTCCACCATTTTGATATGTACGCGACGGCGGTTGCCGCCGCCGGAGCAGCAGTACCCAACGATCGGGTGATCGATGGCGTGGATCTAACGCCGTTTGTGACCGCGCCAGCGGAGACGGATGCCCCCCATGATTATCTGTTCTTTCGCAGCGGGGCTGCGCAAGCGGTGCGTGACGCGCGCTGGAAGTTGATGGTCAGCGCGCCCCCGGGGCAGGCGCGCAAGGAGTGGTTGTTCGATCTGCAGGCGGATGGCGAATGGCGCGACCTGCTGGCGCAGCACCCGGGGATCGCAGCGCGGCTGCGGACTGAGCTCGAGCGGCACAACAACGATCAGGCGCCGCCGCTATGGCCCTGGACCGCGACCACGCCGCAAAACGTCGACCGCGACTTATCCCAGCCCGACCAGCCCGAGGACGAGTTTGCCTACTGGTCGAACTAGGCGATGCACGGATCGGTGCGCGGCCACGCGCCGACCTGTTCAAGGTAGGGATATCCGACCCATCGATCTACCCGGGCGTGGCATAATCTCGGCACTCAAGTGAATCCAACGGCGGCCGCATGACGACACTTTTTCTGCATGAGCAGGCACTCGTTCTCGACAACGGCATCGCAGGCGAGACCCAGCGCGTGGACAGCGCCAACCCCGCCACTTTCTCAGCGGCCATCTCTGGCGCGCTGGGTTCGCCGCAGGACATCTACACCCAGACGTTTGTGCCGCCTGGGATCGATGCCCCATCTATCGTGATGATCGTTCCGGGCAGCCTCGGCATAGCACCCTCCCACGTGTACAAAGCCCAACTGCTGACCGAGGCCGGATTTGCGGCCTGCCTCGTCGACCCCTTCGGGGCGCGTAAGGTCGAGAGCACCGTCGCCAACCAGGCACAGTTTTCGTTCGCCGCCAGCGCCTGGGATGTGTTGGCGGTGGGGGCGGCGCTGCATGCCCAGGGACGCTTCTCCCGCTTGGGCTTGCAAGGCCATTCGCGCGGCGGTTCCGCCATCCAACTGGCGACGGCGATGCAAAAATTTACCGCCTTTAAGGTCCCGTTTGCTGGCGTCTACGCGGCCTATCCCTGGTGTGGCTTGCAGTTTCTCAGCCCCGATGTAGGGGCCACCCGTGTGCGCTCGATCATCGGCGATCAAGACGAGTGGTGCTCAGCCCAGCAGGTGCAGGGCTATACCCATAGTTTAGTCATTAGCGGCTGCGCCGCGAGCTGTCGGATCATCGCCGGCGCCCACCACAGTTTCGATCGCGATACGCCGCTGGAGAACGTTCCGGACGCCTCGGTTGCACCCGGGGCGCCGACGGTGTTCATCGACGATGATGGCACCTACCTGCACCCGGTGGCGGGGCGTACGCCGGCGGATACTTCCGAGCGCGCGTTGATGCTGTATGGCATCAAGGCGGGCTATGGGGTGCGCGGCGCGCACATCGGCAGCCGGGAGGACGATGCGGAACTGTTCCACGAGGACATGATTTTGTTCTGGCGGGAGGTCTTCGCCTGATTCGCGGAGCTTCGACAACGATGCGCGTGATGAGACTCACAAACGGGCGCAGACTTTTCCGCGTTGATCTGCGCGCGCTGTGCCTGACTTGCCTATGCCTTTTGGCGCCGGGTGTGGCGGTCGCGCTCGAGGCTGTGCACAACGCCTGCCAGGCGGGCGGTGTGATTCGGTTCGCGACGTTTAACGTGTTCCTCAATCGGCCAACGCTGGGAGAACTGGGCAGAGATCTTGCGGCGGGTGATCCCCAGGCGCGCGCGGTGGCCCGTATCATCCAGGCGGTTCGGCCGGATGTGCTGCTGCTCAACGAGTTCGATTTTGACGCGAGCGGGGAGGCGTTGCAGCGGTTTGTACAGTCCTACCTCGAACAACCCCAAGACGGTGGCACACCGATTGCCTTTCCCTATCGCTTTTTGGCGCCGTCGAATACCGGGATCGCCGCGCAGATCGATGTGGACGGCGATGGCACGATCAGCCTTCCCGCTGATGCCTATGGCTATGGCAAGTTTCCCGGCCAGTATGCGATGGCGCTGCTGTCCCGTTATCCCATCCAGGAAGACCGGGTGCGCACGTTCCAGCGCTTTCTTTGGCGCGATATGCCGGGGGCGCTGCTACCCGATGATCCGAGCACCCCGCAGCCCGGCGATTTTTATAGCGCGACGGAGTTGGAGGCGTTCCGTCTCTCCTCCAAGAGCCATTGGGACGTGCCGGTGATGATCGGCGCACAGCCGGTACATGTCCTGGCCGCTCATCCTACGCCGGCTATATTTGATGGCCCCGAAGATCACAACGGTCGTCGCAACCACGACGAGATTCGACTCTGGGCCGATTACATCAATGCTCGCGGGTACCTCTACGATGATAACAAGCTCGCGGGCGGGCTGGCCCACCCGAGTCGTTTTGTCATCATGGGGGACTACAACGCCGACCCGCAGGATGGCGACAGCTTTCCCGGCGCGATCGCTCAGTTGCTCGCAGACCCGCTGGTGAACGCGGAGCGGGTGCCGCTGAGTCGCGGTGGCGTCATCGCCGCTGCGCTGGATCGCGATACACCGCCGCACACGGGCGATCCGGCGGCGGACACCAGTGACTTTTCGCAGAATCTGCGGATCGACTATGTGCTACCTTCGCATTGGGGGCTGTCAATTGTGCAAGGTGGCGTGTTCTGGCCGCGTCCGGATGATCCGCTCTACGCGCTAGTCGGTGACGGCGATCCGGTCGTCTCTTCCGACCACCGCCTGGTATGGCAGGATTTTCGCTTGACGGATTGCGCACCGGGAGTGCAGAGCGCCCCTTAGATCGACGCGCAACGGTCGTGCAGCGCGACCCTGGCGGACCTATTAGGTTGGCCTGCCGTCGGCTTCCTACTACTATGCCACCGTCAAGCGCGCAGGCGCCGCACGAAGGGGAGGGGTGACTTGGTGTACCGAAATTCAATGCTGGGCCGTTGTGTGCGTCTAATTGTTGGGCCGCTTATGGTCGGGTGGGTTGTGGTTGGCATCCTGGTCGGCTGCTCGTCCGCATCAGATCCCCGCCCCAATATCCTGGTGATCGTCGCCGACGATCTGGGCTACACCGATCTCGGGTCTTTCGGCGGGGAGATACAGACCCCACATCTCGATGGGTTGGCGCGCAGTGGGTTGCGCTTCACCAACTTCCATGCCGGCCCCAGTTGCGCACCCACCCGCGCCATGTTGATGACCGGTTTGGACCACCACCTCGCGGGCATGGGTTCGCAAGGGAGTCTCGCGACCGACAATCAACAGCGCAGTCCCGCTTATCAGAACACGCTGTCGCGCGAGGTGCCGACCATCGCCGAAAAGTTGCGAGCTGCGGGATACGCCACGCTTGCCTCGGCCAAATGGCATCTCGGCAAGGCATCCCAGGACCTGCCCGGTGCGCGTGGCTTCGACCGCAGTCTGGTGCTGTTGGAGGGCGGTGGCGGGCACTTCGACGCCACCCCGCTGTTCAAGAGCTATGGCCAGGCCACGTGGCTGGAGGACGACGCACCCCTGGTACTGCCGGAAGACTTTTACTCTTCGGACTTCATGACCACCAAGTTGCTCTCCTATATCGCTGCGGTGCCGCAGGATCGACCCTACTTCGCCTATCTGGGTTATACCGCGCCGCACTGGCCTTTGCAGGCACCGGCGGCAGATATTGACAAATATCGCGAGGTTTACCACGAGGGCTGGGACGCCCTGCGTGAGGCACGGATGCGCGGCGTGCGCAGGGAAGGGCTGGTCGTCGCCACCGCCCAGGCGGTTGCGCACGAGCCGGGTACCGAAGTCTGGGCTGCGCTGGACGGGGCGGCGCAAGCGGTCGCGGTTAAAAAGATGCAGGTCTACGCGGCGATGGTGGACCGACTGGATCAGAACGTCGGGCGCTTGCTCGATGCCCTCGAGCGGCGGGGCGATCTGGACAACACCCTGATCTTCTTCATGGCCGACAACGGTGCTGAAGCGCATCTGATGGAGTTTTACGCGGGTAATGATGTCTGGGTGCCGGAGAATTTCGATAATCGGCTCGACAACATCGGCACAATCAGTTCCTACGTGACGCTGGGACCGAGCTGGGCCCGCGCCACCGCCGCGCCGTTTCGGGATTCCAAGAGCAAAGTGGCCGAAGGGGGAATCCGCGTGCCGGCCTTTCTGCATTGGCCGGGGGCGCGGGTTGGCATCGACACCGACTATCTGCGCGTGATGGATCTGACACCGACTTTTTTGACCCTCGCCGGGGCCGAGTGGGAACACGGCGGGCGCTCCCACTTACAGGCGGGACGCTCCGCGCTGGGTAACTGGCTGGAAGGTGGGCCTGTATACGCCGATGAAGAGTTCATCGCCATGGAGGCGTTCGATCGACGCATGGTGCAACGCGGGGACTGGAAAGCTTTGCGTCAGCCACCTCCGTATGGCACCGGGCAGTGGCAGCTCTATCATGTGGGCCGTGACCCGGGTGAACAGGAAGACTTGGTGGAGGAACATCCCGAGGTGTTGGCGGACCTGTTGCAAGGTTATGCGCGCTATGCGGAAGAAGTGGGGGTGATCGTGCCGGACAGCGTGATCCCATATTAACAGCTACCCGGCACGCGAGATGTTGAGGTAGGAGAGGAGGTGATATGACACGTTACAAACTCTACGGCGGAGGCGGCTCGCCGTATTCGATGAAGATGCGCGCGATCCTGCGTTATCGGCGTCTTGGCTTCGACTGGTACCAGATCACCCCCGAGATGCGGCAGACCCTCAAACATGACGGGCCACCGGTCATCCCGATCCTGCAGTTGCCGGAGGACGCCAGTCTGCATGTGGACTCCACCCCGCTCGCGTACCTGTTGGAAGCCCGCCACAGCGAACGCTCCATTATCCCGGACGACCCGGCATTGGCGTACGTCTGCGATCTGCTCGAAGACATGGCTGATGAGTGGTGCACCAAGATGATGTTCCACTACCGCTGGTATCGTACGATCGATCAGGCCTATAGCAGTCGTCAGATCATCTCAGACAATACCCCCGGCGTGCGCGGCGCCGAACTCGACAAGCTCGCCAACGCCATTCGAGAGCGCCAGGTGTCGCGCATGCCCCTGGTCGGCTGCACAGAGAACAACGCGCCCGTGATCGAGCAGTCGTATCTGGAACTGCTCGACATTCTCGATAGCTTTGTGACCCGCGACGAGTTCTTGCTGGGCACTCGGCCGAGCCTTGGCGACTTTGGCCTCTTCGGCCAACTCAAGACGCTGTCCAGCGATCACACGCCCATGTTGATCATGCGCGAACGCACGCCGAGTGTGTACGACTGGGTGCGACGCCTGGATGATGCCAGCGGCATAGAAGGACAGTGGCATCGCTTTGATGAACTGCGCCCGGCGGCGAGCGCGCTGCTCGAGTTTACCGGCAAGTGGTATCTGCCATTTCTGACGGCGAACGCCACCGCGGTGGCGCAGGGCGATGCCGAGCTTGAGGTGACCTTGGACGGTCAAGCCTGGGTGCAGGCGCCGTTTAAATATCAGGCCAAATGTTATGACCGGCTGCGCAAACGGCTTGCCGCGACGGACAGCCGCCCACTGCGAGACCTGTTGGCTGCAACCGGGTGTTTAGGCTATCTGGAGGGCGAGTAAGCGCTCAACCGCTGCGGAAGCTTCGGCGCTTTGCGCCCGCCCGCGGTGCTTACCACTTGAGTACCGCTTTGGCCGCGGGCCGTGCGCGATAGCGTTCGTCCCAGGCGCGCAGCAACGGGCGATCGCCAAACACGTCCACCTCGACATAGCGCATAAACTGCAACGACGCCTGCAACGTGCAATCGGCGATGGACGCCTGCTCGCCGAGCAGTAAGGGGCGGGCATCCGCCAACAGGTTCTCCAGAAAGTCCAACGGTGCCTGCATGGCGCTTTCCATCTGGGCCGCTTTTTCCTCGTCTTTGGGATAGCCCAGGGGAGAATTGACGGCGTGACCGTAGGCGCCCATCGGGCCGGCGAGACGCAGATCGACGATCCGCTCCACGTCGCGTGCGCGACCGTAACTTTCGGGATCGTCGGGCAGCAGCGTCTGGGTGGGGAACTTGCGCTCCAGGTAGTCGATGATCGCCAGGGATTCGACCAGGTGGGTACCATCGGCCAACTCCAGCGCGGGCACTGTGCCGAAGGGATTTCTGGCCAGATGTTCCGGTTCTTTGTGACGGCCTTTTACGGTGTTGACGACAATCTGTTCAATGCCCATATCGACGCCGAGCTCCGCACGCTCCGCGATATACAACATCACCTTGGTCGGGTTGGGCGCCAGCGGCACCATGTATAGCTTCATTCTAATCCCTCCACGAGATCGACGATATTTTCCAGCAACTCGTAGCGTTTGGGGCCGATCGGGCCGGCGCTGTCGAGGCCGAGTTTCAGGGTCGTGACCCCAACCTCGCGGTATTTGCGCAAGCGTTCGCGCACCATCTCCCGAGTGCCAAGCGCCTGGAACTCGGTCACCATGGCATCGGGGACCCGTTGTGCTGCCTCATCGCGTTTGCCAGCAATCCACAAGGATTGTATGGCACGGGCGTCCTCTTCGTAGCCGGCACGCTTGAATGCATCGTTATAGAAGTTGGTGTTTTCGGACCCCATCGCGCCCATGCTGAACGCCACGCCCTGTTTGCGCCGCGCGATCATCTCTTCCACATCATCGCCAATCTCCACGCGCGCAGACACGCACAGATCGACGTCTGTAAGCAGCCTGTCCCCCGCCTGCGCACCGTCTTTAAGATAGGCCAGATGAGCCTCCGGATGCTCGGGCGAGAAGGACGTACCCAACCAGCCCTGAGCGCTCTCGCCGGTGAAACGCAGGGCGTTGGGTCCCAGGGTGGCGAGATAGATCGGAATGTCGGTCGGCGCATGGGAGATGCCGATCGCCTTCCCTTCGCTGTCGGGCAGCGGCAGTTGAAACACCTTTCCGTCGTACCGCACCTTTTCCCCGGCGAAGATCATGCGGCAGATCGCCACGGTCTCCTTCAGGCGGGTCAGCGGCATTTTGTAGCGCACACCGTGCAGACCTTCGACCACCTGTGGACCGCTGGCCCCCAGCCCCAGCACGAAACGGCCGTTTGTCAGATCGTGCAGCGTAAGGGCGGTCATCGCGGCCATTGCCGGGGTGCGTGCCGTCACCTGCATGATGCCGGTGCCAAGTTTGATCTTCTCGGTCTTGTCGGCGAGATAGGCCAGTGGTGTGACCGCATCGCTCCACCAGGCCTCGGCCGAAAAGGCCATATCGACCCCCAGGCGCTCTGCTACCTGCACCCACTCCACCGAGGCGGCGATATTTTCGGATTCGAAACGACCCAGTTCAATTGCCAGTTTCATGGCGCAGTCGCTTGCTGGTATGGATTCATCATGCGGGGTCGAAGTTGCGTTGGTATTTCTGTCAGCTGCCGGGCGGCTTGACCTGTCCCATCTGCAAGCCTGCGGTATAACCACCGTCAACAAGGAGGTTCACGCCGTTGACATAGCCTGCCAGATCGGAGCCGAGAAACAACAGTGCCCGCGCCTGATCTTCTGCTGTCGCCACGCGCCCAGCACCGCTGTCGATGGCCCAGTCAATGATCTGGTCGGTCATTGTCTCGCGAAACGCGGGGAGCAGGGGCGTATCCACCGGCGAGGGACACACGCTGTTGATGCGCAGACCCAGTTCGGTGGCCGCCCGTGCGGTACGCATGGTATAGACCTGGACACATTCTTTGGAGAAAAAGTAGCCGTCGGCGATCACCTCGGCATGGTCTGCGATCCATGCCGCGCCTTCATCCCAACTGCTGATCTCCAGCAAGTTGTTGATCGCAGCTACGTGCCCCGGCCAGCCGTTGCCCGCCACCGAGGCGGTATTCACAATCGCACCACCGCTGTTCATGCTCGGCATCAAGCGCTCGGTCAGGCGCATCAGACCGAGAATGTTGACCCGCATCACCGTATCGGCGGGCAGCGTCGCGGCCACGCCCGCATTGTTGAACAAGACATCGACCGGTGGTTTCCCCGCAGCGTTCAAGCGTTCGATGGCCGCGTCGATCGAGCTGGGATTCCCCATATCGGTTTCGATGAATTCATCAACCGGCTGGGTGGGTTGTTTGATGTCGAGCACGATGATTTCGGCGGCGTCGGCTTGTTGAAGAAGCTCGACCAACGCCGCGCCGATCCCGGAGAACGCGCCGGTGACCACCACGCGTTTGCCGGTGTAGTTGAGATGGGAGGGCATGTTGACCTTATGCTAATTTGTGGAGCCCGTAGTTTGGGGGTTTCGGATGGGTGGTCAAGTGGATTGTAGAAAAGGGGAGAAGCCATGGAGCGTGACGGTTTGGAAAGTCCGTCGCGCGGTACCATCCTAAATCGCCTTTGGTATTTTCCGGGACCTAAAATTCTATTATTGACAGAGGTTTATGCGGCTAATCTCGGCCCGGTCTGGGATCCTAGGCCAGGCAGGCGATCGCGTTGCCCGGGGTCTACCACCCCGCTCAAATGACAGTTGACGACGTTTCGCCGGGGCAACGATGTCTGGATTGGTGGGATCTTCGACAATCGGATGGACAACATCGTGGCTGCGGTTTACGATACGTTATAACATATCTGTAGTAACCTAATGTACCCTCAAGTATCCGCATGATCCGTGAACCGTCCGCGCTGAACACCAGACATGCCGCGCTTGTCGTGTTTTCCGGCTGGCTTGCTGTTGGCGCGCAGCCTGATCGGCTCGTGGCGATTCGAACACCAATCCCGGCCGGTAGCCGGCTGCTGGCTGATCTGCTCGCACGCCGACTTTACCACTCTACGTTTCGCCAGGCGGTGTAAGTTGGCTGATCACGCAGAATATGACGTGGTGGTTGTAGGCGGGGGTGCGGCCGGCATCGGGGCAGCAATTGCCCTGCAACACGCGGGCATCCGCAACCATCTCGTGCTGGAGCGTGACCAGGTGGGTGCTTCTTTTGCGCAGTGGCCGATCGAGACGCGCTTTCTGACCCCCTCATTCCCGACCAACTCGATTGGCATGCTGGACTTGAATTCAGTCGCCATCGGCGTGTCGCCCGGCTACAGCATGGATACCGAACACCCGACGGGACAACACTACGCCATGCACCTGCGCTCGGTGGCGCAGCATTTTGGTGTCCCGGTGTGCGAGCATGTCGAGGTACAACGGATAGAGAACGATGCCCCTGGTTTTACCGTCGTCATGCGTGATGTCTCGTTGCGCGCTCGACACGTGATCTGGGCCGCGGGCGAGTTTCAGTATCCGCGGCAGGATGGTTTCCACGGCAGTGATCTGTGTCAACACACGGCGAGCGTCGTAAGCTACGAAGATCTGGATGGCAGCGACTTCATTGTCATCGGCGGCTATGAAAGCGGAGTAGACGCGGCGTACCACCTGGCCTATCACAACAAGCGCGTGCGTTTGTTCGATCGAGGCTGTCCGTGGGAGGAAACCAGCTCAGACCCGAGCGTTGCGCTTTCGCCGTTTACCCTCGATCGTATGCGCGAGGATTGGTTTCTTGAGCGCGTGGACCTTTATCCTTCCACGTCCATCACCTCTGTCGCCCGAGCGGGCGATGGCTACGAGATCACAGCCAGCGATGGATTGCGCTATCGAACCGACAACTCACCGCTCTGGGCGGGCGGCTTCGAGGGTAGCCACAGGCTTGTCGCCGACCTGTTTGAGACTCGAGATGATGGCTTCCCGCTATTGAACAGCAACGATGAATCGACCCTGACTCCCGGCCTGTTCCTTTGTGGTCCGGCGGTGCGACACGATAATCAGGTGTTCTGCTTCATTTACAAATACCGCCAACGCTTTGCGGTGGTGGCCAAAGCCGTCGCGACCTCGTTGGGACTGCCAGCCGAGGGGCTGGAGTCGTATCGCGACTGGGGTATGTACCTGGACGATTTATCCTGTTGTGGAGAAGAATGCGTATGTTGATCGGCAGTCGCCGCGGTGAATCGGGTTATGCAACCTGGCAGAAGTGGTGGGACCGGCTCTGTCGACCCGAACGTCTTGGTCAAACGCTGGCCAGTTTGTTCTGGATTGCCAGTGCCATGTCCTACGGCATCGCCACCACCGGTGACTGGTTGCAGCTGTGTGCTGCATCGGCCTGGTTTGTGTCCAATGTATATGCGGTAGTCGCGGCTGACGACGTCATCTAAAGTCCGAGGAGCCGTACTAATTTAGCTAGCACCGCGCCTGGAAATTCATATAATGTTTGGCCCTGATTCCAGGCTTGTCGGAGTGTAGCTCAGCTTGGTAGAGCACTACGTTCGGGACGTAGGGGCCGGAGGTTCAAATCCTCTCACTCCGACCAACTTTTTCATTCCCCATTTCCCACCCGATCAGTGAGTAAGCGACTCGTTCCTCGTCGCGGCCCCTGGGCCTGCGCCGCGTGGCGGCCAGTTAAAT
>JBCCHL010000040.1:0-27106 GCA_039028775.1 Pseudomonadota bacterium | reverse complement strand
GAACTTACCGTCTTTGACATTGGGTTTGCGCCCGGCTTCCACCCCCAGCATCATGCCTTGGCTGGGTCCGTAGATATCCGCATCGAGCAGTCCGACCTTCGCCCCTTCCGCATCTAACGCCAACGCTAGATTGACGGCGGTGGTCGATTTGCCGACCCCACCCTTACCCGACGCGACCGCAATCACGTGCTTGACCTGGCCGAAGCCGCGCCCCTGCGGGGCCTGAAAATCGAGTTCGAGCTGCAGCTCATCGGTGCCCAGGAAAGCGGCCAGCTCACGGCTTAAGTGCACCGCATGGCCGGCGGCCGGATAACCCAGCGTGACCGCGACCCGATTGCCGGAAGTCAAAATGCGTGCCCCCAACTCGCCCCAGGTCTGACCGAGGTAGGGGTCGGTAAATTGTTCGACTCTCAAACCGTCTATCCTTCTTGCGTGCATCACGCCGATGCTGATGCGGGCGCTAAGTATATGCAGGAATCGTCGCCAGTCACGGACTGTCTGTGTAAACTTAGCGCCCGCCGCAGCCCGGGACCCTCACCGCCCCGTTCGACGCAGCAGATATTTGGTTAATCACCTTGAAATGAGCACCATGGCCCGCAGTATTTTTGTCACCAGCGCGCTGCCCAACGCCAATGGCCCCATCCATCTGGGCCACATGTTGGAGCATATCCAAACGGACATCTGGGTTCGTTATCAGCGCATGTGCGGCCATACGGTGGTGTACTGTTGCGCGGATGACACCCATGGCACCGCAACGATGATTCGTGCCGAAGAAGAGGGGGTAACGCCCGAGGCGCTGATCGACGGCATGCGCGAGGCGCACCTTAAGGATTTCACCGGGTTCGGTATCTCCTACGACAACTACTACTCCACCCACTCGCCGGAGAACCGCCACTACTCCGAACTGATCTATGAGCGCCTCAAGGACAAGGGTCTGATCTACACGGATGCCGTGGCCCAGTTATACGATCCGGAGCGTAAGATCTTTCTCGCCGACCGTTTTGTGGTGGGTGAGTGTCCGCGGTGCGGCACGCCGGATCAGTACGGTGACAACTGCGAAAAGTGCGGCGCGACGTACAACGCGACCGAGCTCAACAATCCGCGCTCGGTCTACAGCGGCAGCACGCCGGAACTGCGCGAATCGACCCACTATTTCTTCGATCTACCGCAGTACACCGAGTTTCTAAAAACCTGGGTGCATTCCGGGACGGTGCAACCGGAGACCGCCAACAAGCTCGACGAGTGGCTGGAGAGCGGCCTGCGCGCCTGGGATATCTCCCGCGACGCCCCCTACTTCGGCTTCACGATTCCCGGTACCGATGACAAGTACTTCTACGTGTGGATGGACGCCCCGATCGGCTACATGGCCAGCTTGCAGCACTATTGCGACAACCAAGATGGGATCACGTTCGAAGAGTTCTGGGCCAAAGACTCCGCTGCCGAAGTGCATCACTTCATCGGCAAGGACATCGTGAACTTCCACGCCTTGTTCTGGCCGGCGCAGCTCGATGCCGCCGATTTCCGCACCCCGACCAAGGTGCACAGCCATGGTTTCGTGACCGTCAACGGCACCAAGATGTCCAAATCGAGGGGCACGTTCATCATGGCCGCAGCCTATCTCGAGCACTTGAACCCCGAGTATCTGCGCTACTACTACGCCGCCAAACTGAACGGCACGGCCGACGACATCGACCTGAACCTCGAAGACTTCGTGCAGCGGGTCAATTCCGATCTAGTGGGCAAGGTGGTTAACATCGCCAGCCGCTGCGCGGGTTTTCTGGTGAAGCAGCACGGCGGCGAAATGGCCGCGCAGATACACGACGAAGCGCTGTGGAACAAGTGTGTCGACGCGCGCGAGACGATCGCCGATCTCTACGAACAAGGCGACACCAACAAGGCCATCCGCGAGATCATGTCCCTGGCCGATGCGGCCAACCAGTACATCGCGACCCATGAACCGTGGAACATGGCCAAGGATCCGACGCGGGCCGACGACGTACAACTGGTCTGCAGCCAGGCGATCAACATCTTTCGCGTCCTGATCGGCTATCTGAAACCGATCCTGCCGGCGACCGCAGAGAAAGCCGAAGCATTCCTCCAGGTCGAGCCGCTGCAATGGTCCCAGCTGACAACGCCGCTGGCCGCGCCGCACAAAATCGCCAAATTCAAACCGCTGCTGCAACGACTGGAGAGCAAGGCTGTCGATAAGCTTGTCGCAGCATCAGCGGAACCTGAACCTCAAGCCGTGACCGCCGAGGATGACGGCAGCGCGTATATCGACATCAACGACTTCATGAAGGTAGAGCTCAAGGTGGCGAAGATCACCGCCGCTGCCGCGGTGGAAGGCGCCGACAAGCTGCTGCAGCTGACGCTGGATGTCGGCGACCACGAGCGCCAAGTCTTCTCCGGCATCAAGAGCGCGTACGCGCCCGAGACGCTGGTCGGCCGACTGACGGTGGTGGTCGCCAATCTGGCCCCGCGCAAGATGCGCTTCGGTGTATCTGAAGGCATGGTCCTGGCCGCGGGAGATGACGATGAGATTTTCCTACTCGCCCCCGACGCAGGCGCCAAGCCGGGTATGCGGGTGACCTGATGTGGTCGGCGATCCGGTGCTAGACAGAGAAACAAGGTAGCTCACGGTGGGGGAATTGGCTGTCATTCTCATCGGTGCGCTGCTGGTTAACAACTTCGTTCTGGCCCAGTTTCTGGGGTTGTGCCCGTTTATGGGTATCACGCGGGGTTACGACACCGCTGCGGCAACCGGCATCGTCACCACGTTGGTACTGTGCCTGACCATGGTCCTGTCCTATCCGCTGTACCACGCCATCCTGGTCCCCCTCGAGGTGACCTACCTGCGCATCATCGCGTTCATCGCCGTCACTGCGGGCGTCGTGGCGGCGAGCGCGTTCTACATCCGCACGACCAGGCACGCGCTGCACCAAGTGCTGGGCAGCTACCTGCCGCTGATCACCACCAATTGTGCAGTGCTCGGGGTCGCCCTGCTGGCGACTAAACCCGATCTCACGCTACTCGAAACAAGCGTGTTCAGCATCGGTGCGGCCACCGGCTTCACCATAGTGATGGTGGCATTTGGCGCGCTGCGCGAACAACTGACCCACAGCGCCATCCCCGCGCCTTTTCAGGGCATACCGATCGCGTTGATCAGCGCCGGCATCATGAGCCTAGCGTTGATGGGCTTCGTGGGGGTGGGGCAATAGCATGAACGCCATCCACCTCCTACCGCCATCGCTCTTGACCGTTCTGCTCAACGGCTTTGCACCGGTCGACACCACCCTCAACGGGAGCGCAGATGGTCCTGAGTAATCAGCAGATCATGGGGGTGTTCTGCGCCGCGCTGGTGCCAGGCACAGCCGCGATGACCTGGCTGTGGGGTTGGGGGGTTGTGTGGAACCTGGCCATCTTATTGTGTCTGTGCGCGGTCATCGAAGTTCTGTGCAAGCTCCTGCGCCAAAGCCCGGTCACGCTCACGACATTCGACGTGAGCACTTTTGTCACAGCTTGGCTGATCGCCCTGTGCTTGCCGCCCGCCACCCCTGTTCTCGTCCTGGCCAGCGCAGCCGTCGCCAGCATCGCGTTGGCCAAACACGTCTTTGGCGGTGCTGGGCACAGCCTCTTCAATCCCGCGATGGTCGGCTATGCCGTAGCCCTGGTATCGTTTCCGGAGCTGCTCGCAAGCTGGCCCGGTCAGGCAGTCGATGGCTATAGTGGCGCCACGCTGCTCAGCGAGTTCCGCTACCGCGAAGGCCGGACGGTCGAGGAGTTTTTCGACTCGCAGGCCAGCGCCTTCTCCGATCAGCGGTTCATCGCCCTGTGCTTCGCGGCCGGTGGCCTGGTGATCTGGCGTCTGGGCTTGATCGCCTGGCGGACCAGCGTCGGGGTGCTTGCCGGCGTGACCCTGTGCGCGATGCTCGGCTACGACGGTGGTGCGTCGACGAGCTACGGTTCACCCTACTTTCACTGGTATAGCGGCGGCCTGCTGCTGGCGACGTTTTTTGTCGTCACCGACCCGGCCACGCATCCCCGCGGTCATGCGCAACAGTGGCTTTTCGGCATCCTCGTCGGCGTGGTCGTGTTCGTGATTCGCGCCTTCGGCAGCTATCCGGACGGCATCGCCTTTGCGGTGCTCTTCGCCAACAGCTTTACGCCGCTGCTCAATCGTTATGCCGAGCGCCGCAAGCATACGCCTGAGGTCGAGGCGAACCGTGTTTAAGTCTGCATTGGCCTTCTTGTTTATCAGCGTCGGTTGCGGCCTGCTGCTGGTCTTCACCGCAGATCTGACCGCACCGCGGATCGAGCAGAATCGACTGGCGGCACGCCTGGATATTGCGCGTACCCTGCTCGCCCCGCTGCCCGCCGAGGTTAATCTGGCCCTGCCGATCAGCGGAACCTGCGATGCGGTGCTGTTGCTCAACATGGTAAGCCCCGGCTACGCCGGTGACATCCAGCTGCTCGCCCGTTGGCAGCCTGCGGCGGGGGTCGCGATGCGCGTGGTCGCCCACAGCGAGACCCCGGGAATCGGCGACTTCATCGATCACACCCGAGGACCCTGGCTCGCGGGCTGGGACGATACGCTGGAAGGCGACATTCCCACGATCGACGGGATCGGGCGTGCGACCATCACCACCAACGCGATCAAGTACGCTTTCAGCCAGGCGCTGCATCGCGCCGAGGTGCACTGTGAGCGCTGACACCACGTCGCGGTCCGCTTTGTGGCAGCGCAACCCCGCGTGGGTGCAGCTGCTAGGCCTGTGTCCGTTGCTCGCCGTGACGTGCAATCTGACCTACGCGCTCGGACTGGCCGTGGTGATCTTTGGTGTGACCTTCGCTAGCAGCCTGAGCGCTTCCCTGCTGCGCCACTGTCTCCCCCGGAGCATCCGCCTACCCTGTTTTGTACTGATCATCGCCACGCTCGGCACCATAGCCACGCTCCTGCTGGAAGCCTACGCCTACGAGCTGTTCGCCAGCATGGCGTTGTTCGTTCAGATCATCGTCACCAACTGCATGATCCTTGGCCACGCCGAGAGCAACGCGAGCACCAGAAGCGTCGGGCGCGCAGCGCGCGATGCCATCGTCACCAGCCTGGGATTTGCGCTCGCACTGCTACTCATGGGGGCGGTCCGCGAGATCCTCGGCTCCGGGACGCTCCTCGCCGATGCGCAGTTGTTGTTCGGCTCACGAGCGGCCACCTGGACAGTACATATCGGTGAGAGCGGCGTCGCGCCGCTGGCCCGCTACGCCCCCGGCGCGTTTATCGTCGGCGGCTTACTGGTGGCGCTGGGACAGGTGGCGGCGGGTAAACGGGTGTAGTCCACCGCGCGGGCAGGCGACTTAGAGATCGATCAGTTCCACCGCGTCGACCGTCTCGCCAAGAAACAGCGGCGCCACGCGGGTAAAGCGCGCCTGCCCATCGGTTGCCAGGTAGCGCACCCGGCCACCCGTGACGGACGGGTGATTGAGTTCGAGCGCTGCCAGCTCCTCGGCTACCGCCTGTGCGGTGGTCGATGCTGAGTCCACCACCTGCACATCCGGTGCGACCAGACGTGAAATCGCGGCGCGAAACACGGGGAAGTGAGTGCAGCCTAACAACAGCGTGCCCGGTGCGTCGGTTTGTTGCAGCAGGCCGAGGTCGTGTGTCAGCACCGCGTCGACCAGAGCCTCGTCGGCCGTGCCCATCTCCGCGAGCGTGACCCATAGCGGCGCGGCCCGACCGCGCACCGGCAGGTGCGGTGCCCGGCGCTGCAGCGCGGTCTGGTAAGCGCCACCGGCGATGGTGCTCTCGGTGGCCAGCACCAGGATGCCACGGGCATCCGCCGTCGCCACCGCAGCCTGCGCCCCAGGCTCCACCACGCCCACGATCAAGAGTTCCGGCAACTGTGCACGCAGCGCGGCGAGGGCAAGTCCGCTGGCCGTGTTACAGGCCACCACCAGTGCCTTGATGTCGTAGCGCTGCAGGTGCCGCGCAGCTCCCGCGGCATACTTCACCACCGTCGCTGCAGATTTGGTGCCGTAGGGTAATCGCGCCGTGTCGCCGAGGTAGACAAAGTCCTCCCCAGGCAAGCGTGCGCGCAGCGCGGCGAGCACGGTCAACCCCCCCATACCGGAATCGAACACGCCGATGGGACGTTGCGCTGAGATATTGGACATGCTGCGGCCTGTTACAAACTCGAAGACGGGTACGGGGGATGAGGCTCACGCGAGCCACCCGCGCATTGCGGGTAGTTTAACCGATCAACTCACCGCGCGGTGAGCGGGTCAGCCGCGGCGTAGCCAGCCGAGAATATTCTTCTTCGGCGGTGGCGCATCATCCACCTCGGCGACGATCGGTGCGGGCGTGGGGGTCACAGGGCCGTGCTGCTTTTCGCGCAGCTCGCGAATCTTCTTTTCGATCAGAAGATCTTCTTTGCGTTTCTGTTTGAAAGCGGCCACCAGATCGGTGCCGCAGCGGGCGCAGTGACTCGTATCCAATTGCAGATGACCGCACCGCGGGCACTCCAGATGGGCCGCGGTGATGTCCCGCAACGTCTGGTCCGCCGTGTTCTTGCCACCGCTGTAGGTGGCCACTTCATCCTTGGGCGTCAGATCCTTGATCCGCACCACCGCGCCCAGTTGGGCCAGTTTCGCCTGCCAGACTTGCGCCTCGGTCTGGTCGAGTTGGCTGCGGATCACCACGGTGCGACCGCTAAAGAGTTGTTTGACTTTATTAGCGTTCAGGCCCAGTTCCCGGGCAAGGTTTTCCTGCACCTGACTGACGTTGGCGTTTTCGGCCACCTGACCACTGAATAAAACCTGAAAATTGGGCATTACTGCGCTCGCACTTCTTTACACCGGACAAACCGATTCCCACCGGACAACCAACCACTCCGGCGTGGTGCGCTTCAGGTTAGTGAGCTCACACCAGCATCAGGAGTAGTCGCGACCACGTTTGGCGCCTAGACGCAGACGCAGCGCATTGAGCTTGATGAAGCCGCCTGCGTCCCGCTGATCATAGGCACCTTGATCATCCTCAAATGTGACCACGTCCTCATCATAGAGACTGTCACTGGGAGAACTGCGTCCCACCACGGACACAGATCCCTTATAGAGCTTCAGAGTAACCTCTCCATTGACGGGTTTCTGTGATTCATCAATCAAAGCTTGCAGCACCTGGCGTTCCGGCGCCCACCAATAGCCGTTGTAAATCAACTTGGCATATCGCGGCATCATCTCGTCCTTGAGATGGGCAACCTCACGATCGAGGGTAATCGATTCTATCGCCCGGTGACCCTTGAGCAGAATGGTGCCTCCGGGCGTTTCGTAGCAGCCGCGGGACTTCATCCCGACAAAACGATTTTCCACCAGATCGCTGCGTCCGATGCCGTGCGCGCCGCCGAGTTCGTTGAGGCGCGTCAACATGCTCGCGGGGCTGAGCCGTTCGCCGTTCAGCGCCACCGGATCACCCTGTTCATAGGCGAGCACAATCTCCTCGCCGACCGCAGGCGCTGCTTCCGGCGCCACGGTCCAGCGCCACATGTCGTCGTCCGCCGGCTGAGCCGGATCCTCCAAACCGCCGCCTTCGTAGGAGATATGCAGCAGGTTGGCGTCCATCGAATACGGCGACTTGTCACCCCGCTTATAGTCCACCGGAATCTGGTGCTTTTCGCAGAAGTCCATCAACGCCTCGCGGGAATTGAGATCCCACTCCCGCCACGGCGCGATGACCTTGATGTCGGGATCGAGGGCATAGGCACCGAGTTCGTAGCGGACCTGATCGTTCCCCTTACCCGTCGCGCCATGGGAGACCGCCATGGCGCCGTGCTGCTGGGCGATCTCCACCAGACGCTTGGTGATCAGCGGCCGCGCGATGCTGGTGCCGAGCAGGTACTCGCCCTCATAGACCGTGTTGGCGCGAAACATCGGATAGACGTAGTTGGCGACAAAGTCTTCGCGCACATCTTCGATGTAGATCTCCTGCACGCCCATCGCTTCAGCTTTCTCCCGCGCCGGTTCCACCTCTTCACCCTGGCCGAGATCGGCGGTGAAGGTGATGACTTCGGCGTTGTAGGTCTCCTGCAGCCAACGGCAGATCACGGACGTATCCAAACCACCGGAATACGCCAGCACAATTTTTACTTTTTCGGCCATTTCAGATCTCTTTGGGCGCGCTCACCCGCGCGGAATTTTAGGGAGCGCCATGGTACTTCTTCATTCGAGGAATGTCGCGCCCGAGACCCTCGATGCGCGGGGCGTGAAGGGATCAGACGCGTGAGCGCGTCGCAAGGAGAGATGGCCGGCGCTAGGTGGTAGGCGCGCGGCGGACAACTATGGGGTTATTCACCTCGAGCCGCCAACGACCTGATCGGCGTCTCTCGCGAGAGCCGCACGGTGGTGCGCCGATTACGCGCTTTCCCCGCCGCATCCTGGTTGGAGGCGACCGGATAGCGGGGGCCGTGATAGCGCTCCACGATCATGCCGGCGTCCAACCCCGCATCGATTAAATAGCGCTTGACCGTGCCCGCCCGTCGCTGGGAAAGGCGATTGTTGTGCCGCTTGGTACCGCTGGCGTCGGTGTGGCCATCGACAAAAATGCGCGTGATGCTCGGGTCCGCCCCCACATAGTCGACGATGTGGCGCAACAGCTGTTTGTCCTCGGCGCTCAACGCGTGGGCATCGACCTCGTAGGTGAGCCTGGCGCGCGACAGCGCCGCCCAGGAAATTCGCCGCGGCGGTTCCAGGCAGCGCATAAACGCATCCAGCGCCGGGCGCAGGTCCTTCGCGGCGAGGATCAGTTTCACCTCATGCTGGGTCGAGAAGCTGGTGGGATGGTCAAAACCCACGGCATAACCGCGTTGCAGTTGATGCAGCATATTGCGCGCCAACGGTTCATGCGCCACCACCCCTCCCCCGGGGATGTGGATCACGGTGCCGAGACGCTGCTGCTGACCCGCCTCCGGATGCCATCCCGGCGCCGCACTGGCCACCATCACCGGACCCGGCGCAAAATCGTCGCGCAGCGCCTGTAGCTCAAAACTCAATTCCCCGGCCATGCCGCCCCCAGCAGCACCGACAAAACGCGCGTGCGCGTACTCCGGAATCTCGATCCCGAGTTCACAGAATTCATCCTGCGCTAGAAACGCCCACCCGGCTTCCCAGGCGGTGGGAAACGACATGCGCCACTGGGCGTGGACCGGCCCGGCCAACAGCGCTGCAACTATGACCCATATATACTTCATCCTCTGGGTTAGCGGCGGGTCGGCAGCAGACTTGAGGGGGATCGGACCAGACAAACACAGCATCCGAGCGCAAAAACGTGTACGGTAACGTTATGGAATTTAAGCAACGTTTCCGTGGCTACCTGCCGGTGGTCATCGACCTGGAAACCGGTGGCTTCGACGCCACAACCCACCCGATACTCGAACTCTCCGCGGTCCTGCTCGACTGGCAGGGGGATCAATTGCGCATCAAATCACAACACGATTGGGCGGTAGCGCCTTTTGCCGGGTCGACGGTCGAGCCGGCCAGCCTCAAGATCACCGGGATCGATCCCGACGACCCCCAGCGCGCAGCGGTCGACGAGCGTACGGCCCTGATGGAGTGTTTCGCGCTGATCCGCAGCGAGATCAAAACCTACCGATGCAATCGGGCCATTCTGGTCGCCCACAACGCCTCCTTCGATCAGGGTTTTTTGAAGGCGGCCGTGGAACGCGGCACGATCAAGCGCGATCCGTTCCACCCGTTCAGCACCATCGACACCGCCGCGCTGGCCGCACTCTGCTACGGACATACGGTACTGAGCGAAGCCTGCCGGCGGGCGGGGTTGACGTTCGATAACCAGCAGGCCCACAGCGCGCACTACGACACGAAAGCAACGGCCGAACTGTTCTGCCTGATGGTCAACAACACCCCATTGCCGGTAGTGCCCGAGGTGGCGGCGAGCGCATAGCCGATCACCCGGCTGACTCTAGTGTGTGGTCGCTTGAGCTAGCCGTCGGGAGCAAGTGGAGAGTGTGGTAAGCGCAAAATAGAGTCGCAGATTTCGGTCGGGCGTCGTTGCGGTTTCGCCCCGATGCGCGAGGCTCGCACAGGCGACGCGCCGAGACCGTCCACAGCGCGCCCGGATATTGTGCAGCGCGCTTAGACCTCGGCGTGTTTGGCCGCGGTCTCTTCCAGCAGCGTCTGCAATTCACCCTCATCGAACATCTCGGTGATGATGTCGCACCCGCCGACGAGTTCCCCTTCCACCCACAGTTGCGGGAAGGTCGGCCAGTTGGCATAACCCGGCAAGGTCGCACGGATTTCGGGATTGCTGAGAATGTCCACGTACGCAAAGCGCTGTCCGCAGGCGACCATGCACTGAATGGTCTGGGCCGAGAAGCCGCATTGTGGTGCCTGTGGCGAGCCCTTCATATACAGAAGAATCGGATTCTCCTCGATTTGACGCTTGATCGTGTCGATCACTTCAGATTGTTGCTCGGACTGTTCCATCGCTCGTCGCCCTCTGGCTCATCACTATATGGCCATGATTGTAGCGCTTTTCAGCCTCCGATGCGTAGCGCTACACTGAGGCAGACATAAGCGGCAGGCAGGCGGATGGATTTTGGTCCTGAGTATTTCGATCGCATCATCGATCGTACCGAGAGCCACTCGACCAAGTGGCAGAAGTTTCCACCCGAGGTGCTGCCGCTGTGGGTGGCCGACATGGACTTCGCCGCGCCGGACTTCATTCTCGATGCGCTCAAAGCGCGTCTCGAACACCCGATCCTCGGCTATACCGATCGACCGGAAAGTCTGAACGGCGCCTTTCGAGGCTGGCTCGAACACCAATTCGATTGGCGCGTGCCCGCCGACTGGATCGTTTGGCTGCCCGGCGTCGTGCCGGGTATCAATCTGACCGTACAGACCCTCGCGCCCGGCAGTCGCGCGTCGATTCTGGTCCCCACCCCGGTGTACTACCCGTTCCTGGAGGTGGCCGAGCACGCCGAGGTCGACGAGATCCGCGTGCCGATGCAACCGGGTAACCAGTCGTCGGGGAACGCGCTCTCGGATGAAGGGTATTGGCAGATGGACGCGCAGGCCTTGCAGGCCGCCTGCCGACCAGACACGCGCATGCTGCTCTTGAGCAATCCACAAAACCCCACCGGCCGCTGCTTTTTGAATGCTGAGCTCGATAAGCTCGCCACCCTGGTGGCGCAGCAGGACCTCATCCTGATCAGCGATGAGATTCACTGCAGCCTGATTCTCGACCCCACTGCCACCCATACGATTTTCGCCCAAGCCTATCCGGAACTGGCCGCACGTACCGTCACTTTGTTTGCGGCGACCAAGGTGTACAACATTCCGGGCGTGAGCTGTGCGGCGGCGATCATTCCGGATGCCCAGTTGCGCGAGGCGTTTCTCACCGCACGACGGGGTATACTGCCGGGGATCGGGCCGTTGGGATTCTGCGCCTCCGAAGCGGCGTTTGCCGATCGCAGCAATTATGTCCCCGCCCTACTCGCCTACCTGCGCGACAACCTCGCGCTGGTGCGCGAGTACCTCGGATCTCGGGTTGCACCGCTGCAGGCGACCTACCTCGCCTGGCTCGACGTGCGCGACCTGCACCTCGACGACCCCCAGGCGTTTTTTGCCAGCCACGGCGTGGGTCTCAACGACGGGGCACAGTTTGGTGCGCCGGGTTATGTGCGCCTCAATTTTGGGTGTCCGCGGCAAACGCTGCGCACCGCGTTAACGCGTCTGAGCAACGTCCTGGCCTGAACGCCTAACCCCGTGCCAGTACGGCCGCGGTCGAGCACGGCAACCGCAAGTCCGGGATCGGAAGCGGTTGACAGCGCCGCCAAGATCAGTAGATTTGCTGTTTTGACAGGCAGCCCACGTGCTGCCTGTCTGCGTTTTGGGGTGTTGGCACCGCCGCGCTCCGGGTGAGTAACGATTTTCACGTTTAACATCGAAAACTGCTGCAAGGTTATGTCGTGAGCCATTTAATGAATACGTATGGGCGTCTGCCTGTCGCTTTTGTCAAAGGCGACGGTGCCTACCTGGAGGACGACCAGGGCAGGCGCTATCTCGACGCGCTGACCGGTCTGGCGGTAGTCGGTCTCGGTCACGCCAATCCGAACGTCGCGCAGGCCCTGGCCACCCAGGCTAACAGCTTGACCCACACATCAAATCTGTACGAGATACCGCTGCAATCTCAACTTGCCGATCGACTCTGCGCATTGAGCGGTATGGAAAAAGTGTTCTTCGCCAACTCGGGTGCTGAGGCCAACGAAGCCGCGATCAAGCTGGCGCGTCTGAAAGGCAACAAACAAGGGCTGAAAAACCCGAGCGTGCTGGTGGTGGACGAGAGTTTTCACGGCCGCACCATGGCCACTTTGACCGCCACTGGGAACCGCAAAGTGCACGCGGGTTTCGAACCCCTGCTGTCGGGCTTTGCCCGCGCGCCATACAACGATGTGGCAGCGGTCAAGCAGATCGCGGAAAACAACCCCGACATCGTCGCTCTGTTGGTCGAGCCGGTACTGGGTGAAGGCGGCGTTAAGATTCCGGCCCCCGGCTATCTCGATGCCTTGCGCCAGATCTGCGACGATCATGACTGGTTGATGATGCTCGACGAAGTTCAGACCGGCAACGCGCGTACGGGTAAGTACTTCGCCTACCAGCACAGCAACATCCTTCCGGATGTGGTCACCACCGCCAAGGGGCTGGGCAACGGCATGCCGATCGGCGCGTGCCTCGCCCGCGGAGAAGCGGCCGAGCTGTTCGTGCCCGGCAATCATGGCTCCACCTTCGGCGGCAATCCGCTCGCTTGCGCTGCGGCCCACGCGGTCCTCGACCAGATCGAAGCAGACGATCTCTGCACCCGCGCCAGCCAACTCGGCTCCCGCATCGTGGATGGTCTGCGCACCGCGCTCGCCGGCAACAACCGCATCAAAGAAGTGCGCGGGCTGGGGTTGATGATCGCGGTGGAACTACACGAGGACGCGCCGGATTTGGTGTCCGCTGGATTGAACGCGGGCATCCTCATCAATGTCACCCAGGGCAACATCGTACGCATGCTGCCGCCACTGATCCTGAGCGATGCCCAGGCGGATGAGCTGGTCGACACGGTGGCGAATCTGATCAACGTCTGACAACCCACAACAACCGAATCCACACCATGTCCAAACGCGACTTTCTCTCCCTCCTGGACTTCTCCATGGAGGAACTTAACTATTTGCTGGCCCGCGGCAGCGAGATGCGCCGCATGCATGAAGCCGGCGAAGTGTATCAACCGCTGGTCGGCAAGACCGCCGCGCTGGTGCTGATGATGAGCAGCACCCGGACGCGGATCGCGTTTCAGGCCGGTATGTCCCAACTGGGTGGCCATGCAATCTTCATCGGCGAAACCGGCAGCCAGCTCGGCCGCGGGGAACCGATCGAGGACTTTGCCCGGGTGATCAGCGAGATGGTCGATATCACCATGATCCGCACGGCAGAGCAGAGCGAGATCGAAACCCTGGCCGAATACGCATCGATTCCGGTCATCAACGCGATGAGCAGCCGTCTACACCCTTGTCAGCTACTGGCGGATATCCAGACTTTCGAGGAATTGCGCGGCCCGATCCAGGGCGCCACCGTCGCCTTTGTCGGCGACGGCTACAACATGTGCCACTCGTACATCAACGCCGCCCGACAGTGGGGATTCCATCTGCGTATCGCCTGCCCGCAGGGGTACGAACCCGACCCTGCGATCCTGGGCAGCACCAACAACGCAACCATGGTCGAGAGCGCCGCCGAGGCGGTGCAGGCCGCAGACCTGGTGGTGACCGACGTGTGGTCGTCGATGGGACATGAGGGGCAGGAAACTTCACGGCGGGAGACCTTTGCGCCCTATCAGGTCAACGAAGCGCTGCTCGATCAAGCCAGATCCGAGACCCTGTTCATGCACTGCCTGCCGGCCCACCGCGGGGAGGAAGTGAGCGAGACCCTGTTGGATGATGAGCGGAGTGTCGTGTGGCGCGAGGCCGGAAATAGACTCCATTCCCAGAAAGCTCTGATCGAGTTTTTGCTACTCGGTTAGGTCTGAAGGTCGCGTGGCTTCTTATGCGGCGGTCAGGCTGGCAAGCTCGGTGAGCAGCACCGGTCGGCTGATCTGATAGCCCTGGGCAAAGTCGACGCCAATCTCTTCGAGCTGCTTCAACGTGGCGATGTCTTCGACGTATTCCGCGATGGTGCGCTTACCCATGTAGTGGCCAATCTCGTTGATCGATCGCACCACCGCGTAGTCGGCGGGGTTGTTGGCGATATCCTTCACGAACACGCCATCGATCTTGACGAAGTCCACTGGCAGATTGCGCAGGTAGGAGTAGGACGACAGTCCGGTGCCAAAGTCGTCCAGGGAAAAGCTGCAGCCGATGATGCGCATGCGGTTCATAAAGTCGATGGCATTATCGAGGTTGGCGATGGTGGCGGTTTCAGTGATCTCAAAAATCACTTTGCCGGTGGGTGCCTGGGTACGGCTGAACTGCTCGAGGACAAAGTCCGGGAATGTCGTGTCGTTCACCGAATGGCCAGAGACATTGATCGAGAAGCCGGCAAAGTTGTCGAGCACCGAGCGGTATTCGGCCATCCATTCGAGGACGTGACGAATCACCCAGCGATCGACCGAAGTCATACGGTTGTAGGTTTCCGCCGCGCTGATCAACTCGGTCGGCGCCACCACGTCTCCCAACTCGTCCTGCATCGTCAACAGGATCTCGTAATGGGCGTCCTGATCGTTGCTGCCAATCACCGGCAGGATCTTCTGACAGTTGAGGATCAGACGATCTTCTTCCAGCGCTTTGTCGAGCTGGGTAATCCACTCCATCGCGCCATGGCGCTGTGCCATGCGTTTATCGCCGAGCTCGTACTCCTGCATGCGGTTGCGACCGGCGTCTTTGGCCGAAAAACACGCCTCGTCGGCATACTGCATGAGCGTGTCAACACTGGCCGTGCTCTCGTCGATGAACACCAGACCCATGCTCGCGGTTAGGGAATAGGTCCGACCTTCCCACTCAAACTTCATGTCGCGGATCACCTGCAGCAGATCTTCAGCGATTTCGCGCGCGGCGATCGATTCCACATCGACCAGCAAGAGGCCAAACTCATCACCACCCAAGCGCGCGAGCACCTGACCATCTTCGTTGTAGATGCCGGCCAGTTTTTCGCCGACCAGGCGCAACAGTTCATCCCCGGCACGATGGCCGCTGGTGTTGTTGACAATCTTGAACTGGTCCAGGTCCATATACAGCAGTGCGTGCTGCAACCCATTCGCCTTGGCGCTCTGCAGTGATTCTTCGATGCTGCGCTCAAATTCTCGACGGTTGAGCAGCTGGGTCAGATCATCATGACTGGCCTGGAAAGCCAACTGATGATGCATGTTCTCCAACATCCGCTGGGAGGCGCGCTCCATCAGAGGTAGGTCGTAGTCGTCGAGCAGGGTGATCTGACCGGCAAACAGATCGTCCGCCATTTCCTTGAGCGTGCGCTCCATGGTCTTGACGCCCTTGCGGTTCACCAGCACAAAAGAACTGGACTCGTCGCCGACAAACGCGACCGACAAGATCAATGGGCGACCTTCGCGATCGGATGCCGCCAACCATTCACCGATCTGTATGCGGCGCGCACGCTCGACGGCGCTGTCGTAGTTCTCCAACTCGCGCTCGTCTTCGGTATCGATCTGCGGGTCGACATCCGGCAGCAGACCATCGAGGCCGAGCAGGCGTTCCAGATCCTGGGCCGGCACCTGGATGTTGCTCACCGGTGCCTTTTCACCCGCGGTGTCGCCGACCAGGCTGTCCGATAGCCGCATGACCAGCGGGGTGCGTTTGCTGGGATCAAAAGAAATGCTGTTCAAGCCTTCCACTACCCGTTTGAGCAGCGCTTCGGGTTGGGCATATTCGGGATCGTCTTCGCTGATCGCACCGGACAATTGCCCCAGCAACTGCTCGACGATCACCAGCTGGTCGCGCCAATCGTGGGAGTCCGGTCCCTGGCGCAGATGGGTGTGGACCAGCAGATTGCGCCAGCCAGGGTTAAGCAATTCGAGCAGCAGTTCCGGAACTTCACGATCCGCCAGGCGCTCGTGCATTTCCGCCAACACCGCACGGCGTGCGCGCGCTAGCTTCTGCTGACCTTCGCTGGCCCGTACCGTGCGTTCGACGTTGCCGCGGTAGGCGCGGGACTGGCGATCCACCAGCGGGTGTAATTCGTCCACCACCTCGGAGAAGACCTGCGGGTTACGGTCATAATCCGAGACCACTTTCTGCAGCAATTCGTCGACCCGGCGACCGACCTCCCGGTCGATGCCCTCGCGCACATCAGTGGCGTTCCCCAACCGTGCGAGTTGGTTCAGCATCTGCACGGCGACATGAGGGTCATCGGGATCACTGGCCAGGAAACCGGGGTCCCGCGCGGCCAGTTTGTTGAGGGTAACCTCCAGGCGCTGCACCCAATCGCGCATGCCCTGGGTGATCAACGAGTCCGTTCGCATCGAGCTGACCAGGTTCTCCATGACCTGCAACGTGTCGAAGTCTTCTTCGGTCAACCCTTTATGCGCGCCGTGTCTGGAGCGCAACTCTTCCAGCAAGCGCGGTTGGAGACGGGTGTCGGACAACGGCGCATCGCCCAACTGGCGCTGTATCGCTCCGAGTGCGTCGAGGATCTCGCTGCCCTGAAAAGTATCTTGCACCGAGGCGCCAATGCCCGCCAGCGCTTCGTCCCGCGGCCGTCCCAGAAGATCCTGGGTGCGGCGCGAGATGTCGAGGATGGAACGCGCGGTGCTGTACGCACCGCCGCCGCGATTGACCGGTACGAAGGGGTTGTGGTCCACGCCCGGGGTGGTCACGCCGTCCGCAGCCATGGCCACGTCGCGCATGGTGTGGTCCATGTCCTGGTACTCTTGCGGGGTGACATTCACCCCGGTGCGGGAGCGCGTGGTGTACTTGGGTTGCAGGCTTTCGCGCAGTTCATCGAGATTGGGGAACAGCCCGCTGTCTTCGAACAGGCTGGCGATAGCCGTGTAGAGATTGGTCAAGACCAGATGCAGTTCGTTTTCGAACAGCGTGAAGATTTCCTTGCGCAGGTCGCTGTGGAACTGGAGCATCTTGACCGCATCGTCGAATGCCCAACAGAACGCCGCCGGCCCCACGGGCACCACATCTTTGTGACTCCAGGGCTTGGCCAGCAGGCCGAACTGCGCTCGCATGTCGAGCAGTGGATCTTTGAATCGATTCTCCGCCTTGGAGATGATCTCGGCGACCAGCAGCCACTCTTCAAATTCATCGGTATCGACCAACTCGAGCTTCTTGCTGTTGCCGGAATCACGGCGGCGCCGCCGTTCCAGCACCGCATCGAGGTCGGATACTTTCTCCACCTGACCGACCAGATCGGCGACCATCTCTTCGACCAGACTGCCTTGTTTCTGTTCCAGGGCATCCAAGGTTTCCAGATAGCGCGTCTGGATGGCGTTGGTGCCGGCATCGCGAGCGGCCACCAAGAGATATTCCTGCGCGGATTTCACAAATGCACTACCCAGGCGCGAGGACGCTCTCTGCATCACGGTCTGCAGCCGGATTAACAAACGGTTGCCCGCTTCGTCAGAGATGCGCGGATCGCGCATGCTGGTCGTCACATCGCCGTGGGCAGCCAGGGTCTCGGCCGCCGGTAATTCTTCGACTTCGACCGATGGCAACTCTTTGGGCACGGTCGTACCCGCAGCAACCGCAAAGTCTACAAGATTGGTAAACGCATCATCTGACAGGCCATTGTCGAACACGACCCCGAGACCATTGCCACCATCCAACAGCCGGGCGACGCGTGCCTGGGTGCGATAGTGACTCTGACCGTCCGGCGTGGCGACAGTGAAATGCAACGCGATGGCGTCACCCTTAGAGACCTTGGCGCCGGTCGCGGAAAGGGACCGTGAACCCGAACCACCGGTAAGCATCATGCCGCCTTCGCAGAAATCACGAATCGAGCACAGCCACGACCGCCCCTCTTGCGGATGGACAAGGGCGGAGAGTTGAATGGGTTGGCGCACGTGCTTGCGCCGGTTCATGGCATCAGGCATGTGGTATCAGGCTCACAGCGATATCCATTTCTGTTAGGTGCTTAACGTCGTGTCCTGGCACGATACCCGATTCTGCTCAGCAGCGGAATACAGCGGCACCACAGCACCGACTGGTTCGCTTGCCGGCCGCGACACAATTCACATATATTCATCCCAGCCAGGCCCACAACGCATCGCGGGCGAGGCTCACAACAAGCAAATTCACATAACATCAAAGAAACAAGCAAACCGATACATAACGCTCATTAGGGAGGATGCCATGAGTAACGCCGTGTTGTTGGTCACCCGGGAGGACGGGGTGGCGACCCTGACCCTCAATCGCCCGGAACAACGCAACGCCCTCTCTCTCGAGTTGCGCTGGGCCCTGTCCGATACCATCCACGAGCTGCGCGATGATCCTGCGGTCGATGTGGTGATTCTCACCGGTAACGGCCCGGCGTTCTGTGCCGGCCTCGATCTGAAAGAGATGGGCACGCCTGGAGCGAAAGGCAAATCCCCGCTGGACCCGCCCGCGCTGCTACGCACCCTGCCCCAACCGGTGATCGGGGCGATCAACGGGGTAGCTATCACCGGCGGCTTTGAGATTTCCCTGTCTTGCGATCTCCTGCTCGCCACACCACAGACCCGGTTCGCGGATACCCATGCCCGGGTCGGACTGATCGCCGGTTGGGGCCTGGGCGCGCGCCTGTCCAGAGCAGTGGGGTTGGCGCGCGCCAAAGAACTGTCTTTGACCGGCAACTTCCTGAGCGCCGAGCGGGCATACGAATGGGGATTGGTGAACCGCATCGTCGAGCGGCAAGACCTGCTCCCGACCGCCCACGCCCTGGCCCAGGATATGCGCAGTTGTGTGCCCGAGGTGATGCGGGAATACAAGCAGCAGATCGATCGCGCCTACGATCTGCCGTTGGGCGAAGCCATGCGCTACGAGGTCGATATCTGCCGCCGTCATCAGCCACCTGCCGCCGAAACCGTGGCCGAACGACGCCTGACCATCCAGGCGAGGGCTCAGAGGCAGTTACAAGGCGAGTGATTCAGTCTCCGACCACCACCCGATCACGCCCCTCACGCTTGGCGTTGTAGAGCGCACGATCCGCGCGATTGAGCAGATCATCGATGCGTTCCCCGGGGCGATACACGGTAAAGCCAACGGACACGGTCATGGTAAAGGAGTCGTCTCCGAAGCGGTGCCATATCTGGCGGGTACGTGCGGCGAGACGCTGCGCGACTTGTTGCCCATCCGCGGCCTCGGCCCCGACCAGGACCAGAAGAAATTCCTCTCCGCCGAAGCGCGCGACATAGTCCACGTTGCGCACCACCCCACCGGCGAGGTCCGAGAAGCTACGCAAGACCTCATCCCCCGCAGCGTGGCCGAACCGATCGTTGACCTGCTTGAAATGATCGAGGTCGCAATAACAGACGCTGAATGGCTGCTGCCCGCGATCGGCCAGCGCCTTCTGGCGGGCCAACACGTCGAGAATGAAGCGGCGATTGTAGACCTGGGTCAACTCGTCCCGCGACGCAAGTTCGGTCAGCCGGTCCATGGTATCCCGCAGACGCGCGTTGCGTTGCTGCAGACGCTCGCGCAAGCGCATCACTTCCCAACTGAGCAGGGATAGCCCGCCTAACATGCCGACAAATGCAAGACCGCTGAACAACTCAAACTCGAGATCCAGGTTCGGGTGATATACGATCAATCCGAGTTTGAAGAACAGGTAGGCCAGCAGCGTGATGAGCACGGTCAATATGACCTGCACGTAATTGAGGTGCAACGCGGCATAGAGAATGCCGAACAGGGGGATGACGAGCATCAATAAACGGGTGCCATCCGGGACCAGCAGCGCCATCCCCACCGCGCCGACGTTGCACCACAACGCACGAAACAACACCAGGGCATCGTCGGTGGCCTTGAGCAGCCAGTCCGACCAGGCGATGAGAAACGCAAGCCCGAGCACCCAGACCGCAGCGAACTGCAAGAACACTTCGCGCGTGCCCTGCATAAAGTCATTGCGGACCAGCCACCAGGTAAACAGGGCATAGCAGACCATGCCGACGAAGAGGATCATCGGCCGCAGCAGACGGACATAGATTGTCTGATCCTGCGGGCTCATCCCTAGCATGTTAGGGCACTTAGGTCGACAAAAAAACGGCGTATATGTAAGGCATCTGTAACAAACGAGAAGAGTTCTTATCGAGTGCGCGCGCGCCGTACCGCAGCGGCGTAGCCGGCGATGCGGGCGACTTTCTCCTGCTCGGTGAGCTGCGGGCTAAAAACCCGCTGCGCCTGCCACGCCGAAGTGGCGTCGGCGAGATCGGCGAACAGTCCACAGCCCACCGCGGCCAACATCGCAGCCCCCAGGGCGGTGGTTTCCACATCGTTGGGTCGCGCCACTTGTAGCCCCAGGATGTCCGCCAGAAACTGACACAGGGCGTCGTTGACCACCATGCCGCCATCGACCCGCAACTGCGCGACTGCACCGCCGTCACGCGCCATCGCGGCCAACAACTCCTCGGTTTGAAACACCACGCTTTGCAGGAAGGCGGTGATCACATGATCGCGGTCATTGTCGAGGCTCAACCCGGTGATCATACCGCGCACATCCGGATCCCAGTGCGGTGCGCCGAGCCCGGTAAACCCCGGCACCACGTAAACCCCGGCGCTATCGCCACCGGTGCGCGCGTACGCCCGCTCGGTATCGGCGGCGGACTCGATCAGGCCGAGTTGATCGCGCAACCACTTGATGGCCACACCGGCGACAAAAATGCTGCCCTCCAAGGCGTAGCACACTTCATCCCCCACCTGGTAAGCCACCGTGGTCAGCAACTGCTCCTGGGAGCGACGCGCCTCGGCACCGGTGTGGGTCATGACAAAACAGCCGGTCCCATACGTCGACTTGCTCATGCCGGGCGCGATGCAACCCTGGCCGACCAGCGCCGCCTGCTGGTCACCGGCGATACCCGCGATGGGGAGGCGTGCACCAAAACAGTCCTGGTGGGTGTAGGCCAGCGGACCGGCACTGGCCACGATCTGCGGCATCATCGCCGCAGGAATGGCATGAAAGTTCAGCAGTGCCGGATCCCAATCGAGGGTGTGGATGTCACACAATTGCGTACGGCTGGCATTGGTAACGTCGGTGATGTGGCTGGCGCCATGGGATAGTCGCCAGATCAGGTAACTGTCGATGGTGCCAAAACAGAGCTCTCCCGCCGTCGCCCGGGCACTTGCACCGGGGACATGCTCAAGAATCCATGCCAATTTGGTCGCTGAAAAGTAGGGATCGATGACCAGCCCGGTACGCTGAGCAACCCAGGCTTCCATCGGTTCGCCATCGAGCCGCGCAGTGCGCATCTGTTCGCAGCGCTGCGCGGTGCGGCGGTCCTGCCAGACGATGGCGGGATAGATCGCACGGCCGCTGGCACGCTCCCACACCACGGTGGTCTCACGTTGATTGGTGATGCCGATGCCGGCAACATCCGCGATGCTATAGCGCCCCCGCTCGTAGACCTTAGCGAGCGCGGCGTGTGCCGAGGCCAGCGTCGCCTCCCACAGCACTGCAGGATCCTGCTCCACCCATCCATCCCGGGGCAGGGACATCTCAACTTCTTGCTGTGCACTCGCCAGCACCTCAAGTTGGCCATCAGCGCAGCGATACACGATGCCGCGACTGCTGGAAGTACCTTGATCCAGCGCCAGAATTAACTTACTCATCGCTCCTACACCATTCAATTTGCGCGTGCCCGCTACCCTAATCGAGCCCTCTCAAGCTGTATAGTCTCGGCCCAAACGGCCCCGCAGCGGTCTTTTAAAGTTGTCCCCAAACGTTGCACACTTCATACACAGGTTATCCACAGACAAATTCTTGCAAACCGGGCGGATACCCATTATCTTGTGTGGCCGGGGTGCGGGAAAGCCTATATATGGTGTTTTATTTTTTTGACTTGGTCTAAAATTTTTCCATTCATTAAGCCCCGCAGGCGGTTTTAGAGGCCAAAATCCCGCAGCAGAAACGCAAGAACCGCAAGAACCGCAAGAACCAACGAGAAAGAACGCGAACGAACGCGAACGAACGAGAAAGAGCAAGAAAGAACGAGAAAAAACGCGAAAGAACGCGAGAGAACGCGAAAGACAGAACAAGAAAAGAAAGACAAGCAGGAAGCAGGAAGCAGGAAGCAGGAAGCAGGAAGCAGGAAGCAGGAAGCAAAGCAAGAAGCCAAAAGAAAAACAATAAACCAGAAGCGAAAGCAAGACACGACAGCAGCCGTACACACATGCGCTGCCACAATTGCAGACCTCGGCTAGAGATCAAGCGTTTGCACCGACGAAGCCCGCTAGGCTCCCGCGCAAACAAGACGAACGATCAAGACCTTTCCTACACAGTGCCTGACGCTCTGTGTCGATCGTCCGTCCCCGTTCAGGGATGACGTTCAGGGATGACCTTCAGGGATGAATAGACCAACACCAGGATGGCCAGAGCAGCACGGGACGCGTTGCCAGCACACAGTATTCGCTGAGCACGATCTCAACCTGCACAAGTAGCGCCTCGCTGGCGCCCGACAAGGCGTCGCAGAGGAATAGGCAACTTTGCGACGCGGATAAGAGCCGTGCATCTTAGCGACGCGGATCAAGAGCTGCGCAGATTGCGATAATGAGCAGCACAGAAGAAGAGCGGCATAGAAGAAGAGCGGAATAGAAGAAGAGCAACACAGAAAAAGAACAGCGCTGAAAAGAACAGCGCAGAACAGAGACAGGGCAGAGCAAACGATACAGCAGAACACCTGACCGACTGACCGGACCGAACGGACTGAATAGAACAGACCAAACAGACCGAACAAAACAAACCGAACAGAACAGACCGAATAGACAGGACAATCAGAGGAGCTTAACCGCCAAATGCAAACTGACAGGCAAGCAGAATCCAGCGCACCACTACAACCGCCGATCGCGGAGTCCCAACCGTCATTAACGCCTTCCTTGACCGCCACGGCACCAGGACAGTTGAAGGTCATCAAACGCAACGGCACCGTGGTTCCTTATACCGACGATAAAATCGCTGTGGCACTAACCAAGGCGTTCTTGGCCGTCGAAGGCGGCACCGCCGCCGCTTCGCCGCGGATACGCGAGTTGGTCAACGCGCTGACCCTGCAAGTCTCCGATACATTTAAACGCCGCCTACCCTCCGGTGGCACCTTGCATATCGAGGATATCCAGGACCAGGTAGAACTGGCACTCATGCGCTCCGGCGAACATCGCGTGGCGCGTTCTTACGTCCTGTATCGCGACGAGCGTGCCCGCGCCAGAGCAGATGAGCAGTCTCGGG
This sequence comes from Pseudomonadota bacterium, assembly GCA_039028775.1. Classification (GTDB taxonomy): domain Bacteria; phylum Pseudomonadota; class Gammaproteobacteria; order Pseudomonadales; family Azotimanducaceae; genus UBA4421. The sequence goes on along the minus strand of JBCCHL010000040.1, from coordinate 3,706 downwards.
ACGCGGCGGTTGGCGAAGTCAATGACAGCATTAACGTGGTGCAGGCGGATGGAACCGGCGCCCCGCTGGATGTCTCACGTTTGCGCACGATCGTGCGCGAAGCGTGTGCTGAATTGTCAGACGTAGACGCGGAACGCATCATCAATGAAGCCCTCAACAATATGTACGACGGCATCAGCGCCTCCGACGTGGCCACATCGCTGCTGATCACCGCGCGCACCCTGGTCGAAGAAGAGCCTAACTACACTTATGTGTCCGCTCGCTTGTTGCTCGACGAGTTGCGTACCGAAGCCTTGACGTTCATGAACGTTGACGGCAGCGGTGGCACCCAGAGTGCTACCCAGACGCAGATGGATACCGTCTACGCCCAGGCGTTGACCTGTTTCATCGATCAAGGCATCGAGTTGGAATTGCTGCACCCGCAATTGCGCAGCTACGATCTCGCCAAACTCGGCGCTGCCCTGAAACCCGAACGCGACCTGCAGTTCACCTATCTCGGCCTGCAAACACTGTACGACCGCTACTTCATCCACAGCAATGAAATCCGCTTCGAGCTGCCGCAGGTGTTCTTCATGCGTGTCGCGATGGGCCTGGCGACCGAGGAAGACGACCCGAACCAGCGCGCGATCGAGTTTTATGACCTCCTGAGTTCCTTCGACTACATGAGTTCCACCCCAACCCTGTTCAACTCCGGCACGCTGCGACCCCAGCTGTCTTCGTGTTTCCTGACGACCGTGCCCGACGATCTGGATGGCATCTACGGCTCTATCCATGACAATGCCATGCTGTCCAAATGGGCCGGTGGTCTTGGCAACGACTGGACCCCGGTGCGGGCTCTGGGCTCCTACATCAAAGGTACCAACGGCAAGTCTCAGGGTGTGGTGCCGTTCCTGAAGGTGGTGAACGACACCGCGGTGGCGGTCAACCAAGGCGGAAAACGTAAAGGTGCGGTCTGTGCGTACCTGGAAACCTGGCACCTGGATATCGAAGAGTTCCTGGAGCTGCGCAAAAACACCGGGGATGATCGACGTCGCACCCACGACATGAACACCGCCAACTGGATCCCCGATCTGTTCATGAAGCGGGTCAGCGAAGACGGCGACTGGACGCTGTTCTCCCCGTCGGATGTGGGTGATCTGCACGATCTCTACGGTCAGGCGTTCGAGACCCGCTATCTGCAGTACGAAGCGCAGACCTACAGCGGCGAACTGGCCCTGTTCAAGCGTATCAAGGCGGTCGAGCTGTGGCGCAAGATGGTGTCAATGCTATTCGAGACCGGCCACCCATGGATCACATTCAAGGACGCGTGCAACATCCGTTCACCCCAGCAGCACGTGGGTGTGGTGCACTCATCCAACCTGTGCACGGAGATCACCCTCAACACCTCGAAAGACGAAATCGCGGTCTGTAACCTCGGCTCGGTGAACCTGGTGCAGCACATCGAGAACGGTGAGCTCGACATGAAGAAGCTCAAGAAGACCGTGCGCACCGCTGTGCGCATGCTCGATAACGTCATCGACATCAATTACTACTCGGTGGCCCAGGCGCAGACTTCCAACATGCGCCATCGCCCGGTGGGGTTGGGGTTGATGGGTTTCCAGGATGCCCTCTACAAGCTCGGTATCTCGTACGCCTCAGACGCCGCTGTGACCTTCGCCGACCGCTCCATGGAAGCGATCAGCTATTACGCGATCGATGCCTCCTCAAAACTGGCTAAGGAGCGCGGCAGCTACGCCAGCTTCCCGGGGTCGCTGTGGAGCCAGGGCGTGCTGCCTATCGATTCGCTGCACATGCTCAAGAAGCAGCGCGGTGATTACCTCGAAGCCAACATGGATACGACGCTCGACTGGGCCAAGCTGCGCAACAAGGTACAGACCAATGGCATGCGCAATTCCAACGTGATGGCCATCGCGCCGACGGCGACCATCGCCAACATCACCGGTGTTTCCCAGTCGATCGAACCGACGTATCAGAACCTGTACGTCAAATCGAATCTGTCCGGCGAGTTCACGGTGGTCAACCCATACATGGTGCATGACCTGAAGAGTATCGGCCTGTGGGACAAGGTGATGGTCAATGACCTCAAGTATTACGATGGTAGCCTGCAGGCCATCGAGCGGGTGCCGGCGGAGATCAAGCAGCGCTACGCCACCGCCTTTGAGGTTGAGCCGCGTTGGTTGGTGGACGCGGCGAGTCGCCGTCAGAAATGGATCGATCAGGCGCAGTCGTTGAACCTCTACATCGCCGGCGCTTCCGGCAAGAAGCTCGATGTCACCTACCGCATGGCGTGGTTGCGGGGCTTAAAGACCACTTACTACCTGCGCGCTCTGGGTGCTACCAGCGCAGAAAAGTCAACGCTGGACCGAGGCACGCTCAATGCCGTGAGCAACGCGGAGCCAGCAGCCCCGCAAAGTGCGATAGCGCCCAGTGAAGCCCCGGCGAGCACAGCCAATGCGGTGGTGGATATCGACCTGGGCGACGCCGCCGACGTGCCACTGGCGTGCTCCCTCGATGATCCGGATTGTGAGGCTTGTCAGTGAGCGCAACACGGACACGGCGTACGCGAACGCAACATCGACTGGAAATGCCGATTAACAAGCGTCCGTAAACAACACTCAGTTAACAACCAGGTTAACGATCAAGTTAAAGAGAAACATATGCTAAGTTGGGATGATTACAACGAAGAAGAGACCGCCAAGGCAGCCAGCCTCGCGGCCACCTCCCCTGCCATGACGGCAGCTACTGCGCCAGTCGCGCCCGAGGTTTCGCAGCCTTCGGCCCCGGTCGTCGCCCCGCCACCTGCAGCAGAACCAGCATCGGCGGTGGACGCTGTGCTCGAGCAGCCGCCCGCGGCGCTACAAGCCCAGGTTGCGGTCAACGCAGAGCCCATCGCTCAGGCGACAGAATTGCCAGTGCCGGATGTCCAGGTGCCCGAAATTCAGGTCAGCGAACCCGCCCCTGCCCTCAATCTGGAACCGGAAAGCTATGAGCGCGTGACCGTCGATCAGAAGGCGATGATCAACTGCCGCGCCGATCTCAACCAACTGGTACCGTTTAAATACGACTGGGCATGGCAGAAGTACCTCGATGGGTGCGCAAATCACTGGATGCCACAGGAAGTGAACATGACCGCGGACATTGCGCTGTGGAAATCTGAGGATGGGCTGACCGAAGATGAGCGCATCATTGTCAAGCGCAATTTGGGGTTCTTTTCGACAGCAGATTCACTGGTGGCCAACAACCTGGTGCTGGCGATCTATCGTTTGATCACAAATCCGGAGTGTCGTCAGTATCTGTTGCGTCAAGCGTTCGAAGAGGCGATCCATACCCACGCCTATCAATACTGCATCGAATCGCTGGGCATGGACGAAGGCGAAATCTTCAACATGTATCACGAGATTCCTTGTGTAGCGGAAAAGGCTTCCTGGGCATTGAAGTACACCCAGGAGATCTCCACTCCCGGTTTCACCACCGGTACCGTCGAAACCGACAAGACCCTATTGAAGAATCTGATCGCATACTACTGCGTGCTGGAAGGCATCTTCTTCTACTGCGGATTCACCCAGATACTTTCCATGGGCCGTCGCAACAAGTGAGGATTCTCCAGCTTGATCTGATTGATGACATCGATGCCGAAGTTCACGTGCATGGACTCGTCGCGCAGGATGTACTGAAACTGTTCCGATGTACCCGTCATCTTGTTGCG
>JBCCHL010000039.1:0-27371 GCA_039028775.1 Pseudomonadota bacterium | reverse complement strand
GTTTGATCGCGTACGTATCCGGGAACATCGAGTTTTCAAGCTATCTGCAGATTCCTTACATCCCCGGGGCGGGCGAGCTATCGGTGTTCTGCGGCGCGCTGATCGGGGCCGGGTTGGGTTTCCTCTGGTTCAATACCTATCCCGCCCAGGTCTTTATGGGGGATGTCGGCGCCCTGGCACTCGGGGCGGCGCTGGGGCTTGTCGCGATCATTGTCCGGCACGAGATAGTGCTGCTCATCATGGGCGGGCTGTTTGTGCTTGAGGCGGCCAGCGTGATCATCCAGGTGCTGTCCTTTCGCATGACCGGTAGGCGCATCTTTCGCATGGCTCCCATCCACCATCATTTTGAGCTGCAAGGCTGGCCTGAGCCGAAGATCATCGTACGTTTTTGGATCGTGACGCTGGTGCTTGTGACCATTGGCTTGTCAACGTTGAAGCTGAGATAAAAAGATGCTCGACCAGGACATAGCGATTCTTGGATTTGGAGTCACCGGGCAATCGGTGGCTCGCTTCCTGTTGGCGCAGGGAATAGCGCCCCGGGTCTTCGATACCCGCGAGAATCTCGTGCTCCCGGAGGAGTTTGTCGATCTGGACATCACCTGGCGTGCCAAGCCTCAGGATATGGCGTCATGTGCGACGGCCTATGTCTCTCCAGGCTTATCGTTGGCGTCCTGTGAGCTGGAGGCGGCTCGTGCCGCGGGGGTGCGGTTGCGCAGCGATATCGATCTCTTCTTCGATCACGTGCCAGCCCCGGTTCTGGGCATCACCGGAACCAACGGCAAGTCTACGGTGACCACGATGGTGGAGCACGTCCTGCGGGCCAGCCACGTCGCGGCGGCGGCGGGCGGCAACCTGGGGCTACCGGCTCTCGATCTCCTGGATGATGAAGTGCAGTGTTATGTTCTGGAGTTGTCGAGTTTCCAGTTGCAGCGTTCGGAAATTCTGCCGTTGCGCGCGGCTACGGTGCTGAATATCTCTGCGGATCACATCGATATGCATGGGGACTATGCGAACTATGTCGCCAGCAAACGACGCATCTACGATGCCGCAGCTTACAAGGTCTGGAATCGCGATGACAGCGCCACCAAGCCAGATCCGACCGGTACCAACGACGTGTCTTTTGGTCTGTCGTGTCCCACCGCGGAGCACGAGTATGGGATCGGGGTGTGTGATGGAGAGCGCATGTTGATGCGCGGTACGGAGACGCTCGCCGTGATCGACGAACTGCCGCTTGCCGGCTCTCACAATGAACTCAACGCGCTCGCCAGCTTCGCGATGGTCGATGGCCTTGGTGCGGTCACGGACCTCGGTAGCCTGGCGTCCTTCGCAGGCCTGGCCCATCGTTTCGAATTTGTCGCCGACATTGATGGAGTCCGTTACATCAACGATTCCAAAGCGACCAACGTCGGTTCGACGATCGCCGCCCTGGATGGGCTGCCGGAGGGGCAGACGACCATTCTGATCGCCGGAGGCGACGCGAAAGGTGCGGATCTGGGACCGCTGGCGCCGCGCCTGCATACGCGCGTCCGCTGCGTCTTGAGCCTCGGCGTCGATGCGCATGCTATCGAAGCGCAGGCCGAAGTGGCGGGTGTGCAGAGTCAGCGCTGTGAGTCTCTCGACGATGCCGTCGCCAGGGCGGCGCGGATCGCAGCTCCGGGAGACACGGTCCTGCTTTCGCCGGCCTGCGCGAGTCTCGATATGTTCGACAACTACGCGCGTCGCGGCGAGGCCTTCTGCGCCGCTGTCGCAGAGTTGAGTCAGGCCTGATGGTGGGAGGGATGCCACAGATCTCGTTGTCGCACTTATTTGTGCCGTGGCTGATCCTGTTAGCTTTCGGGGTCGTGATGGTTGGCTCCGCCGCAGTGGCATTGGATGCGCAATACCTGCCGAACCACCTCATGTTCCTGGGTGTTGCAGCTGTGGTATGCGCCGTGATTTTCGCGATACCTATCAAATTATGGCGGTCATTGTATCTGCTGGGCTGGCTGGGCTCGGTGCTGATCGCCGTCGTCGTCCTGCTGCCGGGTATCGGTCATGAGGTCAATGGCGCGACGCGCTGGATACGCCTCGGTGGCTTCTCCCTGCAGGCAGCGGAAGTGGCGAAGTTTGGTCTCTGTGTCTTTCTCGCCGGGTATCTCGCTCGCTATCACGACCGCGTCAGCGAAGACGCCAGGCATTTTATTGTCCCGTTCGCGATGATCGCAGTGGTGGCAGGGTTGATCGTCGCGGAACCAGATCTAGGCTCGGGGGTCGTGATCGTTGCGGCCGCACTCGGGTTGTTGTTCCTCGCGGGCGCGAAACTACGCTTTTTCGTGTTGTTCGGTCTGTTAGGTGTGGGGGCCGTATACTTGCTTGTCACGCTCGTACCCTGGCGCGCGGAGCGTCTGGTGGCCTTCTGGGATCCGTGGGCGGTGGCTACCGGCTCGGGTTACCAACTCACCCAGGCGTTGATCGCCTTCGGGCGCGGAGAAATCGCGGGCCTCGGCCTCGGTGAGGGCGTGCAGAAACTGTTCTATTTACCCGAAGCACACAACGACTTTATTTTCGCCGTCGTGGCTGAAGAGCTGGGGGGGCTCGGGGCGATCCTCGTCGCCTGCCTGATGGGCTTTCTCGTCGTCAAATTGTTTGTGATCGCGCGGCGGTTGATCATAACCGGCCAGCACTTCGGTGGTTATGTGGCGTACTTCGTAGGCCTGATCATCGGTATCCAGCTGTTGGTCAACCTTGGCGTCAACACCGGCGTGCTGCCAACCAAGGGGCTCACGTTGCCGTTTGTGAGCTATGGGGGTAACAGCCTGATCATCAGCTGCGCCCTGTTCGCCCTGGTGTTGCGTTGCGTTTACGAGGAGCGCGCCTGATGGCTGCGCCGGATACCTATCATGTGCCGGAGATGGGGCGCATCCGTACCATCCATTTTGTCGGGATCGGTGGCGCCGGTATGTGCGGTATCGCTGAGGTGCTCCTCAATCAGGGGTATGCCGTCAGCGGTTCCGATGTGCAGGCCAGCGAAAACGTCGACCGGTTGCGCAAACTGGGCGCGCAGATCCGCCTCGGTCACGACGGCGGGCTCGGCGTGGAGGTCGATGTGGTGGTCACTTCCAGCGCTATCGCCGTGGACAATCCCGAAGTGGTGGCAGCGCAGGAGCGGCGCATCCCTATCATTCCCCGCGCCGAGATGCTCGGGGAGCTGATGCGCTACCGGCACGGTATCGCGGTGGCCGGTACCCATGGTAAGACCACTACCACAAGTCTGGTCACGGAGATATTTCGCTGCGCTGATCTGTCGCCGACGTTTGTTATCGGTGGCCTGCTCAAGAGCGCGGGCAAGAATGCGGAGCTCGGCGCCGGCCGCTACCTGATCGCCGAAGCGGACGAGTCAGACGCCTCGTTCCTGTTCCTCCAGCCGATGTCGGCGGTGATCACCAACATAGATCGTGATCACATGGCGACGTACGGGAACGACTTTGCGCGACTCAAAGACACGTTTGTCGACTTTGTTCATCGTCTGCCGTTCTACGGCTCGGTCGTGGTATGTCTCGACGATCCGGAGGTGGTGCAGATCATACCCCAGCTCACGCGTCGCATTCTGACCTATGGACTTTCCGCGGATGCCCAGTTCCGAGCGGTGGATATCACCCAGGTGGATGGCCATACGCGTTTCGTCGTGCAGCGCGGAGACCTCGGTGCTGATCTTGTGGTGACCCTCGCCATCCCCGGTATGCACAACGTGCTCAATGCTCTTGCCGCGATCGCCATCGCGACCGATGAGGGTATTGCCGACGCTGATATCGTTGCCGGCCTCAGCGACTTTGCCGGGGTCGACCGGCGTTTCCAGGTGGACGAGCAGGTTGTGGCTGCGGACCACACGATCACCCTGGTAGACGACTACGGCCACCATCCCACAGAGGTGGCCGCGGTCATTGAGACGGCGCGGACCACCTGGCCGGAGCAACGCCTGGTCATGGTCTACCAGCCGCATCGCTATACCCGCACGCGGGATCTGTTCGACGATTTCAGTCGCGTCCTGGCGACGGTGGACATCCTTGTTGTGCTGGAGGTGTATGCGGCGGGAGAAGATGCCATAGCCGGTGCGGATGGCCGCGCGCTCTGTCAGTCCATCCGCGAGCGTACCGGCTCCCATCCGCTGTTTGTGGAAGATACCGCAGAAGCCCTTACCCTGTTGCCGACCATCTGCCAGGACGGCGACGTCTTGTTGGTCCAGGGAGCGGGCAACGTGAGTGCTGTGTCCAGATCCCTGCGGGAGGTTGCCCATGCGTAATGCGATGCTTGTCCTCTGTGCCGTCTTCGTCTGCATCGTGGTGGGAGCTGCCTGGTATCACCTCGATCGACCGGTATTGCGTTACGTTGTCACTGGCGAACTGACCGCGCTTGAGCGCGAGGCCATTCTCGCCCAGGTCGGTCGCGTTGAGGGCGGCATTCTGAGCGTCGATCTGGCTGCCATCCGCGGCCAGTTTGCGCGGCTGGACTGGGTGCGCGAGGCGAGCGTCCGTAGGCGCTGGCCTGATAGCCTAGAGATCCATGTTGCCCGCGAAGATGCCATCGCCCGCTGGGGCGACGATGCATATGTCACCGTGTCCGGGCGCATTCTCGCGCTGCCCGACGACTACGACAATCTACCCACTTTTCGCGTTGCGCTCAGCCCACCAGAGCGTGCGCTGCAGACTTACGGGTTCCTGCAACAAGTGGCCGGACGCGCGGGTCTGGTAGTCGACGAGCTCAAGCAGAATCAGCAGGGCGAATGGCAGGTGCGATTCGATAACGGAATGTGGGTATATCTCGGCGACCAGGAGCTCAACGAGCGGATGCATCGGGTGTTGCGACTTTATCGTCAGCGACTGGCGGGTGCGCCCAGACAGATTGCTTATATCGATGCGCGCTATACCAATGGCGCTGCTGTGAAGCTTGCGGCCGCCGAAGTGCTGCTGACAGGAAACAGTTCCACCCAATTGGTGCAGGAAAACAGGTGAATGGCTAGCGAACCTGATCTACAGAAAATAGTCGGCTTGGACATCGGGACCAATAAAGTTGCTGCCATTGTGGCCGAGGTCAGCGAAGACGGTGGCCTCGAAATCATCGGTATCGGTACGCACAACTCGCGTGGCCTCAAGAAAGGCGTGGTGGTGAACATCGAATCGACGGTGCAGTCTATCCAGCGCGCGGTCGAAGAGGCTGAGCTAATGGCAGGCTGTTCGATCGAGTCGGTCTATGCCGGCATCGCGGGTTCCCACATCAAATCACTCAACTCCCACGGCATCGTCGCGATTCGCGACCGGGAGGTCCTCGGGCAGGATGTGGAACGCGTGATCGATGCGGCCCAGGCGATGGCGATCCCCGCCGACCAGAAGGTTCTGCACGTTTTGCCTCAGGAGTACATCATCGACTCCCAGGAAGGCGTACGCGAACCGCTGGGCATGTCCGGGGTCCGCCTGGAAGCGAAAGTGCATATGGTGACCTGTGCGGTCAATGCATCGCAAAACATCGAAAAGTGTATCGAGCGTTGTGGTTTGTTTGTTAACGACGTGATCCTTGAGCAACTCGCCTCCTCCTATTCCATCCTGACCGAGGACGAGCGGGAATTGGGTGTATGTCTGGTCGATATCGGCGGTGGCACGACCGACATCGCCATCTTTACCGGGGGTGCCATCCGTCATACGGCGGTGATACCCATCGCCGGTGATCAGGTGACCAACGACATTGCGATGGCGTTGCGCACCCCGACGCAGTACGCCGAAGAACTGAAGATCAAGTATGCCTGCGCCTTGCGCCAACTCGCCCATCCCGAGGAGGTGATCAAGGTGCCCGGCGTCGGCGACAAGCCGGCGCGCGAGCTGTCCCGCCAAGCCCTGGCGGAGGTGGTGGAGCCGCGCTACGACGAGCTTTTTACATTGATACAAGCGGAGCTGCGCCGCAGCGGCTTCGAAGATCTGATCGCCGCTGGCATCGTGATGACCGGCGGCGCATCCAAGATGGAAGGCGTGATCGACCTGGCGGAAGAGATCTTCCACATGCCGGTCAGTCTGGGGGTGCCGCGTCATGTGGCAGGTTTGAAGGACATCGTACAAAACCCGATCTACGCCACGGGAGTCGGCTTGTTGCTGTACGGGTTAGAACGAGAAAGAGAAATGCCGCGGAAACACGCCGCCCGGGGGGGCGCGTTTACCCGGATTAAAAATTGGTTTAGCGAAAACTTCTAATGGAGAAGACGATGTTTGAATTAGTGGATAGTGCACCGCAGAGCGCGGTGATCAAAGTCATAGGCGTCGGTGGTGGCGGCGGCAACGCCGTGCAGCACATGGTCAGCAAGAGTGTCGAAGGTGTCGACTTCATCGCTGCCAACACCGATGCGCAGGCCCTGAAGAGTCTCGATGCGCAAACGACACTGCAGATCGGCAGCGGGGTAACCAAGGGTTTGGGCGCCGGAGCGAATCCCGACGTTGGTCGCCAGGCCGCACTGGAGGATAAGGAGCGCATCAGCGAGGTGTTGTCCGGCGCGGATATGGTGTTCATCACCGCGGGCATGGGTGGTGGCACCGGTACAGGTGCTGCGCCGGTGGTGGCGGAGGTCGCGCGGGAGCTCGAGATTCTGACCGTCGCGGTGGTCACCAAACCCTTCAACTTCGAAAAGCGAACCAACGTTGCCGAGATCGGCATGCAGCAGCTCGCGCAGCAGGTAGATTCTCTGATCACCATTCCCAATGAGAAGTTGCTCGCGGTGCTGGGCGAACGCACCAGCATGCTCGACGCGTTCGCGGCGGCCAACGATGTGCTGCTCGGGGCGGTACAGGGCATCGCGGACCTGATCATCCGCCCAGGCATGATGAACGTCGACTTTGCCGATGTGCGCACGGTGATGAGCGAGATGGGGATGGCGATGATGGGTACGGGTCGTGCGTCCGGCGAGAACCGCGCGCGCGATGCTGCCGAAGCCGCGATCCGCTCGCCGCTGTTGGACGATGTGGATTTGCATGGAGCACGCGGCATTTTGGTCAACGTCACCGCTGGGCCGGACTTGAACATCGGGGAGTTCACCGATGTCGGTAATATCGTCGATGATTTTGCGTCACCCTCCGCCACCGTGGTGGTGGGCACCGTAATCGATGAGAGCCTTGGCGAAGAACTCAAAGTGACCGTGGTGGCGACGGGATTGGGTGAACCGGAAGTGCCCAATGTGGTGATCGACAACACGCTGAGTGACCACGCGATGGGCGGTGATGTCGACTACGCGCAATTGGATCGACCGGCGTTCGCGCGCAATCAAGCCAGTGTCTCTCGGGAAGCCCAGGTGCAGGAACAGGACGAGCAGAATCTCGACTATCTGGATATACCCGCCTTCCTGCGACGCCAGGCGGACTAACTGGCGTCGGGTCGCTCGCGGACCCCATCGCCTGCGCGCATCGTGCGCGCGGTTCGAGTGTGCCGCGGCTCTCTGGCCCGATATTTTCTCACGGTACGGACACCGATGAGATCGTCCAGCTCACTGCTGGTTTTCGCTTCCGGCGCTGCGGTCGCCACGGCCGCAGCCGCCGTTTACCCCCGCGAAATATGAGCAACTTTTGATACAAAATGAAACAAAAATTGCGCGGTTGTGCCCAGGTCGCACTGCTAAGATCGCGGCCGTCGTACAGGTAGGTGCATAATTTATAAGTGTTTATTCGACCGAACGGACTGGTCCGAGTACCCGCTACCGCTTGGGATCATAAACCCCTACGTGAGCGCAATAACCCCCGTGAGAGTAACAACCCCGTGAGAGCAATAACGATAATAAACACCTCACCCATAGGGCCCGCGCCCAGCCGCCCAGGCTTTAGTCGCCCATTGCTGACAGGTGGCGCGTGACTATTTTTCAAAAAACACTGAACAACAGCATCAGCGCCACCGGGGTAGGACTGCATAGCGGCGCCAAAGTCTATGTCACCATCCATCCCGCACCCGCCGATCACGGCATCGTTTTTCGTCGTAGCGACATCGAGCACCACGCCGGCATCCGGGCGCATGCCCTCAATGTCTGCGGGACGCAATTGGCCACGTCTTTGAGTGACGGGACGGTCGAAATCTCCACCATCGAACACCTGATGTCGGCCTTTGCCGGGCTCGGTATCGACAATGCCCTGGTAGAGGTCAGCGCCCCGGAACTACCGATCATGGACGGCTCCGCAGCACCGTTTATTTTCTTGTTACAATCTGCTGGTGTGCAATGTCAGCGTGCGCCCAGAACCTTTGTACGCATCCTGCAACCGGTGCGCTACGAGCAAGGCGATGTGGTCACCGAGTTGGCGCCATACGACGGTTTCCAGCTCAACTACAAACTCGAGTACGATCACCCTGTGTTCCGCAAGCATACCCACAGCGTCAGCCTGGAGTTTTCTGAAACGTCCTATGTCAAAGAGGTCTCACGTGCCCGCACCTTCGGCTTTTTGGAGGATTATGAGAAGCTCAAGGAGATGGATCTCGCCAAGGGTGGCAGCCTGGACAACGCGGTCGTGGTCGATGAATACCGAATCCTCAATGAAGAAGGCCTGCGGGTTGAAGATGAGTTTGTGAAGCACAAGATATTGGATGCGATCGGGGATCTCTATCTCCTAGGGAGCTTGATCGGCAAGTTCACTGGGCACAAAAGCGGTCATGGCGCCAACAACGGGCTGCTGCGCGCGGTGTTGGCCAATCCGGACAGCTACGAGCTTGTCACTTTCGAACGCGATGAACAGGCGGCACCGACCACCTACCAGATGGCCTACGGGCAGGCTTGACCGCTGGGGAGCGCTCGTTCCCCACGCCAGCGCTGCTCAGGACACCAATTCCCCCCGACCGCGGTATCAACACATCTCATCCGACACCGAAAAACCGTGCGCTGGCGCACAGTTGGACCCGCCTGAATGGGCTGTGGTGCGTGAAGCGCGTGCCGTTCGCAGTTTTTGACCGTAGCATCGGGGAAAATTCAGCTGCGGCTGGAAGACGAGACCCGCAGGTTGATCTCTTCAACGCCATTGAAGGCGTCGAGGGTGGCGAGTTTGGTCCGCAGTTCCGGGAGCATAAAACGCATGCGCGTTGCCGCCCCAGCGGATTGGCAGAGGATGGTCATCACGCGACCTTGTATCTGCAGAATCTCGACTTCATAGCGCAGAGGTGGATCGATGAAGGCCCGCAATTGTGCGGTCCAGGCTTTCTGATCTGATGATCTACGCAGCAGGCGCTGCAGCGGTGAAAATCGCCGGTGGCCTTCGTTGAGCAGATCATCTATCTTACGCGTGGACACTTGGACGTCGGTTCGAAAAATAAAGCAGCTATTCTAGCGCGATTGTTGGCTGGGCCTTAAGCCCAAACGCGTCGTCGCCGCAACGAATCGCTGCAACCAGTAGTCTGCAACTGATGAATGTAACTAACAGGCTGTAACCAACAGGCTGCGATCATCAGGCTGCAAGCGGTAGTAAGCACCGATACAGCACCCGATAAAGACAACAACGTGAAAGTTATATTTCTTCGCACCAGCGGGAGCCACCGCGCTATGACCCTGCAACGGCGTACGTTTATATGTGCGACGGTGGTGTTTGCTATCGCGTTGCTCGGCCTTGCCGGTTGGGGTGTGACCGAGCTTACCCGCGATACCGTAGATGCTCAGGTGGTTGCCCAATGGCGTGCGAAGCTCGCAGCGCAACGCGACGAGGTGGTCGCGATCGAAAAACGCCACCGCGATCAGCAGGCTGCTGTGGGTAGACAACTGGCCGAAATGCGGGCCCGCCTGTTGCGCATGGAAGCCATCGGCGCCCACATGGCGGACTCTGCCAGCCTCGATGCCGAAGAATTCGATTTTCGAAATCCCCCGGCTCAGGGTGGCCCCTTGCAGGATGCGCAGGAGCGTTGGGAGAGCAGCGAGTTGGCTTCGGCGCTCAGTTCCCTGAGCAACCAGATCCGTCAGCGGGAGAGAGAGCTTTCGATTCTCGACTCCGTGCTGGTGCACGAGGTGGTGCGCGATACCTCGGTGATCACCGGCCGTCCGGTTAGGTGGGGCTGGTTGTCGTCAAAATACGGTAAGCGCGTCGACCCGATCACCGGCCAGGCAGGCTGGCACGCCGGCGTCGATTTTGCCGGCCGCGAAGGGTCGGACGTGATCGCGGTTGCCAGCGGTGTCGTTACATTTGCCGGCGAGCGCTACGGCTACGGCAAGCTGGTGGAGATCAGCCATGCCAATGGCCTGGTCACGCGTTATGCCCATCACAAAGAGGTGACGGTCTACACCGGGCAGGTGGTAAAGAAAGGCGACACCCTCGGCAAGATGGGCAGCAGTGGTCGTTCCACCGGGCCCCACGTGCACTTCGAAGTCCTCAAGAACGGTCGTACGGTCGATCCAGCGCACTATCTGAAATCCTGAGCAAACCACGCTTTGTGATCATCGCGGCTTGAAACTGCCGTTTTTGCCTCCATGTTTATGCGGATAAACCGCAAACCGCGCTCGGCGAACGCCAGGTGGCATGGGTGCGCGGAAACGCTGATACCATCACATCGGCTCTGCGATGACGCACCGCCGGATGGATCGGCACAGGTCGAGGGCATGGTATAATAAGGGTCCACGTTCTCGTTCTTCGAACAACCTCAGCGCAAGGTCTCTCGCGGCTCATGGCAAATATTTTCGCTCGTATCTTTGGCACCAAAAACCGTCGCGAACTGCGGCGCATGGGTAAGATTGTTAAACAGATCAACAAACTCGAAGAAGAGTTTGACGAGTCCTCCGATCTGCCTGAATTCACCGCCAAGCTCAAAGCCCGCTATGGCGATGGCGAGTCGCTCGACGCCCTGCTACCCGAAGCGTTTGCCGCGGTCCGCGAGGCTGCTAAACGTACCAAGGAGATGCGTCATTTTGATGTGCAGATGATCGGCGGTATCACCTTGCACGAGGGGCGGATCGCCGAGATGCGCACCGGGGAAGGCAAGACGCTGATGGCGACCTTGCCGGCCTATCTGAATGCCCTCGGTGAGCAGGGCGTACACGTTGTCACGGTCAACGACTACCTGGCCCGCCGGGATGCTAACTGGATGGGGCCCATCTACGAGGCGCTGGGTCTGAGCGTCGGTGTTGTGCAGTCGAATCAGGACCCGCTGGAGAAACGCGCCGCGTATGCTGCGGACATCACCTACGGCACCAACAACGAATTCGGCTTCGATTATCTGCGCGACAACATGGCCTTCACGCCGGAAGACAAGTTCCAGCGGGCGTTGAACTTTGCGATCGTTGACGAGGTCGACTCAATCCTCATCGACGAAGCGCGCACGCCGCTGATCATCTCGGGCGCCGCAGACGAAAGTACACAACTGTATCTGACCATCAACAAAGTCGCGCCCAAGCT
Organism: Pseudomonadota bacterium; assembly: GCA_039028775.1. Classification (GTDB taxonomy): domain Bacteria; phylum Pseudomonadota; class Gammaproteobacteria; order Pseudomonadales; family Azotimanducaceae; genus UBA4421. The sequence goes on along the minus strand of JBCCHL010000039.1, from coordinate 16,011 downwards.
TACCCAGCAGGAGTTTCGCGAAAAAGTGCGGGTGTTCGGCGAAGAGGAGCCCGAGGCCACCGGCGATTTTATGGTCGATGAAAAAAACCGTCAGGTAGAACTCACGGAACCCGGTCACGAGAAGGTCGAGGAAGAGCTGATCAAGATGGGGCTGCTCGGCGATGGCGACAGCCTCTACAGCGCGACCAATCTGAACCTGCTGCACCACGTGCACGCCGCCCTCAAGGCACACTTTCTGTTCAAACGCGACGTCGATTACATGATTTCTAACAAGGAGGTGGTGATCGTCGATGAGCATACCGGTCGTGCGATGCCCGGCCGGCGCTGGTCGGAGGGTATTCACCAGGCGATCGAAGCCAAAGAGGGTGTCCCCATCCAGAACGAGAGTCAGACGCTTGCGTCTACCACGTTCCAGAATTACTTCCGCCTGTATAACAAGCTGTCGGGGATGACGGGTACGGCGGACACCGAAGCGTTCGAGTTCCGACAGATCTACGGGCTGGATGTGGTGGTGATTCCCACGCACAGGCCGATGGTGCGCGATGATCAAAACGACCTTATTTACCTGACCATGGCAGATAAGTTCGACGCCATCGTGGAAGACATCAACGAGCGCATCGACAAGGGCCAGCCGGTGCTGGTGGGCACCGCCTCCATCGAGTCTTCCGAGATCATCTCCAACGAGCTCAACCGTCGTACGATCGAGCATTCGGTCTTGAATGCCAAGCAGCACGAACGCGAAGCCGACATCATCGCCGACGCCGGGCGCCCCGGGGTTGTGACCATCGCCACCAACATGGCCGGCCGGGGCACGGATATCGTGCTGGGCGGCAATCTCGAAGCGGAAATCGCCCGGGCGGGCGAGGAGAGCTCGGGCCAGACCGAGCAGATGCAGCAGGCCTGGCAGGAGCGACACGATCAGGTGGTCGAGGCTGGAGGGCTCCACATCATCGGCACCGAGCGTCACGAATCCCGACGCATTGACAACCAGCTGCGGGGACGCTCCGGGCGGCAGGGCGACCCGGGCTCGACGCGCTTTTATCTTTCCATGGAAGACAATCTGATGCGCATCTTTGCGTCGGATCGAGTGCGGGGCATGATGAAGTCCCTCGGCATGGAGAAGGGCGAACATATCGAGCATCGGATCGTAAACCGCTCGATCGAGAACGCCCAACGTAAAGTCGAAGGCCATAACTTCGATATCCGCAAGAACCTCCTCGAATACGATGACGTCTCCAACGATCAGCGTCAGCTCATCTATCAGCAGCGTCGCGATCTGATGGCCGCCGAAGAGATCGCCGACACCATCGTGGGCATGCGTGAAGAGGTGATCGATGAGGTTGTTAACCAGTACATCCCTCCGCAATCTTTAGAAGAGCAGTGGGATGTCGAAGGCCTGGAACAAGCCATCCAGGCTGAGTTTGCCAGCGAACAACCCATCGCACGTTGGCTCGAACAAGACGATGCGTTGACCGAAGAGAAACTGCGGGAAAAGATCCTGGAACAGGTCGAGAGCGAGTATGCGGCCAAGGAGGCCAACTGGCGCGATGTCGGCGTGGACATGCGCCACATCGAAAAGCAGATCATGTTGCAGATTCTCGATCAACGCTGGAAAGAACATCTCGCCACCATGGACTACCTGCGCCAGAGCATAGGGTTGCGCGCGTATGCCCAGAAGCAGCCTAAACAAGAATACAAACGTGAGTCGTTCGAGTTATTTCAGGGGTTGCTGTCGAACATCAAGTTCGATGTGGTACGCATGCTCTCGCGGATCCAGATGCAGGACCCGGACGAGGTGGAAGCCGCCGAGCGCCAGCGGCGTGCGGCGGAAGCCGAGCGCATGAACTTCCAACACGCCCAGCAGACCGCGCTGGGTGGAGAAGCCGAGCAACAAGCGGCTGCGCAACCAGCGGCGCAACCCGAAGCCCAGGTCGAAACCTACGTGCGTGAAGATCGCAAAGTGGGGCGCAACGAACCGTGTCCGTGCGGGTCGGGCAAAAAATACAAGCAATGCTGCGGTAAGGTTGCCTGAGCGACGCTGATGGGGCGATAGGTTGACCGGCGCGGCCGGTGCCGTGACCGCGCCCACCCGATCTGATGCTGCTCGGCTTCCGTTATCGGTGGCACGTTCACAACTGACCGACCCAGTACTCGCGCCTGTCATTTGGGGGATATGAAGTGGCTGTCAATTTAGCACCCGTGACCGAACTTTTCGCCGTGCCAGGCGTGCGCATCGGTACCGCACTGGCGGGTATCAAGCAGCAGGAGCGGGCAGACATCGCGTTGTTCGACTTTGTCGAGGGCACCGCGGTAGGTGGTGTCTACACCCAATCTCACTTTGCGGCCGCGCCGGTATTGTTGGCGCGGGAGCGCCAGGGAGAGGCCAGTTGCTGGGTCATCAACAGCGGCAACGCCAATGCAGCCACCGGCGCGCCCGGGCGCGACGACGCGGAAGTGGTATGCGCTCATGCTGCGCGGCTGCTGCAGAAGAACGCGCTGAGCGTGCAGCCCTTTTCCACTGGCGTCATCGGTGAGCGCCTGCCCGTAGCCGGTATGCAGACGGCATTGGAGGCCGCCTATACCGATCTGGACGAAGATGGCTGGGTAGCCGCCGCCCAAGCGATCATGACCACCGATACGGTCCCCAAAGGTGGCTCGCGCCGGATAGACCTGGACGGACACACCGTTACCCTCACCGGCATTGCCAAGGGCTCTGGTATGATCAAGCCCAACATGGCCACCATGCTCGCTTACATGGCGAGCGATGCGGCCGTCGCACTGGACGTGGTGCAGGCGCTGGTCGATGAGGCCGTGGGAGGCAGTTTCAATCGTATTACGGTCGATGGTGATACATCGACCAACGATTGTTTCATGCTGGCGTGCACGGGGATCGCGACCCATCCGTACATCGACAGTACCGCGCATCCGCTCTATTCGGCACTGCGCGACGCGGTGTCCGATCTCGCGCTGGAGTTGGCCCAGGCACTGGTACGCGATGGCGAAGGCGCAACCAAGTTCGTCACCGTCACGGTGAGCGGCGCGGCGTCGGATGCTGATGCTCTGGCCGTGGCCTACACGATCGCTGAATCCCCCCTCATCAAAACCGCGCTGTTTGCCGGGGATGCGAATTGGGGACGCTTCTGCATGGCGATCGGACGTGCGCCGATCGCGCATCTGGACGTGAGCGGAGTGGCGCTGTGGCTCGATGATGTCCAGGTCGCTGAGGTGGGCTTGATAGCCGATGCATATAACGAGGCGGATGGTGCCGCGGTGCTGGCTCGGGATGAATTTACGATACGCGTCGACCTCGGGGCCGGAGACGGTTGCGAGACGGTGTGGACAACCGATCTCAGCTACGACTATGTGCGCATCAATGCGGAGTACCGCACCTGACTGAAACCGTCGGTACGCATGCTAGGACGGATTTGGGTATTTGGCGAACTCCCGGGTGATATCGGCATAGCTGTGTCCAGGTTCGTTCTTCATTGGGCTGCAAGCGGACTCAGGCGTGGGTTCGACGGTGCGATGACAACGGTGATGTTCCGCCGGTCCGTATCCGCGACCAACACAAACAACTCTTCGATTGCCCAATCGCCCATCGCAAGACAACCGACAGAAACCGCTTTTCCACGGATGAAAATATTGCTGCCAGGTTAATCTCGACCTTCCGCTCCGGCATGCCTGAGATCGAATGCGTTTGGATAATTGAGTTTCATCGACAAGTGGTAGTTGCTGTTTGGATTCAAGCCGGAGATGGAGTAGACGCCCTTGGGCACCTGATGGTCACCCTCGCGCAGCTTCGGGCCCGCCTTACCGCTTAGCCGCTTGGCCGCTTGATCGTGCAGTGGGGGATGGAGGTAGGAGCATCGGGTTCGTTGGCCTAGACTTCCAGCATGGCACTGTCCCTGACCGCCAGGAAGGCCAAGTCGGACGAGGGGTATGACAGACCGGCACGAATATACAGATCTTTCCAGTGCTCGCGGGATGCGGGGCCAATGCGGGCGAGCACGTCCGCCACGGATTGCTGCCCTACCATTTTTTGACAAATTTGGATCCAGATCGAACGACCGTGGGTGTAGATGGCATAGCTGACAGCAAGAGTGAGCAATCCGGCTGATACGAGAAGAGCGCTGTTGTACTTGCCCGCCAGCATGTGAATTGATGAGTGGCTAGCTGCCATCCCCTAAGTCATTGCTGTACACATCCGCATTTTCGGCATCGCCGGGTATGCGGTGCTCCTCGCCGGCCCAGCCGCCAAAGTCGATCAGTTTGCAGCGTTCGGAGCAGAACGGTCGGAAGGCGTTCTGGGCGGTCCATTTCACGCGCTTGCCGCAGTTGGGACACGCTATGATGCGGGGGGTGTCTGACATAGCTGCAGATACTCCTGGTGGCGCTGATCGATTTCTTGCTGCAGATCAGCCAGGGTGGTGTTGTTGCTGACCACATCGTCCGCCCGGACCAGGCGGTCCGCGCGGGACATCTGCCGGCGCATGATGCTCTCTACCTGGTCCTTGCTGTTGGCGTCTCTCGCCATGGTCCGTTCGAGTTGCACCTGCTCGTCCACGTCGATCACCAGAACTCGGTGACACCAGGCTTCCTGTCCGGTCTCGAACAGCACGGCGTTCGCCAGGATCGCGTAGGGTGAGGGTGCTGCGCGCAGAGACGCCTGCATGTGATGCGCGATCAGGGGGTGCAACAGCGTCTGCAGCCACTGGCGCTCGGCCTCATCGCCGAAAACCCGCGCGCGCAACGCCGCGCGGTCCAGCTGGCCGTCGTCGAGCAGAATGTCGGTGCCGAAGTGGTCGCGGATCTGTGCGAGTGCCGGTTGCCCCGGTTCGACCACCACCCGGCCGGAATCGTCGGCATCGACCACCACGATCCCGAGGTCCGTAAAGTGTTCAGCCGCTGCCGACTTGCCGCTGCCGATGCCGCCGGTCAGCCCGACAATAAAGTCGCTCATGGCACAAGTGCCCTGTGTTGGATCCCCGACCGAAGCTGTCGCCTAGATCAGGTAAAAGCCCAGCACTGTATCAGGAAAAACGAGCGTGACCCAGCCGGCGATGGCCAGGAACGGGCCGAAGGCGATGGCCTGGCCGCGGCCCTGGCGTTTGAGCGCCATGCGGATCAGGGTGTAGATGAGACCGCTGGCCGCGGCGACCAGCAGCAGGCCGGGCAATGCCAACCATCCCGTCCATGCGCCTAACGCGGCGAGTAGCTTGAAGTCGCCATACCCCATACCCTCTTTGCCGGTCAGGAGTTTAAACCCCCAATAGACGCTCCACAGAAACAGATAGCCGGCGACGGCGCCGATGACCGCATCCCCCAACGACACCAGACCACCATCGCCGAGCGCGGTGAGGAGGCCCAACCACAGCAGGGGATAGGTGATTTCGTCCGGCAACAGCGTGGTGTCAAAATCGATGAATGCGGCGGCGAGTAACATCCACGTAAACACACATGCGGCCAACCCGAAAAACGAAAATCCGTAGTTGGCAATGACCAGGAGTGACATCGCCAGGGTCAGCAGCTCGATGCCGGGGTAGCGCGCGGATATCGATGTACGGCAAGCACTGCACTTGCCGCCCAGGAAAACCCAGCTCAGCACGGGTATGTTTTCCAATGCCGTAATCTGGTGCTGGCAGTGCGGGCATCGTGAGCGCGGCACCATGAGGTTGAAGGCAGGAGTTGTCCCGACTTCAGCGACCTCAGGCTGTGCCTCGGCTGACAGGTCAGCGCGCAGTGCGTCGATCGAACCTTCGAAGTGGGCATCCAGACGCAGGAACTCTTCCGACTGTTCGCGCCACTGGTTCTGCAGCATCACCGGCAGCCGGTAGATGACCACGTTGAGAAAACTGCCGATTGCAAGACTCACCCAGACGAACAGAACCAGGCCTTGCCAGCCGTAGGCAAACAGATAGTCCCAGCTCATAGATTGGAATCAGTTGCCAACCACTGCGCCGAGTTGGAAGATCGGCAGGTACATTGCGATGATCAGACCGCCGACCAGGATGCCGAGTACCGACATGATGATCGGTTCCATCAGGCTAGTCAGGTTGTCTACCGCGTTGTCGACCTGTTCTTCATAGTAGCTCGCCGACTTGTCTAACATGTCATCCAACGCACCAGCTTCTTCGCCGATAGCCACCATCTGGTTGACCATGTTGGGAAACACACCGGTATTGCGCATGGAGAAGTTCAACTGCTGACCGGTCGATACGTCGTCGCGCACCTGATAGACCGCTTTGACGTATACCGAGTTGCCCGTTGAACCGGCGACGCTGTTCAAGGCATCAACCAACGGCACACCGGCGGCGAAGGTCGTGGACAGGGTGCGAGCGAAGCGTGCGACCGAGGATTTCTCGACGATGTCCCCGGCAACCGGCAGCTTCAGTACGACTTTGTCCAGGCTTTCGCGGAATGCCTTGGAGCGTTTGTGGATCTGCGAAAACGCAAGACCCACGCCGATGATGCCAAACAGGATCATCAGCCAGTATGCCTGGGCAAACTCCGAAAAGTTGATCACCATCTGGGTGAATGCAGGGAGTTCAGCGCCGAAGCTTGCGAACACCTGCTCGAACTGCGGTACCACCTTGATCAGCAAGATACCGGAAACGATCGCCGCAACCACCAGGACCGCAATCGGGTAGGTCATGGCCTTGCGGACTTTGGCTTTCAGGGATTCGGTTTTCTCTTTGTAGGTGGCGATCCGATCGAGCATCGACTCGAGCGCGCCGGATTGTTCACCGGCGTCTACCAGGTTGCAGAACAGTTCGTCGAATTGGTCGGGGTGCTTACGGATGGCGGATGCAAACGAGTTACCGCCCGCAACATCCTGACGCACGTTGCGGATCAACTCGGCAAGCTTGGGCTTCTCGACGCCGTCCGCGACGATGTCAAACGCCTGCACCAGCGGTACACCGGCGCGCATCATCGTCGCCATCTGGCGCGTAAATAGCGCCACGTCCGCGGGTTTGACGGACCCACCGCCACCCAGGTTGATGCCGGCGCTCTTCTTCTTGACCTTGGTGGCAACGATGCCCTGGCGACGCAACTCGGCTTTGGCGATCGCAGGCGTAGACGAAGCGATCTCGCCCTTGGTCTTACGGCCTTGCTTATCTGTCCCTTCCCAGACAAAAGTTGCACTTTCTGCCATGTCGCTACCTAAATCCTGTTTTACGCAAGCGTTCGACGCTCGCTGCCTTTATGTCGTGTTTGTCGCAACTCAATGCGCGGTGGTGACCCGGTTGGCCTCCGCCAGACTGGTCACTCCCTGCATCACCTTCACCAGACTTGAGCGGCGCAGGTCGTCAAAACCATGTTTTGCGGCCTGCTGTGCCAATTCGAGGCTGTTGCCATCCTCCATGATAATACGGGACATCTCCGGCGTTATTTTAACCACTTCATATATTCCCACTCGGCCCTTGAAGCCGGCGTTGCATTTGCCGCAGCCGTCTTCGCTCGCCTCGTAGATGGTCAGGCCACCTGCCAGATCGTCTTCCGTAAATCCGGCTTCCAGTAGCGCTTCTTGGGGCGCTTCGAGCGGCTCTTTGCACTCGTTGCACAGACGGCGCGCCAGGCGCTGGGCGATGATCAGATTGACCGAGGTTGCGAGGTTGAACGACGGTACGCCCATATTGCGCATCCGGGTCAGGGTCTCTGGAGCGGAGTTGGTGTGCAGGGTCGAGAGTACCATGTGGCCAGTCTGCGCGGCTTTGATAGCGATCTCTGCGGTTTCCAGGTCACGAATCTCCCCGACCATCACGATGTCGGGGTCCTGACGCAAGAATGAGCGCAGTGCCGAAGCGAAGTCCAGGCCGACCTTGTGGTTCACGTTCACCTGGTTGATGCCTTCGAGGTTAATCTCCACCGGATCCTCGGCGGTCGCGATGTTGCGTTCCTGGGTGTTGAGGATGTTCAACCCGGTGTAGAGCGTCACCGTCTTGCCCGAACCGGTCGGGCCGGTCACCAGGATCATGCCCTGGGGTTTGTGCAGGCAATCGAGGAACAATTCCTGTTGGATCTCCTCAAATCCCAGCGCTTCGATACCCATCTTCGCGCTGGACGGATCGAGAATCCGCAGCACGACCTTCTCACCCCACAGGGTGGGCAGGGTATTGACCCGAAAATCGATGGCGCGGGTTTTGGACAGCTTCATCTTGATACGGCCGTCCTGGGGGATTCGTCGCTCCGAAATGTCCATCTCTGACATGACTTTCAGACGTGCGGCGAGACGGGTGCCGAGATTCGGCGGTGGCGTGCTGACGTTGTGCAGCACACCGTCGGTGCGAAAACGCACGCGATAAGATTTTTCGTAGGGTTCGAAGTGGATATCCGACGCCCCGGTCTTGATCGCGTCGAGCAGCATCTTGTTGACAAAACGTACGATCGGCGTGTCGTCCGCCGCGTTGGCGGCGTCGTCGTCCTCGCCCGCGTTCGGATCTTCGAAGGAGTCCATGTCCAGGTCTTCGAGGTCGTCGCCATCGAGGTCGCCGAGACCGTCGTCTTCCTGAGCGGTGAGGAACTGCTCGATCAGGGTTGCCAGTTTGTCTTCTTCGACCAGGACCGGTTCGGTATTCACGCCGGTCTGGAACTTGATCTCATCCAGGGCCTGAAGGTTGGTCGGGTCCGATACCGCAACAAAAAGGCGTACGCCGCGCCGGACCAGCGGCAGGGCGTTGTGTTGTCTTATCAGTTGTTCTTTGACCAGATCTTTGGGGATGGAATCGAAGTCGAAAACCGACAGATCGAATAGAGGGACCCCGAACTCTTCCGCGGCGCTGGCGGCCAGCACCTGAGATTCGACCACGCCGTTCTGCACCAGATAGCGCACCAGCGGGGTGGCGGCCTGACGCGCTTCGTCGGTTGCTTTGACGGCGGTGTCGGCATCGACAAAGCCTTCGTCTACCAGACGACGGGCAAGACCGCTTAGAGGGATGGGTTCAGTTGCCATACAGCGCTGAGGTCCTTGTCAACTATAGTTCGAGAAACACACTCGGTTCGACACCACACTGTTCGAAAGCGACAGGCCCAAACCTGTGATAAGCATCGAACAAACGGCTAAGTTCAGCAGGTGCAGATGTTCTGTTATTCATGCTCTATTGGTCCGAGTAAGGATACCGCCCGTGCACACACAAACGAACTTGCCGGCTAATAATAAGTAAGATACCCAGACGCGGGCGAAGAAGTGTATGCCTGAGTCTCTCTACTGTCGATAAGCCAATCACAAATTTTGCATGTGCGTAACAGTCCCCACCCTGGTGAGTTACCGTGCTGTCTGACATGTTTCTTTATATTAACTGTGAAGAAAAGTGTGCGTTGCAGATTCAACCCGATCTGGTGGCCATATCTCCTTGAGGTTGTGTTGACGATGGAATTAAGATGCGCGCTCCCTGGATAAATTGCATGGGGTGGTGGCAAGAGGGGTGACCAAGATGGTCATGAAGTGACGCGTAGCAGTGTGTTCACATTGTTGCGGGAGATTTTCGCTTCGTGACGCAGGTGAAGGTGAAAGCGTGTCGTACTTCCGCTAAAGGCCTGATACATAAGGTATTATCGTTTTCAGAACGGTGTCGGTATGGAAGTTGGCACGACCTTTGCTTTGTTTGAGGTCAACGATGCGGGGTTCGGAAAGGGATTCCTGGCCTGCCACGTTAATTTTTTTGAGTAACGGAGTTTGTTTCGAAATGAAAAACGCATTCAACAAGGGTTTTACCCTGATCGAACTGATGATCGTGGTTGCCATTATCGGCATTCTGGCGGCAGTGGCCCTTCCCGCGTATCAGACTTATATCCAGACCGCGAACAGCGGCAAGGTGAACAGCCACTTCGAGGAAGGCGTCGACTTTGTACGTTCTGAACTGCAGCGTCGTCGTGCTCGTATCCAGATGGGTGCTGAGACCCGTCAGCAGGCCAGCGACGCGCTGGATTCTTCTCAGGAGTGGATCGACCTCCTGGAAGTTGAAGTGGGTGCCACCAAGATGGCCACCGGTTCTCCGGAAGGTGCGGCTTCATATGCCGCCGCGGTGAATGACGACGACGGCACGGTAGGTATCGCTCTGAACGCAGGTACCATTCTGACCGCGGACCTGTCGATGATCATCACGCGTCCGGCGTACGGTGACTTCGCCGCGCAGGCGTCTGAAACCGTCACCTGGTAAGTTCCAGTTGCACAGTTTGCACCTGCAAACGTGAAAGAGAGGGCAGCTTTGGCTGCCCTTTTTTGTTTCAATCCTTCACATCCGCTTTTGGAGAGCCCCATGTCTAGCCGTATATCGAGACAGACCCTTACGCCACACCGCCGACCAGCCACGGGTTTTACGCTGATCGAATTGATGATCACGGTGACGATCCTCTCGATTTTGCTGGTATTTGCGGTCCCGACTTATCAGACCTACATCCGCGACTCCCAGGAGGGGGTGATCGTCTCCAACATCCACACCATCGAGATGTTCCAGGAAGATGAGCTGCTGCGCACGGGCGCCTACGCCGTTGGTCTCGCGGACATCGCCGCTATCGAAGCAGCCATCGGTTGGAACCCGCGTTCCAATGATGGCGTGCTGTACGCGGTTGCTGCGAATGGGACGGGCTATGACGTCACCGCCACCCATCCCGATGGCTGGAACGTCTGCATCACCTTCCCCGACAAGACCCGGTGCGTGCCATAAGCTGCCTGTATACGCTTTTATCGGCCGCGCAAAACCATTATTCTTGCCGCCCTCGCGCATCTGGCGCGAGGGTGTTTACCTCTCTTATGCCGGGATAGCTCAGTTGGTAGAGCAACTGATTCGTAATCAGTAGGTCCGCGGTTCGATTCCGCGTTCCGGCACCACTGATCTCGTGCTGGCGCACGAGCTCTGATCTTGCGCGACTGCGCAAGGTCTTCGAGTTTTGCGCAGTCGCGCAAAACGTCGCTCTACTCGCTGGTGGCATCTGTCATCGGTGGCGTAAAACGTCGCTCGACGAACCCGGCTGCTATCTGTGTTTTGGGTTTGACGTTTTGAGAATTCTCGCACCTGTCGCGACCCAGCGGGTCGCCTGGTTGCGATAGAATTGCAGATACTGGCGTTTTGGATGGGGCGTGCGATCGCTCCCTGTTCTCGTCGATTTTCCATATATCTGCAAGGCCGTTCTTCATCGATACCCCGCTCTTCTATCATCCGCTGCGCATCTGGTCCGAAGCCGCGGCCCTCTGGGTCGGTTTCTGTGCAGCTCTGTTCTTTTACGGTGTGGGGGTCAACCTGAGTTTCCTCTGGGTTGCGCTCGTCGCGCCTGGCCTGGTGCTCGTGTGCGCAGCGGGCGAACGCTGGCGGTGGTTGCTCCGGCAGCGGCGGAATTTTGTGTGGATTAGCTTGTTTTCTCTGCTTTACCTATTTGCGCACCATTGGCTGGTCAGTATCAGCCGCGACTCCAGTTTTGGCGCGGGCCTGGTCATTTCCGCGTTACCGGTCTGGATGATGGCGGTGTTGTTGTGCGCGCGCCCGAAACTGGTTTTCAATGGGATCGCCTGGTTAGTATTTGCCTGTGTGAGCGTCGCGTTCGTACAGTATCTCGTTTCCGGACAGCGTCCCTATGCACCCTTGATGGATCCGAACAATTTCACCGCGCTGGTCCTGCTGGCATGGGTACCGTGGATGCATGCGCGCCTGCGCGAACCCGGGACACGGATACAGAGCGCGCTCAGCCAGCTAGTCTGTGCGCTTTTGGTGGTGGTGGTGCTGGCCGGTGAATCGCGCTTCGGCATGCTTATGCTGGGTGCTGTGCTGGTCTATTGGGGATGGATCACTTGGCGTTATCGATGGTCGTGGGGAGGTCTCGCCTCGATCTGGGTGGCAGCGCTGGTGGGTCTACTGCTCTATCAGGCGACGGCGTCGGGCGGCGAAGCCGCGACTGCGGCACCCGTCGCCAACAGTGCGGAAGATTATCGACGGCTGCTTTACGGCGCGACCTGGCGGGGTGTGCTCGAGTACGGCGGTGTGCTGGGTGCGGGTCTGGGCAGCTTTGTCTTGCTGTATCCGCAATTGCGCGCGGTGGAAGAGCAGAATACGGCGGGTTTGTATGCCCACAACGACTACCTACAGCTGCTGTTGGAGGCGGGTATACCCGCTTTGCTGGTCTTGCTCGCTCTGGTGTGCTGGGTGGCTGTGCGGTTGTTGCGCGCGACCTTCTGGCGCCTGCCGGATCGATGGGTGCATGGGCCGCTGATCGCGCTGGGTATGGCCTTGTTGCACGCCGCTGTGAATTTTGTGTTCTTCATACTCGTCCTGGGCGTAATGGTCGGCGTATTGCTCGCGGTGTCCTTGCGCGCGTCAGAAACTGCCGATACGCCGCAAGCTGAACGCGACGAGGATGCCGCGTCGTTGACGATGGGCGCGTTGCGCGGTGTCCGCGTCCTGTGCGCATCGACGCTGTTGGTGATCGCCGCTTACCTCGCCCTCGATGTCTACATCTATGGTGTGCTCTCCGGTCAGAAGGCGGTACCGGCGGTCACGGCGCTGCGGCAAGACTCCCTCGGCTTCGCCCGTGCCGCCGCGGATCTCAATGCCGATCGTGGTGTACCGGTCCTGGCGCAGGCCGAGCTGTTACGACTGCGTGGAACGCATCAGGACGACGCCTCCGAGATCGAAAAGTTGGACGCCCTGTATCGCGCGGCGATTCGGCTCGACCCCTGGAATCCGCTGACTTATACCGCCTATTTCGGTTTTCTGCGCGGCTCTGGGCAACAGGATCACTTCGTGTTGGAAGGTTTGTTGGATAAAGCCTTGGAGCTCAATCCCGCAGATTTTGCAACGTCCCTGCTCGCGGTGGAGTTTCTTCAGGATGTGGGTCGATCCGAGCGCGCGGATGCGGTGCTGATCCAGGCCTTGCGTTGGTGCGGTGTTCTGCGGAAGGGCAACGCCGCGGGATTGGCGCAGCTCGCTAGAACCGCTCAGCGGCGCCTGAGCGATGCGCCCGGCGACGCCGTGACGAATGCCCTCGAAGGCTGTCGCCGGACCCAGGCGGCGATCATTCCTACCCATCGCGCCCCACCGCTGCTGCTCAAATGGTTACGCTCAGCAAACTCCTAGGGTGGCGGTGAAACCGTCTAGTGCGGTTGCAGTGCCAGAAAACCCAGTAGTTCGCCTGCCTGGTTGAACCCTGCGTACTTGTAGATGTAGCGCGTGGTGAACAGGTAAAAGTTGTAGTCGGCAGGCTTGCCGCCGTGGCGGGTCACCCAGCGCGTCATCTCCGCCGGTCCTTCGTCGCGCGCCAGGATGATCGACTGGTCCAGCGGGTTGAGCGTGAACTGTGGATGGGTGGTGGAGAACGGGATGTAATGCTCGATCGCAATGTTGAGCGGCTTGCGCGCCTTGAACATGGCGGTGCGAAAGTCGGCCTGGGCTTCGATCTCCTGGGGCACGTCCACCATCACCCAGCGCGGTGCGTCTCCTGGATAGATAGACATGTCCGGGACCTCCAGGCCAGCGGCGCGATAGTCGTCACCGCTCATCACCGTGATGCGCCCATCCACGTAGACCACGCTGATCGGCCGTTCGCTGTACACCACATAGGTACCTGCGGTCAGACAAACGGCCTGCAGGAGCGCGATCAAGGTCAGGTCGGTCTTCAGTCCCGGCTTGCCGTGTTTGTACACCACCAGCGTCAGCAGTGGGCCCAGCACCATGTCCACCGCGACGATGATCCGCATGCCCCGCCAGCCGCCGTCGGTATCGAAGAAGATCCCCGGGTACCACTCAAAAACGATCAGATAGGCGAGGCCCACAAAAATGACAAAGCTGATGGCCAGGTGGATACCCGCGGCGCTGAATCTACTCATCGGACAATATAGGTTCTAAGGTCGGTGCTGGATTTCGGTTATGGGTTCGCGATGGCGTTGCTCACAAAGCGCATGGACAAGTCCATAGGCTCGATGCGTTTGGTGAGATCACCTGAGGAAATATAGTCTACTCCCGTCGCCGCGATGTCGGTGATCGTGGTCTCATCTATGCCGCCGGAGGCCTCCAGTTTGATCCTGCCCGCGGCCAGGGTCACGGCCTCGCGTGTGGTTGCCAGATCGAAGTTATCGACCATGGCGATGTCCGCGCCAGCGTCCATGGCCTCGAGCAATTGCTCGATGGTCTCCACTTCTACTTCCACGGGCTTGTCAGGGTGCAGCGCGCGCGCTGCCTGCACCGCAGCACTGATGCTGCCCGCTGCGGCGATGTGGTTCTCTTTCAGCAGAAACGCATCGTACAGACCGAGCCGGTGATTGGCGCCACCGCCACAGGTGACGGCGTACTTCTGCGCGAGACGCAGGCCGGGCAGGGTTTTGCGGGTATCCAGCAGTTGGGCAGGATGTGGGCCGATACGCTCCACATAAGATGCCGTGCGGGTGGCGACACCCGATAGCAGCTGGACGAAGTTGAGCATTGTGCGTTCGGCGCTCAACAAGCTACGCGCGCCGCCGCGCAAGAGCCACAGGAGCTGATCCGGGAGCACCGCGTCCCCATCGGCCACCTGCCACTCGATCTCGATCGTGGGGTCAACCTGGCGTGCTGTCTCTTCGACCCAGCCGACGCCGCAGAAGAACCCAGGCGTGCGCGTGATTACCCGTGCGCTGGCTTGTTCGTCCGCGTCTATCAGAGCGGCGGATACATCGCTGGCGGGGAAACCCAAGTCCTCCAACAGCGCCTCGTAGACGTTGTTGCGGATAGTCTGGCGCAGCAGGTTGGCTTGGATCATGGTTGCAATCGGTAACTTTTGATGGACGGATAGTATTTGATCCTGAGGCGGTGAGCGCAAGTCATCGCAGCTCTGATCTGCATGGGCGAGATTGCGCTAGATCGGCGGCGGGGATGAGATTTCGCTGTGCGAATTGCATCGGGCTCGGCTGCGCCAAACAAAACTCATCCAGAACGCTGTCAAACCCATGGTCAGCGCCTTGTTATTGGAGGATAATGCGCGCCGCCCGGGTGTAGATATTCTTGGATTCGATACCCGTCAGCCTGGATAGCTATCGGTTGTGACCATCGACGATCAGCACAGACTTTCTTCGGCGCTGTGGCGCCCCAGTCCTCACTGCGATGAACGCCCTGCCTGGGCGACCATCGACCTGGTGGTGGTGCACTGCGTGTCGCTGCCGGAAGGCCAGTTCGGTACCGGCGCGCCGGAACGCTTGTTTCTCGGTCAGCTCGACTGCGACGAGCATCCCAGCTTCACCGATCTTGTCGGACTTGAAGTATCTCCGCACCTGTTCGTGCGCCGGGATGGCGATCTGGAACAGTTTGTCCGTTTTGATCAGCGCGCCTGGCATGCCGGTACCTCGACCTGGCGGGGCCGCAGCCGCTGTAATGACTTTTCCATCGGTATCGAGTTGGAAGGCTGCGTTGGGGTGGCCTATGCCGAAGCGCAGTATCGGACCCTGCGCCGGGTCTGGCATGGCCTGCGTGCGCGTTACCCCACCCTGACTGGTGATGCGATGGTTGGTCACAGCGAGATCGCGCCGGGACGCAAGACCGATCCGGGCCCCACGTTTGTTTGGTCGGAGATTCTGGACGCCGGGCCTGCGCAGGGATTTTGACACGGTTGGCTATACTCATCGGGTAGAGGCCTATTCCGTCGGGTGGCGACAAAGCGGTGGAACGGTTGTCAGGTTGCGTAAGGAAGTTGTCAAATTGTCGGGTTGGACCCCGTGTGGTGGCAACCAAGCAGGCAACCGCGCCAGGGCTGCGTACGCCCGTTAACATCAACCAAGCTTCGAGAGATTAGAGAACAACATGGCTGAATCGGAATCCCGTCCTGACAACATCCCCCATCAGGACACCAACGTGGACGAAACTCGGGAATGGTTGGCGTCTCTCGACTACGTGCTCGAAGAAGAGGGTATCGAGCGTGCGAATTTCCTGCTCGAACGCCTCTCGGCCCGAGTGACCAAAACCGGCGGCCAGTTGCCCTACGCCATCACCACCGCTTATCGCAACACGATCCCGTCCGCCAAAGAAGCCTTTATGCCCGGGGATCTGTTCATGGAGCGGC
>JBCCHL010000038.1:0-27703 GCA_039028775.1 Pseudomonadota bacterium | reverse complement strand
CCGCCATCGCCGAAGCTTACGTACAGCTTGCCGAAGTCAGCTGCGCCGGGTGCGGCGCTCGGGTTGAAAGCGAGGCTTGCGATGTTGTGATTCTGCGCAAACTGACCCACCCGCAACAGGTCGCGATGGGTGCCTTCAAAAACCATCGCGCGCGGATCCAGCGCGGTCCACTCGCTGAGCACGCTGATGTGGCTGCCCGCATCGTCGGCCAGATAGTGCACCGTGGCGTCCGTGCGGCGCGCCGAAAACGCGAGGTAAAACTTGCCGAAGCCGGGCGTGCCGGACTGCAGGAATTGTGGATGAAACGCAGCACCCAAAAGGCCCGCCTCGTTGGGAAACACGTCCGCCGCGAAATCCTCACGCTGCTCGCGCAGATCGAGATACGGCTGCCAGCTGCGCTGTTGCGGATCGCTCAGATACAGGATGCCGCGCAGATCGAGTAGTGCCAGGCGGGACTCACCCGGTATCCCCATCAATGCCTGCAGGCGGGCGTGCGCCGCGCTAGAAGGTAAGGCGATGGGGATCCCATCCAGCCGTGTACCCCGGGCATGACCGTCCTGCGTACGAGGCGCGCGAAAGAACAGCTCGAGCGCAACGGCCAGTTCGGATTTCAGGATGCGCTCCGGTAGCGGATCGACCAGTGGCGCAGGGCCGATCGCAGCGGCGGGGTCAGGCGCCTGTGCGTGCGCAACCCCGTTAAGGGCAAAGTAACCGAACAGCACGAGCAGCGCTAGGCATCTCGCTAAGCATGTTTGTTTAAGCATATCTCCCTCCTCACATGCGCAAGTCGCACAGGTTATCGCACAAGAATCCTCGCCGCCAAGGTGGTTGATCCAGCAGAACACGCAGGTTGCGGACTCGCACTTACGGTATTATTTGGGCTGGAAAGGAGGGGATGCGATGCAACACCTGTTGACCGACAGCCAGGTGCAAGAGTTCATCATCAACGGCTACCTGAGTTTGCAGGCCGATGTGGAGCCGGGCCTACACGACCAGATCGACGCACAATTGCGCTTCAGCATCGAACACGAGTCCTGGCTCGGCAACAACGTTGCGGCGCGGATACCGCAGCTGCACCAGATCGTGCGCTGCCCGGTCGTGAACGGGGCTGTGCAGTCACTGCTGGGCGAGAACTTCTACTGCCATCCGCACCGTGCGATCCATCGATCCACCCCGACAGGCAGCAGTACGCTGGACATCACGGCGGACACGGAAGCCCCGACCATGGGCCGCGGTTCCAGTGCCGGTTCGGCATGGCACCAGGACGCACAGAGCCCGCTCGCCCGCGCGCGTCATCACCTGCCCCGCTACCTGATCGGCTTCTATTTCCCACACACCACCCCGCGCGCGATGGGACCAACACGGCTCCAAGCGGGCAGCTATCTCCATGCTCGCCCGCACGCGCCGAGCGGGGTGGTGATGCCGGAACTGGTCGAGGCCGGCACCTTTATGCTGGTGCACTTCGACATGCTGCACGCCGGTTTCCCGAACGGCGCCGAGCGGGATCGCTTGATGATCAAGTTTGTGTTCACGCGGACCGCGGACTTTGCACCGAGCTGGGCGCATCGCAGCACAGATTGGCAAACACCCGATACGGCCATGCCAGCCTGGGGCTGCAAGGCGGCCCATGCCTATCTGTGGGCACGCGTGTGCGGTACGACGCCCGAGCCGATCGAGCATCCGCCCGCCTCAGGCCAGGACGAATCCCTGCTGCGTTTGGAACGGATCTATCACACCCTGTCGCTGGAAACGGCACTGGCAGAGTTGTGTGCGAGTGCGGGCCAAGGCAGACACACCCGACTCCTGGTGCGCGATAAACAAGGCCATGAACGCCCCCGGGACGACGTTCGCGATTACCCGATCCGCTGGAACGAGCGCGCGATTGTCATGGAAGATGCAACCTACGCCCTGGTGCGCATCGGCGCCCCCGCAGTTCCCGAACTGCAAGCGCTGCTGGCTGCTGAAGACCCCTGGATACAGATCAACGCGGCCTTTGCGCTCGCGGAGATGGGCGTACGCGACCAAGGCCTGCACAAGCTACTCGAGAGCTCGACCCAGCAGGTGGTCCGCCAAAGTCTCGATGCGCTGGGCATCGTCGGCCAGCCCGCTGATCTTCCGGTCATCACGCCGCTGCTACAAGCCAGCCAGCCGGCGTGGGAGCGCTCGGAGGTCGAGCGAGGCTGGACGGCGGCGGATCAGGTGCGCCTGAACGCCGCGTTCGCTATCCTCAACATCGTCTCACGGCATGGCCCGGACCCAGAGTTGTCCGCCTCGTTGCTCGCGCCTCTATCCCAGGCCCTTGAAGACACCAATGGCTATGTCGCGGCGGTGGCCGCCGAAACCCTTGTACGTCTGCAGCAGCCGGACAGCATCGCAGCAGCGGTCCAGTATCTCAGCGATCGGCGCTGGGACGACACGCTGCAAGGACACCTCAAGGCTTATTGAGTGATCGCCAGGCCGGGACATCCCGGGGGTGTGAGGGTCGGCTAGGCCTGTGGCGGCGATGCGACCCTGGTACAGGCGATCTGCTCGAGCTCTAACGTCGTGTCGCTCGCCAGATGATGCACAACACAACGCTGTCCGTCGCCGAGCAGATGATAAACGTGCGCCGGCGCGGCCATTCTGCCAGTGGCGATGCGATAAGCAGCACCGGCCTGAGCGCGCGGCTCCAACACCAGGATGTGGGTTTGTCGAAACACCTCGGCGGCGAGCGTGACGTTGGCAACCCCACTGGTCGCCCTTAAAAAGTCGAGCAAGGGCGCGTCGCCATGCAGCGGCGCGTCTGCGAGTGCGGGCAGGAGTGGCGCGTGTCGCCCGTCAGGCATAGTCTGACAAGCGCACATGCACAAGATCATCAGGTACAGCGGATAGCGCCGCCTGGGCATCTTCAATGCTCAGCGCCGAATCGCACCGGGTACAAACAACGATGGCTTGACCTGACCGTCGCCGTTGTCGACGACCACCCGTTTCGCGGTGCTAGAGACAAAGTTGGCGGTGGGCGGCACCGGGCAAGCGCCGTTCTCCAAATATTCCAACGCCGCACTGAGCTGCGCCTCACCTAGATCGCCCAAGTCACGGCTGAAGTCGTCGTCGATCACGCAGCCCGGCACCTCGAAGTCAGCTAATGGCGTCTCGGTGGGGACAAAGCCATCCGAATAGTCGCCAAACCCCTTGGCGTTGACGCCGCGGAACTGGATCGTGAAGTAAGTGGTGCCACAATTGTCCTGCGGAAAGAAGCCATAGGGTTTTCCACAGCTGGTACCGCCGATCATGATCACCTCCACGTCGATGCCGCGCAAGCCGTTGATGATCGCCTCACTCGCAGAGCAGGTACCGCTCTGGCTGAGAATCACCACCCGGGGCAGGTTAAGACTCGGCAGAGGATTACCCGCAGCAAGTGAAAATCCTTGCGTGGTGGTATGGAAGAAGTCAGGCGTCAGCGCCGCACCAGTGACCGGATTGGTGGTCGGATGTTTGTCGCTGAACTGGGTTTCGTCGAATACCCTACCGGAGGCTGCAGACGGACCAGCGATCATGAAGCCGAGTTCGTTGGCGATGTCGAGGAAGCCACCGCCGTTGTAACGCAGGTCCAGGATGAGGTCGACCACCCCCAGACCAGCAAAATTGTTCACTTCCTCAACCAGCCGCGATTCCGCAGTTGCGATATGGGTATTGAACAACATGTACCCCACGGGACCGGACGGGGTATCGATCACGCGGGTAAATGGGACTGGATCTTCCGTCACCTGGGCCGAGGTCATCGACACGCTGCGGCGATTGCTGCCGTCGAAATCTTCCACCACGAAGCTGTGCGCCTCACCGGCAGCGTCCGGAAACAGGCCAGCGTTGATGGTGTCGACATCATCGCCGTTCTCGAAGTCGACACCATCCACTTCGATCACCACCGCCCCCCGGGTCAGACCCGCACCTGCAGCCGGCGACCCCGCCACTACATAGGCTACAACCGCACGCCGCGGCGGCGACGAGGAGAGCAGCTCAAATTCCGCCCCGTAACCCGCCGATACCCCCGACGAGGACAGCGCCTGCCAGGCTTCGGTATCAAACGTAAAATGGAATCGGTCCTTGGGGGCGCCGGTAGGGGACAGCTCAAACGTCTGCATCAGGTCGAAGTACTGCGGCGTGGCAAAGTCCCGTGGGTCCTCATCGATGATCTCGTCGTACCAGAGGTACAGCTCGTGACTCCAGGCGCGCACCCATTCGTTTTCATCCGTCGCGGACCCCGCAGTATCCGGGAAGTTTCCGCTGCGCGGATTCAAACAGATGTCTTTATAACGGGACGACGCGCTGAAGATGCCCTGCTCAAAATCGGTCTGAGCCAGTGGCGGATTGGACGGCGGTGTGTTGTTGATCGGGAGCGCACGACTGCCACCGCCGCCACCACAGGCCGCAATGCAGAGGCTGCACAACACAATTGCGAGTAATCTGCTCAATCGCTGCGCCTGATCGATGTGTTTGCTCATCACTGCTTTCCCATATGCACGCACCTCAGCCGAGGCGACTACCGCTGCATTTTCCGTAACGGTACTGATTTCCGTGACGGTACTGTTTCCTTTACGGTGTTGTTTTCCGTTTCGGTATTGTTTCCGTTACCTTACTTACCGGCCCATATTGTCGCCTGTACTTTGGACCACAAAAAGGCGGATTTTCGCCTCAGGTTCTGATTTTAAGACGCTTTTACGCCAGCACCCCTCATCGACGGGTATTCATGGCCAATTCATATACCATCCGCTAGGGTGTACCGTAACATCAATAGGCAACCTAAATGCACATTAGTGCCGCTGATACACTGAAATCTATGCTGACCAGGATTTTACTCAGCTTGCTGTGCGCATCCTTGAGCGCGGAACCGGCCGACCCTGTCGTCCCCCAAGGCGCAAAGATCATGCAGGCGAATCATGCCGCCACGCATGGGTACGGGGATTTTGAGGTGGACCTGCGGATGGTGCTGGTGAACAAGAACGGCAAATCCACCGAACGCAGGCTCGCGATCGCTCAACTCGAAGTCTCACCC
The DNA here is from genome assembly GCA_039028775.1 of Pseudomonadota bacterium. Taxonomy (GTDB): domain Bacteria; phylum Pseudomonadota; class Gammaproteobacteria; order Pseudomonadales; family Azotimanducaceae; genus UBA4421. The sequence continues at coordinate 22,671 of JBCCHL010000038.1, read as the reverse complement.
GAGCTGACCAAGACGCTGATCAGTTTTGCCGCGCCGAAATCGATCCGGGGCACCGGTCTGTTGACCTTCAGCGCCAAGGATCGCGATGCGATGCAGTGGATTTATCTGCCGAAGTTCAATCGTGTCAAACGCATATCCGCACGGGATCGAAGCGGGTCGTTCGCGCAGAGCACATTTTCCTATGAAGACCTGACCGACTTTCGCGTCGACGAGTTTGATTATCGCTGGGAAGGCACCACCACCTGCGGCTCGCTGCAATGTGATGTCGTGCTGCGCACGCCGAAAGACCCGTATTCCGGCTACGCGTACCAGCGTTTGTGGGTCGACGACAGCATCCATCAGATCCGCTCCATGGAGTTGTACGACACCGATCGCGAGCTACAGAAAGTGATGCAGGCCGAGGACTTCCGCGCCTACGCGCTGCCTTCCGGAGTGGTCTATTTCCCCACCAGCGTGACCATGCAGAACGTGCAGACCGGTCGCGCGACCACGTTGATCTGGGGCGAACACAAGTTTGCCCGGGGTCTGACCGAACAACGCAACTTTTCCGAAAACGCGCTGCGCCGCGTCCGCTGATTCAGGTTTCGCTGCGCATACGTCCGAGCGGGTCTCTGAAGAAGCGGCGCACCATGATCGGCAGGATCATGAGGTCGGTGATGAGCGCGGACACGAGCGTGATCAAGATCACTGTCGCAAAATCGTTGAACGGTCGCATCTCCGCCAGGTACAGCGCAGTGAACCCGACACAGATGATGGCCGAGGTGGTCAAGATCGGCGCCATCAGATCACCGACCGCGCGCACCACGCCGGTTGCCGGATCATAGCCCGACTTAACGAGTTGTTGGACACGAACCAGCAGATGACTGGAATCGTCCAACACGATCCCGAATGCCATCGCCGCGACCACCGAACTCCCGAGATCTATCGGCACCCCGGCCCAACCGAGGGCGGCGAGTCCAGCCAGCACAGGCAGGCCATTGACGATGATCCCGATCGCCGCCAGTACCACCGAGCGGAACAGCGCCCAAAGAATAAAAAAGATGATCACCGCACCGACGCTCAGGCCGACCAGATTATCGGCACCGATACGGTGCCCGGTCTCAAAAAAACTGCTCACCCGCCCGACGAAGTGGCCATCGATATCGTGTTCCGCCAGATAGCTCGCGACCCGATCTTTCATCACGAAGTAGTCGTGCGAGCCGAGATAGGGAATCTGCATCAACAACAGCACACGCTCGCGGTCTTCATCCATAAAGAGCTCGAGATCCTGGGGATCAAACCACAGGGCCAGCTGTGCAAATGTCTCAGCATCCTCAGGAAATTCTAGCCCTGCTTGCGCAGCATCGCTGGTCATCGCCTGGGTCAATTCCGACAGATGATCGTAGAACCAGGACACCTGAAAGCCGGACCCGTAGGTTGCATACAGTTCTTCCACAAGGGGCCGTAGCTTCAGCCACACCCCCGGGTCCTGCGCGTCTTCGGTAAACACCATCAGCGGCAGGTTCATCCGCCCAAACCACTGTCCCGCCTGTTCGAAGTCGGCACGCACAGGATTGCTGAGCGGGAGGTAGTCCGACGGTCCGTAGTCGATCTTGGTCCGCGCCAGACCACCGATACAGATGGCCAACAGCAAGACGAGCAGCACCACGCCATAGATTGGATTCGCCAGGAAGCGCCGCGGCACAGCAAAGCGGAGGACATAGCGCAGGGGTCGCTGGTCGAGGAAAGGGAAGACAAACAGGAACACGCCCAGGGTCGCCGCGGCGATACCCACAAAACCCATGAGCGCGAGCATCTGCACGTCCGGCGCGGGTGTCAGGCCCGTGCAGGCAAACCCCACCGCGGTGCTGACCCCGGCGAGGATGAACGGCAGACGGCGGGTGGCCTGCTCACCACCCGCCTCTTGGGCACGCACGATGTAGCCGTGTGCATGGATGACAAACGCACTCGAAAGCGGAACCAGCAGAAAGACCACCATGCTGGTCGCCGGGGTCAGCGATATCTGCATCCACCCCATAAAGCCGTAGGCGACCGCGAGGACAAACACGTTGAGCAGTGCCGCACAGCCGACCACCTGCCAGCTGCGCGTGATAGCAAACAGCAAGACCAGCATCATGCATAGAATCACGCCGACGAACACCGAGTCCCGCGCGACCACGTTGGAAAGCTCGGCACTCATCACCGCCTCTCCGGTCACGATGATCTGCCCGCCCAGCGCTTGCGCCCGCGCCGTAAACGGCAGGATGGTCTCCCGCAGCTGGGCGGCAAAATCTACCGCGTGCAGGTCCCCGGCGGCGATCAGCAGCAATGCCGTCGCGCGCCCATCGCCGGATACGAGCATCCGATTAAAAGGGGGATAGTCCCTTGCCGCCGTGCAGCGCGCTTGTGCATCGGCAAAGGGAATGTCCGCAAAAATGCTCAGATCGATACTCTCGCCCATGAGCTCGTCCTGCGTCCTGCGCACCATGCGCGAACTCGCGGACATGAGGGACACCGTGCGTTCGACGTCTTCCAAGGTGCGAAAGCGACGTTCGACTTCCTGCATGAGCAGCCAGCCGTCGGGGTTACACAACAGGTCGACAAACACGATAAGGGCGCCCTGATCGCTGGGAAAGCGCGCCAAATAGTCTTCGTAGCGGGCGATGGTGCCGGGGTCGGTCGGTAACATCGCCTCGGATGCATCATCGCTGATCTGCAAGCGCAGCGCGCCGATACTGAATACGAGCAAGAGCAACAGACCCAGCGCGATGCGTACCTTGTCAGTCATCTGCGTGACCTCGTTCGCCTCCTGCCTTGAGCGGCCGTCGTCGATGACCTTCCGCACTCAAAGCACACACTGTGTCTTGCGCCGCGTCCGGCGACACAAACCCCAACTCCATGACAGGACAAGAACTGTAAACTTTTTAGACTAATAGCACACCCAATGTTTGGTGGTGGCCCTGCCATCGATCACCGGTGTTGGATCACCTCATCTCCGATCAGCGCTGCGATCTCACCCTGTCGCTTGAAAGTGAACGGTTGTTCGGCGTCGTAGTGGGCACTCCAGAGCAGGATGCGCGTTGCGACGTCATAGAGGTCGATCTGAACCCGTACCACCCCAGCTTCGTCGGTGGCAACGCTCCCAGTCAACACCATCGCTGCCGCCATGCTCTCGAGCATCTCAAAATCGACACCCAGGCTCCCGTCTTGTCGGGCCCGTCCCATCATCACCGGCACTTCCCGTTGGACCAGCTCACGGCGTAACTCGGCGGCCAGCATCAGCGCTGCCTGGGTGCTCGTACGCCCCTTGCTCAAGGGCACAAAATCGAGAATGGCCAGCGGCGCCAACTGGCCGTCGCGACCCGCAGCGTTGGTCGCAACCACCGTGGCTAACAGTCGATAACCCCGCTTGGTCAACGTCTGGATATAGACCGGGGCATTGGCATCATCGCCGAACGCGCGCCGCAGACGCCCGATGGATTGATAGAGGACGGTATCGCCCACCACCTTGTTGCGCCAGACGGAAGCGAGAATGTCCTCATAGGGCACCACATGCGGCGCGTTGTTGATAAGCAGGCGCAATACCGCATGATCCCTGGGCTGCAATTGATAACGCACGTTGTCGCGGATCAACAGGCGATCGTTATCGTGGAACTCGCAGTCCCCCACGCGAATTACCATCAGTTGTTTTGACTTCTGTTCCAGCAACTTGCTACACCGTCGATCTCTGCTATACCTCAGTACATACCCTGATCGAAAAAAGGACCGCTACGGGTTGACTGTCTTGTTGACGTTTTCGAAACAAACATACCGAGACATGAATTCCTCAGATAGGCGCTTTGTCTCCTAATTACAAACGGGTGACACAGTCGCACGATTTACTGACATCGCATAAAAACGGCAGAAATAAGGAAGACATACAGAAGGACTCTACGAAGGCCTTCATCGATACTGCAGAAGTCGTCGAACTTATTGAGCCCTGCAGCTACGGATCAACGCAGCAGCGAAGAGAACAACCAAGCATCGAAACAGTTACGCATCGAAACAGTTACGCATCGAAACAGTTACGCATCGAAACAGTTACGCATCGAAACAGTTACGCATCGAAAACTACGCATCGAAAAACTACGAAAAGGAGATCAAATCATGTGGTATCACGGCTAACCTAAATCGAGAGTGTTAAGCGCAACCGTGCGGTAACAGCCACCATGGTTGCGTAGCACCCCTCGACTCAACCCCTGCTAGATACGGTGCCGGCGCACCGCGTTCCGCAAGCCTCACCGCGATATTGCGTTTCCACAAAAGCCATCCTCTTGTTGCTTTTGATTCTTCCAAACGGACCCAGAAACCTTCATGTAGACAGATGGCTTCCTTAGCCACTTCGACTGACTATTCCCCACCCGACTATCATCGATTTGAAAGGCTTCTACCAAAGCTCAACACATCCAAGTGTCGTCTTTTCTTTCTGTTTTTAGTTGTCTTTTCTTTCTGTTTTAGTTGTTTTTTGGCTGTTTTTAGTTGTCTTTTGACTGTTTTTGTTTATTGCCATCTTGTCGATGTTCTTTCCTTGAAACAGACTTGCGATTTTTTGATAGAACCTGCCAATTCCCCATCACTATGTTAATTTAACAATAACAAAGACACCACAACACATATCGGACACTAAGAGACGGACTTTGCGGCCTGCAGCTCTCTGTGCAAGCTTTCGAAGCAACCTTACAATTGCAACCCCAGAGCGTAGCTAGCACATGGCAAATACTGGTGCCAGCCAGCTATAAACTCTACGCCTGCCTCTGACCGGACAGACTTCTTTTCGGTACTCGTGAACTCCGATCACTTTGCTACGCTTGTAAGATTGGCGAACTTTTGCGTTACAGCCTTTTCGTACGTCTTAACTTCCCGTCCGCAATCCATCGTCCACTATCCACATACATCGACTGGAGCGAAAAACCCCCATCCCGCAGCACCCCTAAAGCACGTACACGGTATTCCCATTCTTGCGACTTCGGGCGCAAAAAACCAAGCATTAATTGAAAAATATTCGGCAATTCCCGCCGGTTGTTAATCGTGGCGGGCGCGCACCCTATTCTATCGCATATCGCCAGGCTGGTTCGGCCGTGTCGTCTGCTTCGTCCACGGTCCAAGCAGGCAATGCCAGCCCCTCGCCCACGTCTCGGAACACCACCTTTACCCGCGTGCCGATGCCCACGTCGCACACCAGATCCGGGGGTGCGAGTTGCCCGTCACCATCGACCAGATTGGTCTGTACGCGTAATCCATCAAACTCACCCGGCTGCCCTCGCTGCTCGTCCAGTTCGACCAGCAGCAACATATACGGCGTGTGCGCAGCGAACACGGGTTGGATGGCGTGGTGTACCTCCCCGTACGAATACACCACACCCCGACCGGATACAGCTTCCCAGGTGCTTTGTGCGGCGGCGCAGAAGGGACACGCGGTCGTCGGTGGAAACCTCTTCAAGCCACACTCAGCACATTGCTGCAGTCTCAATTCGTGTCGCCCGCAATGTTCGAAAAATGCCAGGTTGTCCTGATCCAGATCGTCGATGTGGATCGACATTCCCATGAACTCTCCCTGCAAAGACATAGCTATTCCCCCCTGTCTCAAGCGCCGCGCGCCATCACCATCGCTGAACCCATCCCCGGCGTGCCCCAACCCATGTTGGCCGTCAATTCGACGTCGCGCACCTGGCGACAGCCTCCGACTGCGTAGTCATAGCTATGCACGCGCTTGCCATCCGGACCAATAGGGCAACTATCGTCGACGTCGTAGCGCAGTTGACGCACATTTTCGATCACCATATTGATGCCATGCGTATAGCCCTCACACAGATGTCCGCCGCTGGTGTTGTTCGGCCGCAACCCACCGAGGCGCATCGCTCCTGAACTGACGTAGTCACCCCCCTCGCCCTTCTTACAGAATCCGTAGTCTTCCAGCTGCAACAAGGTTGTAAACGTGAACGCATCATACGAGCCGGTGACATCGATATCCTCTGGACCTACCCCGGAGTTAGGCCACAGGATGTCTTTGGCATACGCGCCGGCGACGGTGGATATCGGCCCGCTCTGATAGTGATGATCCGCCCGGGGTTTCATGCAGCGTCCAACCACTGACTGGATCACCGCCGGGGTATGCCGACAATCCCGCGCGCGGTCCAGACGCGTCACCACAAGCGCCGTACCGTTATCCGTTTCGACGCAGCAGTCGAGCAGATGCAGCGGCTTGACGATCATCCGGCTGTTCAACACATCGTCTACCGTGACGCGCTTTTGATAATAGGCCTTGGGATTATTCGCGGCGTGCTCCGAGTGAATGACTTTCACATGTGCCACCTGCTCGGGCGTGGTGCCATAGTCGTACATGTGCCGCATGAATGACTGGCAGAACATTTGCCCGGCACTCATCAAGCCGATACCACGGGTAAAAAGGCTATCGCCGGACAATCCCGCGCGGGCACCACGCCCTCCGGTACCGCCTATGCGCACCTGGCTGAACCCGTTCATCGCCCGGTAGATCGCCACCGTGTTACACATCCCCGCCTCGATCACGCCGATCGCTATCCCCACCAAAGCCTCGATGGAAGAGCCGCCGCCATAGACATCCATGTGGAAATTCAGACGGATGCCCAGATCGCCGGCGATGATGGGGGAGGGGGTGGAGTCGTTGAAGCTGTAGCTGAGCATGCCATCCACGTCGGCCATGGTCAGGCCGGCATCCTCCACCGCCGCGCGCACCGCGCGGGTGCCCAGCGTCCGCGTTGTGCACCCTGAACCCCGGGTGTAGCCGGTTTCACCCACGCCAACAATCGCATACTTACCGCGCAGATATTTTTCTGCGGTCGCATCTATCTCCTGCGTCACCTCTCTCTCCCTATCCTATGTCCGCAACCGGAGAGTGTACGCTTCCCCCACCTGGTGTGCGAAACCCTGGTGAATCGCGCTACCTCAGGTCAGAGAACGCGTGAAGCAGATCGATCGACGCGCGCGGCTTAACGCTGCTTGAACTCCGGTTTCCGCTTCTGGGCGAAAGCGCTGATCGCTTCGCGGGCATCTTCGGTCGCGAAACTCGCAACCATATGCTCCGCCTCAAGAGCCAGGGATTCGCGCAGCCCCTGCAGGGCTCCGCGATTGAGATTACGCTTCATCCGACTGAGCGCCAGCGACGGGCCCTGGGCCAGGCGAAGGGCATACGCGAACGCGTCCTCGCGAAACGTATCCTGCTCGAACACCGCGTTGACCAATCCCAGCCGGGCACATTCCTCCGCGTAAACACGATCGGAAAAGTACATCAGCTCTTTGGCCTTCGATTGACCGATGAGCCGGTTGAGAAACCAGCTGGAGCCATAATCGCCGGAGATACCGATGTTGATGAAAGCGGTCATGATGAAGGCATTGGGCGACGCGACCCGTAAGTCGCAGGCCAGCGCGATGGACAGCCCCGCCCCTACCGCAGGCCCCGGGAGTGCCGCGATGGTGGGTTTGGATAGCTCGTATAGACGCAGCGTTAAGGCCTCCTGCTTGCGGATCAGCTCAGCCACCCGCTCATCGACGTTCTTGGGCGGCGTTTCGGAAGCATCGCTGCTGCCCCCCATACCGCTGACATCACCACCGGAGCAAAAGGCATCCCCGGTACCGGTGAGCATCACACAGCCCACGTCGCGGTCCGCCTCCAGCATCAAGAGGATTTCGCGCAGTGCCGGGGTCAGGTTGTCGCTCAATGAGTTGCGTTTCTGTGGACGATTGAGGGTGACGGTGGCCACCCGTTCCCGTACTTCGCAGAGCAATTCATCCGTTCCGGTATCTACGATTCTGGTCATGTGTTTCTCCCGCATATCCGCTCGAACAATCACCACCTTAGCGCAAGCGGCCGAGCCGCGCACAGTCTCCATGGCCGTGCGCAGTGCGCTGCGCATTGCGACGATCGAACCTAGATTCCCGCGGTGGGCCCGCTGCCAGGTGCATCCAGCTCATCCGCCTATCCACGCTGCAGCATTTCCAGGCTGATGCTATTTTTGTAGCACTCAACCAGTGGGTGTGATAACTTCCGATCATCGAAGCTCGCCAGAGCCAGCATCACAATAATCTAAACGGCCGCGCAACTGTCCATGGAGAGTTTGCTATGCGTCTACGTTTGGTTCCTAAAATTGCCTGTCAGCGTGAAGACAAGGCCCATTCAGGCGTCAATCTGACGCCGATGCTCGATGTGGTGTTTATTATGCTGATCTTCTTTATCGTCACGGCGACGTTTGTGGTCGAGCATGGGCTCGATGCGAACCCGCCCGAACCTGCTGAGGCGGATCGTGCGGACCAACGGAACATTGTCGTGCGCATCGATGCCCGCAACCAGGTGCTGCTCGCCGGGCGCTATATCGAACAGCGTCTGCTCAGACCTCAACTCGTGCGCCTGCACGCTGAGACTCCGGAGGCGGGAGTGGTCATCGATGCCCACGCATTCTCGACCAACGAAGCGCTGGTGAGGGTGATGGATCAGGCGCGGCTGGCCGGGATACAGAAGATCAGTCTTGCCGAGCGCTGAGCGACCTTGCGGCGCTCTACGCTAGCGGTCAAAGCCGATGCGGACCAAATCTTCCAACGCATCGCCCGCCTCATAGCGCTGCAACAAATCTTCAGGCTCAAAGGTCATGCCGATCGGATTCTCCGCAAACTTGTCACCCCGCATGTAGGCGTTGAGTTCCTCCTTGCTGGCAAAATTCTCGACCTGGAACTCGACTCGATTGCCGTCCGGATCCGCATAGTACAGCGAGGTCGTCAGGCCATGATTGATCGGCCAGGCGGGCATGATCTCCTTCGCTTTCAGTTGTTTGTACTTGGTGACCAAGTCATCGAGACTGCCTAGGGTATAGGCGACGTGATCCAACCCCGGCGCGCCCCTGGGAATATCAGCCTCGACCGGTGTCTGGGCCAGCGCAAGCCGATGGTGCTCATCGTCGTAGGTCATAAAACAGATCATCGGATTACGATGCACCACCTCCATATCGAGTACGTTGGTGTACCAGTCGATCGAGCGCTGCAAATCGGCCACGCGCAGGACGAAGTGCTCCAGACTGACGTTGACCTTCTTGTTCGTATCTACGTTCCTACTCATCTCTTCCTCCCATCTGTCTCGTTCGCTCAAACGGTAAAAATCGGCTCCAAACGATACTCGGCCAACCAAGTATCGAGGGCGGTGGATGGCAGGTCCCGCAGGCGGGCGCCGACCATGCGCCGCGATTGCTCGGGGTAGGGCCGCGTAAGATAGCTGACGTCCTCGCCGTAACTTTCGACGTGAAAGGCTTTCGCACCAGCCTGCAACGCATCGCGATTACCCAGCACAAACGTGCCATAGGTGTCCGCCATCTCCTTAAGCACGTGGCGCGCAAACGCCGTGGATTGTGGGAACCTGGCCAATTCACCGCCGCCGTCCCAGGTATCCGCCCGACGCTCGGCCCATTCGACCACCGTCGGGAAGTCTGCGACCACACGCTTGGGTACCGGGTCACGATAGGTGTGTGCCCGCAAGCCACCGAGAAACATGCAATCGACCGCCGTCGGTCGATCCCCGAGCAGGAACGCGGTGTCCTTAAGCTGCGTTTCCGCCATATCCAGCAAGCGCACGTATTCGTCTTCCGCGGCCTGCTGCTGGAGCGGCGACTCGGTGCCGGTGGCGCGGCAGGCGCGGGGTCCCCAGTCGACGATGCGCGCCGCAGCTCGGGGGTCACCGCCGGAGATGATCTGGGCCGCGAACTCAGCGCTCTCCCGATAGTGCCAGCGCCAATGCACCATCACCCGTGCGATCCACTCATCCAGGTGTTCTTCGATCACATGCACCAGCGCACCCAATTCGCCGCTCGGGAACATTTCCCGCCCCGGAAAGCGCGCATCGAGAAGCCACAACAAGGGCGTGGTATCCGCGATCATCCAGTTTTCCGGCGTGTGCAGCACGGGCACCTGGTGGGTACCAGAGCGCGTTTCGAGCAGCGCAGCGTTGGCGGCATGTTTATCCGCCCGCACATGCTCAGCGCCGTAGAAAATCATGGCCGCCTCAAGCTTCCTGGTAAACAGGCTCAAGGTGCCGCCGTAGATCGTGTAACTCATAGTCTCTCCACGAGCCCTCGCCTTTCGTCTGACCATGCTAATGGTAAGATCGACGTATCACAATTTCGCTGGGGAGAGATGCGGGTGCACTTCATCGACTTGTCCGTCGCTATAGAAAATAACGAATATTCGGATCATCCGGGCGGCGCGCCCCAGGTGACCTACGCCAACCACCAGCAGACCGCGGGGGGACTGGCGCACTTCTTCCCCGGCCTACAGCCTTCCGACCTGCCGGACGGGGAAGGCTGGGCGGTGGAGACCATCAAACTCTCCACTCACAACGGCACCCACATGGACGCCCCGTGGCACTTTCACAGTACCACCAACAAGGGCGCCGACCCCGCCCCCACCATCGATGAAACGCCGTTGGCGTATTGCTTCAAACCCGGCGTCAAACTGGACTTTCGCCATTTCGAAGACGGTTATCTGGTCAGTGCAGATGATGTTGCGGCGGAACTGGATCGCATCGAGCATGATCTGCAGCCGTTGGACATTGTCCTGGTGAACACCCGCGCCGGGTCAGTTTTTGGTCAGCCCGGCTATGTCGATGCGGGCTGTGGCCTGGGCCGCGAGGCCACGCTGTATCTGACCGAGCGCGGTGTGCGGGTGGTCGGCACCGACGGCTGGTCCTGGGACGCGCCGTTCAACCACACCGCCAAACGCTGGGCCGAAAACCCCGACCCGAGCATGGTGTGGGAAGGCCACAAAGCCGGCCGCGAGATCCCCTACTGGCAGATGGAAAAACTGCACAACCTGGAAGCGCTGCCCGCCCATGGGTTTACCGTGGCCTGCTTCCCAGTGAAGATCAAAGATGCATCTGCGGGTTGGACCCGGTGCGTTGCAATATTTGACTAGCGCGCCAATCCCCAGGCGGGTGAGGAACCCACACGCGACCAACACCCGTGCTAGCCGAGCACGTTCTCACCACCATCATCCAACTGCTCCGGACGCAGCCAGTAGTTGAACTGCGGGGTCCATTCGGCTTCACCCAACCCCGCCAGGGCCAACAGACCCCAGGTCGGGCAGTAGAGATCGCCGGGGCCGAACACGCAGGCGTTCTTGCGCAAAATCTGTTCACCTTCGCGCTCGTAAAGCACCGCACCCGGCATGTTACCCGCACCCGGGCTGGCGCTCTGTTCCTCTAGGTAGGCACCACCGCCATGGGAAGCCAGTCTGAAGCGCCAACCGCGGCTGTTGGCAAACCGCCGTTGGGTCTCGGGGTTGTCCTTTGATACGAGCACCACGCTGAGCGCCGACTCCAGGTGGCCGAGCGCACCGTTAAAGCCATCCGCCCAGAGCGTACAGAAACGGCAACCCTGACCCATATTGTGGATCAGCAACAGCTGTTGTCGATCTGCAAACATGTCAAGCAACGTGGTCGGGCCACTTAAGGTCCGAAATTCGTAGTTCGGCACGGGTCGCGCCGGCGCCTGTTTTTTGAGCGCATACAGCTCATGGGTCAGGCCGTAGATCTGTTGCTCTAGTTCGACAATCTTGGTTTCGATATCCGACATCACATGCTCCATCAAACGCACCCTGTCTCCCCGACTATATCACTCTACCGCGCGGAGATACCCTGCCTTTCGAGACCGACACAACCCTTGGTCCGCGCGGTTTCGCAAAGCTCATCACCATAGACAAACAGAGCCAAATACGCGATGTTGTCGAGTCGCGATGGTTCGCCATCGGGACAGCCCATACGCTGAGTGAGCAGTCGCGTACGGGGCCAAGGGCAAACGGGCAAAGTGCCACTGGACCAAGCACACAGGACATAGGACACACCATGGACGCCAAGCGTCACGCGCTGACTTTTGTGACGATCACCGTTTTCCTCGATACCGTCGGCTTCGGCTTGATCGTACCCGTGTTGCCGGCGTTCCTGATGGAGCTGACCGGACAGAGCCTCTCCGAAACGTCGCAGATCGCCGGCTACCTGGTGGCCTGCTTTGCATTCCTGCAATTTCTGTTCGCCCCACTCATCGGCAATCTTTCCGACCGTTTTGGCCGCCGCCCCGTCCTGCTGGTATCGCTCCTGTTCTACGGCATCAACTTTCTGATCGCAGGTCTGGCGACCGCACTTTGGGTCCTGTTCCTCGGGCGGATCCTGACCGGTATCGCCGGCGCCACCTACTCAACCGCCAACGCGCTTATCGCCGACGTCAGCCCGCCAGAAGAGCGGGCGCAGAACTTCGGTCTCATGGGAATGGCGTTTGGCCTCGGCTTCATCTTCGGGCCCAGTCTGGGTGGATTCCTCGGCGACGTCGATGTCAGGCTGCCGTTTTACGTGGCCGCAGGCCTGGCCGGGGTAAACGTCCTCTACGGATTCTTCTTCCTCAGGGAAACGCTGCCGGCGGACACGCGCCGCGCCTTTGATATCCGGCGCGCTAATCCGGTGGGCGCCTTGCTGCAAATTCGGCAATATCCCCTGCTCGTCGGCCTGATCGCAACGATGTTTGTCTACAACATCGGTTTTCACGTTTATCCCTCCAACTGGAACTTCTACACCATCCTGAAGTTTGACTGGACACCCCTGGACGTTGGCTTATCCATGGGGCTGGTCGGTATCCTGATGGCGTTTGTGCAGGGTTATCTGATCCGCATCGTCATCCCCAAATGGGGTGCGACCCGCACGGCCTTTGTCGGTTTCAGCGCGGCGGCCATCTCCTACATCGGCATCGCCTTTGCGCCCAACGCGCTGGCGGTCTATATGTGGTGTTTTGTCTCCGCCCTGGCGGGCCTGATCGGACCCTCGGTGACCTCGATCCTGTCCAACCAGGTGCCGCAGAACGAGCAGGGTGAGCTGCAGGGTGTGCTCGCAAGCGTGGCGAGCGTGGCGGCGATCATCGGACCCTTCGTGATGACCCAGAGCTTCACGTATTTCACCAACACCCAGGCACCGTTCTATTTTCCGGGCATCGCTTTCACGATTGCAGGGGTTCTGGCGCTTATCGCGATCGCGATGTTCGCGCGCAATCTACGCCTGTTGCCGTCGACAACCGCCGACGATTCCTCCGCCGGTTAAGCGCTCGCCGCCACCCATGCGGGCGCGACATCTCCACAAATCGTCACGCGCTCGGCGTAGCGGTTCTGAGGGTAGTAATCCCAAATAGCGTGATGCCACACGCAGCGGTTATCCCACATCACCAGGGTGCCGGGTGCATACCGCACCCGCGCATGAAAGCGGGGATTGTCCTCGGCATGTTGCCAGAGCATCTCCAGCACCGCGTCGCTCTCCGCCCGCGTCAGGCCAACGATATGGTCGGTAAAGCTGCGGTTGATGAACAGGACCTCCCGCCCGGTGTCCGAATGGGTGATGACCACAGGATGTTCGGCCTTGGGATAGGTCTGGCCGAGCTTAAGTTTAACGTTGTAGGCGGCCAGATCCTTCAACCCATCATGCACCGCACTCAGCGTCCGCAGCCAGGTCTGCATATCTTCTGACAAGGCAGAAAACGCGTCGTACATGTTGGCAAACAGCGTATCGCCGCCACTCGAGCCGGGCATTTCACGCACATAGAGAATCGAGGCTTTGGGGGGCACCGGCTCGCAAGACACATCGCTGTGCCAGCGCTCACCGTTGGTCCAGCGCGATTCCGGACGCGTATTGATAATGAACAGCTCCGGATCCGAACGGGTATCCAGGTCCTTCTTGGAGGGATGGATATGCAGGTCACCGAAGCAGCGACCCAGCGCCTTATGGGCCTCCACGCTCAGGTCTTGCTCGCGAAAGGCGAGCACCTGGTGCTCGAGAAAAGCCTGCCTGAGCGCTGTGACCAGCTCATCGTTCAGGATGTTCAGGTCGACATCGTAGACGTCTGCCCCCATATGCGGGGTGATCGGTTCGATTCTCATGTTGCGGGGTGTTTCGGTTTGGTCGTCTCTTGCTCTTTGCTTTGCTCGGCTCTTTGCTTTCCTCGGCTCCTTGCTCGGCTCTTTGCCGCGTTGCGCGTTTTTGGCATTGGTCGGCGGTATCTCGTCCACGCGCGACCTCGGCCACACAGTGCGTTAAAGTAGCCTGCATGACCTTGCAACGAATTTCCAGCGGCTCGGTGTTCGAAACCCAGATGGGCTACTCGCGGGCGGTTGTCGACGGCGACTATGTGTTCGTGTCCGGCACCACCGGCTACGACTACACCACCATGAGCATCGATCCGGACCCCATCGTGCAGGCCGAACAATGCATGCGCAATATACAGGCGGTGCTGCGCGAGGCCGGAACCGATCTGGATCACGTGGTGCGTGTGTGTTACCTCTTCCCGGAGCGCGCCGACTTTGAACCGTGCTGGCCGGTTCTGCGGCGCTACCTGGGTGCGGCGGCGCCGGCCGCGACGATGTTGGTCGCCGGCTTGTATGATCCAGCGATGAAACTCGAAATTGAGGTCACCGCGCGCCTGCCACGTTAGGCCAGCCGTGCGCTTATAGTTGAGTTTCGAAAGCGCCACACGGCGGTTTTGCCAACGACCCCGCAGAACCAACAACCGATACGCCTGATGGCGCAATTATCATCAATTAAAATGTCATTTGGTTGATGCACTTCATGTTCTATAGTCGCGCGAGGTATTAACATCCCCCTTGCGAATGAACCCCACACAATCACCACCGGAGACTCAAGGTGTTTGAAAAGCGCAAAGACAACCCGGAACCCGAGGTCAGTTCAAGCAACCTCTCTAACCAAACAGCAGCTAGTAGGAGTGCAGCGGTGCTCGGCGAAACAATTAAAATAAAAGGTACGGTCACCGGCGACGAAAACCTGATCGTGGAAGGTACGATCGAAGGCAATGTCGAATTACCCAAGAACGACCTGACCGTCGGCACCTCCGGCAAGGTCACGGCGGATATCTCCGCCAACACCGTGCGGGTGGACGGACAAGTGGTCGGCGACATCAACGGCACCGAGAAAGTGATCATCTCCCGCAGTGGCAAAGTGCAGGGCAATATCAAAGCACCTCGCGTGACGTTGGAAGACGGCGCTAAGTTCAAGGGCAGCATCGATATGGACCCCGGCGAAGAAACTGTCAACAAGCCGGTTGCGGCCGCCCCTGCCCCCGACTCAAGCCCGGCGGCCAAACAAGCCTGTTGATCTGACAGACCATCAACAAGCATTTAACGCATGGCCTTCCTGGCCATGCGCTAGCGGGTTATTCTTCCTGCCCTATGGAACCACTTCTGGTTGAAACACGCCTGCTGGCGCCGGTGTTCGACAGATTCGAAGCGCAGCAATCGATCAGTGTGCTCGACCTGGGGCCGGGGCAGGGCCGCACAGTGGCTTTCCTGCAACAATTCCACGTCAAGTTGTACTGCGCCGATCTGGCGTCCGCCGCCCGCCTGGTGGATGCCAATGCCTTTGCCGACTACGAGCCCGAAGAGCAACTCGCAATCCTGCGCACCACTCTGACCAAGCAACTGGGGCTGCCGGACGGTAGCCGTTTGGATGCCTGCTTATTCTGGGACTATCTACATCTTCTGAGCCCGACAGCGCTGATTGCGTTGAACGATGTGTTAACCCCACACCTTACCAGACACACCCAAGGGTACGGATTCGGCGCGCTGTACAACAACGCCACCGTGGAGCAGGACCTGTTTGCGATCGAAGACAGTGAAACGCTGGCAATTTTTCCCGAAGACAACAAACCGATGCCCTTCACCCACTCCCAGCAACGCCTGAACGAGTCTCTTAACAGTTTCAAGGTGAGCCGTGGGACCCTGCTCCACCAGGGGCGTCTCGAGTTGCTCTTCGAACGCAACGCCTGAAAGTGCACACGGGCTTGCGGTCCGTCTAACAAACGCACACACTTGGCTCCTCAAGCTTAAGCCCTCACCTGCAACCGAGTACCTGCAATTGACAAGCGCGGGAACGGAGTATTCGCGGATGGGGCCCACCCAACCAATCGCGAGAAAACCGGCAGACACATCAGATGGATCAACCAAGCGAGCAACAGAGCGCGGTCTCGATAGAAAAAGTACTGCCCGCCCTGGCCGACCCCATGCGTCGAGCCCTTCTCGCCCGAGCGGCGACCCAATCCGTAAGCGCTTCTCAACTCGCGAAAGAACTCACCATCAGTCGCCAGGCGATCGCCAAACATCTGCAGATTCTGCACGACGCGGGACTCGTACAACGCAAACGCCAGGGTAAAGCCGTAGTCTACGCAACGGTCTCCGGTCCGATCGCCGCAACAGCGCGGTGGATGTTACGGACCGTAGAGCGATGGGATCAGCCTTCCGACTGAAGGCCCCGATCACCGGGGGGCAGCATTAGCAACACTGGTGTGCGCGCCTTATAGGCCTGGTAGTCGGCGTCTGCACCCCAGGTTTTCTCCGCCTTGTTTTCCAACATGCGCACCCCGCTGATGTAGGTCAGGAGCACAACCACGAACACCGGAGAGATCAGCGTGCCGTACTGCAGACCTTGGAGCGTCGGCAATGCCATAACCGCGATCCCGGCCCACAGGACAATCTCACCGAAGTAATTAGGGTGGCGCGACCAGGCCCACAGTCCTGAAGTGATGAATCGCTCAGCGTTAGCCGGGTCGGCGCGAAAGGCGGTTTTCTGCCGATCGGAGACCACTTCGATCACAAAGCCGACACACCACAGCGCTAGTCCCACCCAGAAGTACACATCCACCGCCACTTTGTTGTTCGAGGTGATGGCAGCCAGCGCACAGGCCGCGGTGATAAACACCCAAGTACCCTGCAACGTCCAGGTCATCAGAAACATCGGAAACGAAAATTTGAGCTTGCGAAAACGGCTATCCTCTCCGGCGCCACGGACGCGCAGGAACAGGAAACTGCCAAGCCGTATCGCCCATATGGCGATGAGCGCGACGATAACAAGCGAGCGAACATCCATCGTACCACCGAGCACTACCCCGATCGTGATCATGGTCAGATAGGTCAAACTACCGGTGAGATCAAAGAAGTGCTCGGTGTGCTTGATCCACGCATGGGTGAAAACCACCCATTGAACGATGAAAGCGAAGGCGCCACATATGGCGAACACCGGCACGCCTGCGTAAGAGACGGAGTGCGAACTGCCCACGTAGGCGATCAATGCGCCAATCAGCAGACTACCGAGGATACCAAGAGTACCGATCATCGTGTTGTTCATGTGGTTGGCCTTCTTGTTTTAAGGTTCGTGATTGTGACATGCGCAAAGGCACCCGTCGCGCCTCGGCATGGCGGGAAAGAGCTTTGCTCCGCCCACCCTAGGAGCCGGACGGTGAAAACGCCGTGAATATAGAGAACTGGATCTGTCCACCGCCAACGTCGATGGAGGGCGGTCAGATCGGCCGCAAGAGGTTGAGCCCACGCCAGCGAACGAACATACTGCACCCCCCATCAGACGACACGGACTTCATGGCGTACTTGTTGCTCGCCTTAGGGATCACCCTGCTGTTGTTAGGCGGCACTGCATTGGTCAAAGGTGCAAGCGCCATCGCCTATCGCTTCGATGTCTCAGCGGTATTTGTCGGCCTGACCGTGGTCGCCTTCGGCACGAGCACGCCGGAACTTGTCGTGAACATCACGGGCGCTTTGCGCGGCGCCACCGATCTGGCCTTTGGCAACGCCGTCGGCTCTAACCTCGCGAATTTTGGCCTGGTGCTGGGTATAGCAGCGCTGCTGTCGCCGATCTACCTGCAAGGCCAGGTCGTGCGGCGGGAAGTACCCTTTCTGCTGCTGGTCACCGCCATTTTGATGGTGATGGCCGCCGATGGACCTCTGTCGGGCGGGACTCCGCTGCTCGATCGTGGCGACGCCATCATCCTGTTCCTGCTGTTCACGATCTTCGTTTACTTCATGGTCCGCGATCTGGCTCGCGAAAAAGAAGACCCTCTGGTCAAAGAAGCAGATCAGGCAACATCCGGCGGAACCGCACTGGTGACCGAGATTATCCTGGTGGTCGTGGGTATCGCGATGTTGACCTACGGCGGGCAATTGACCATCACCCAGGGTGAGATCATCGCCATACGCCTGTCGGTTTCCGAGGTTGTGATCGGTATTTTGCTGGTCGCGATCGGCACCTCTTTACCCGAACTCGTGACCTCAGCCATTGCGGCCTACAAGAATGAGACCGACCTGGCGCTCGGCAACATCGTCGGCTCCAACATCTTCAACTCGCTGGTGGTGTTGCCCTCCGCGGGCCTGATCCGTCCGGTACCGGTGCCGACGGGCGGCGCCCTGGATCTGGCGGTCGCGTTCCTGTTTGTGCTGGTCGTGATACCGCTGTTTTTCTTCAGCAACGCCCGCCTGGGTCGAGGTGCAGGTGCTGCTCTGCTCGTCTCTTATCTCCTCTACATGGCCTACCGCTTTTCGGCATAGCGCCCGAGATTCCGGTCCGGGTGTCGCGGTGGTTGCCAAAGGCGATCGCCGCAGGCGTCAACCCGGCTTACGCGAACGCCAATTCCAGTCCTAGTTCGGCGAGTTCAACGAGGGGTAGATCGTGGGCTTCTCGACGGACTATCCAGGCGCACATATCGGTTGTACCGCCCACCTCGAAGCGCAGTTCACCGCCCACGATATCGGCAAAGTAGAGGATGCGGATGGCATGCAACTCCCCCCGTGGGGTCTCCACCGCACCGCTATCCACTTCCGCCAGCTTACTCGCCCGAACATAGTAGCCAGTCTCCTCGCGAACTTCGCGGATCATCGCTTCCCGTGGGTGCTCACGAAATTCGACACCCCCACCGGGAAGGGTCCATTGCCCGGCGAGGTGTGGCAACTCGGACGAGATCCGGCACAGCAGGATGGCGTCGTCGCGGGTCAGAAGCCCATAGGCGCCAACCCGGGTGATCTGACGCGCCACGGTCAATAGATCGTCTCTCGCATGTAGTCTTTGTAGCTCGCGTCATAGGCCTTGCCATCGAATTGGGCATCCAGGTGTTGCAGCATCTCGCCGGCACTCGGCAAGCTGGCAGGGTCAACAAACCGCTCCACGTCCCACAAGCCGCTGCGCACCAACGCCTTCTGGCATTGGAAGTAAACACTCTGCACGTCTATCACCAGAACGCTGCGGGCAGGTTTATTCTGCATCATAAAGCGACCACACAACTGCTCATCCACCACCACCCGAGCCAGCCCGATCACGCGCAGCGTGGTGCCGACTCCGGGGATCATGAACAGCAACGACACCCTGGGATCGCGCACGATGTTCTTGAGCGTGTCCGCACGATTGTTACCACGCCGATCCGGTAACATGAGACAGCGCGGAGAAACCACCTTCACAAACCCAGGGGGGTCGCCGCGCGGGGAAACGTCGACGCCTTCCGGGCCTACGCTTGCCAACACCACAAATCCAGACGCCTCGATCAGCGCACGGTAGTGCTCGCTGACATGATCCAACTCTTTAACCAATGCACGCTCCGACGCCTCACCGTAAAGCGTCTGCAATTGATCAACGGTCTGCACAACCGTATCAGGGGCAAAGTCATAAACGCTCAAATCACAGCTCCTCGTTATGGTGGGTACCCGTAGCTCTGCGAGTACCGCGGACGGGTGTGCGGTCAAATCTGCGATACCTAATTAGGCAGCAGCGGGAAAACCTCTCACTCTGGCCATACGCCATCTCAGTTCACCAGCTCCAGCAGATCGGCAAGGGTCTCGATCCGATAGCGCGCCTCGGAGAAGTCCTGGCTCGCCGTGAAGGGATGGTGCACCACCGCACAATCGATGCCCGCAGCGACCGCGGCGGCTAACCCGCGCTGCGAATCTTCTACGACCAGCGCGGACTCGGCGGCGATGCCGAACCGATCGAGGGCCGTCAGATACGGATCCGGGTAAGGCTTACTGCGCGCATAGTCTTTGTTGGTCAGTACAAAAGCCATATGGTCGACAATGGTACGATTCCGGTGAATGAGATCGAAATCGCTCTGCCGCGCCGTGGTGACTATCGCCATTGTACAGCGCTGCCCCAATGCCGTGAGTGCCGCATCGACCCCTGGCACATCGATCTCGCGGCTGCACAGGAGCGCCTGGTAGTGCTCATTGCGCGCTGCTCCGGCGGCCTCGATATCGGTATCGCTCAATCCCAGATCGCGCGCACCTCGCCACGCGTCACCACCCACGGCCTGGATTTTGAGATAGTCGGCCGCGCTGAAGGTGACCCCGAGCAGCGCGAGCTGCCGACAGGTCGCTTCGCAGTAGAGGTGTTCGGTATCGACCAGGACGCCATCGTGATCGAACAGAATATGGGTATATCCGGGCGGCGTGACAATATCGCTAGGCAATGCGGTACCGCTCGATCTGAATATCCTCCTCGCCGTAATCGGCAAAGTTATCGGTGACCCTGCCGCGAATGTAATCGCGCCAGGAAAATTCGCTGAAGCGCGGCGCTTCACCATCCACGTTCCAGGGCACAATGCTCGTATCGTAGTGCGGCTGCAGGAAAAAAGGCACGCTCAGACGACCGCGTTCGCTATGTACCGGCAACACCCTGTGCATCCCGGCCACACACCGATCGTTGCTCCATACCTGCATGACGTCCCCTACGTTGACCACAATGGTTCCGGGGACCGGCTCGACGTCGACCCAGCCCGAACGCTTGGAGCGTGCCTGCAGGCCACCGTGATCGTCCTGCAGCAGCAGGGTGATCGCGCCCGGATCGGTATGGTGATGCAGTGCCATGTCACCCAAATCGCTCACCTGGGCACGCTCGTCGGCGGGCACCGGATCGTGGGCTGGGTAAAAGTTCAGCCGCGCTGCACTGCTATGATGTGCACCGAAGCCACGTCGCAGGCGCGCCTGCACCGTATCGGCAAGCATCCCCAAGGCCACAAATACCATCTCCATGGTCAGCAGCGACAGCGTGGTGAATTCACGAAAGAAATCCGTCAAGACCGGCCGGAACGCCGGATCATGATCCGGCCAGCGCGTCTGTTTGGCGGGCTTGCTGGAGATATAGCCACCGGCCTTGAAGTCGAACACTTCCTTCTGATCGCGCTTCTGTTTGGTCAGTTCGCGATCAAAGTAGCCCAGCGGGTTGGTTGCGTCGCGCAGCACGCTTCGCTTTGCCGCCTTGTCCTGAGCAAAAAAGTTCGCCGCTTGCGCAAACACCCTCGCGACCAGCGCCTCGCGCCCATGGTTGGCGAGCAGAAAGAAACCGTGGTCTTCGCAGGCGAGCGCGAGCGCCGCCAATTCCCTGGGCGATAACACACCACGTAGATAACGTTGCATGTCGAGTTGGGGCACCACGGTCTCGGTCATAACATTTTTCGCCTCGTGCTTCGTGTTCGACACGTTCCGCGCCAGGATCAATCCGAACGACGTCGCGCGACCACCTGGGTCAACGCGGCCCGCTCGCCATCGGGCTCTTCGACCAGGCCCTCAAATTCGTGCAGCAGGTCGATCGTCACCGCCGCAGAGTCGAGCAGCGTGTGTCGCAGGGCACCGGCTGGCAAGCGAAAGCGTGCGCTCCCCGGTCCATTGACGGTCACATGGCTGGTAAGGTGTTCTTCGACCAAGAGTATACCACCTGGCTGCAGCATCTCGGGAAGCGCGGCGAGCAGGCGCGCGTTGACGTAGCGCACCATCACGATCAAGCCGTACGCACCCCCGGGCAGGTCGAGCGGCAAATCCAGGTCGTGGCAGTGGGTTTCCAGCGTTACGCCGTCGTCACGCGCGCTCTGCCGCAGGCGGTTGAGCGCCACATTGGAAATGTCCACCGCATCAACCCGCATGCCGAGGCCTGCCAGATACAGTGCATTGCGCCCGGCACCACACGCCACATCAAGCGCACGGAGTGGTGCGGACAACGCCAACGAACGGCACTGCTCCACCAGAAAAGGACTGGGGTGACGTCGCTCACCATAGGCACCAGCTGCATAGCGGCTATCCCATTTGCTTCGATCTGCATCGCTCATCCCGATACCTGTCGCGGATTGCAAAAAGCCTGCACTCTAGCGCTCCGAGACAGACCCGATCAAGCTGGGTGGGATCAGCTGAGCGTTCGATCGGTGGGGATTAGATCTTCCAAGTATTCGATATGAATCCGGTTGCGGCCCAGTTCCACATAGCCTTCCGCCTGCAACTCCTGCAACACACCGTTAACCACCTGGCGGGTGACGTTGAGAAAAGAGGCCAACTCGGTTTGCGAGACCATGACCGTGCAGGGCATATCCTGACCGCTTTCTATGACCAGGCTGTACAAGCGGCAGGCCAGTCGCGTCTTGGCGGGCAGCAGGGCATAGTCTTCGACCTGACGACTGGTGTGGCGCACACGCTCGCAGAGGATTCCGATCAGGTTCAGTGCGATCGCGGGCTCTTCCAGCAACAGGGGAGTAAACGCATCCCGGTGGATGACAAATACCAGGGTTTCTTCAAGCGCCACGCCGGTAGCGGTGCGCAGGCCACCGTCCAGCACCGCGATCTCACCACCGATATCGCCTGCCAAAGCGGTGTTCAACGAGAGTTCTTTACCTTCGATCGAACGGATACTTATGAGAATCCGGCCAGAGATGACCCCGTAAAGATAATCACCAGGCTCGTTGCGCTCGAACAGGGTTGCGCCTTTGCGGTACACACGGGTGGTGCTGAGGTTGGCGATCTTATCTATGAGCCGCGCATCGAGATTTTCAAACCATACGCTGT
>JBCCHL010000037.1:0-27762 GCA_039028775.1 Pseudomonadota bacterium | reverse complement strand
GCTGAAGATCGAGACCCCATCACTGCCGATGCTGCAACTCACCGATATCGGTGCAGACTTTGCAAGCTTTAGCCCCGATGGACAGACACTGATCTGGGGGGTCGGCGATCGCATCTACCGGCGCCAGGTCGACACGCTGGACTTCTCGGACGAGGAAGACGACAGCAAAGATGACAAATCGGCAGACACAGACGGCGACAAGGAAGACGCAATCGCAGAGGACGATGAACACAACCTCGCCAAGACGATCGATGTCTACCTGCCGCGCTATCAGGTGCAAGGCAAGCTCGCGCTGGTCGGCGCCAAGGTATACACCATGGATGAGGTGGGCATTCTCGAGGAGGCAACGGTGCTGGTGGATAAGGACCGCATCACGGCGGTAGGCCCCACTGCGGATGTCGTGGTGCCGGTGGATGCGCATGTCATCGACCTCCAGGGACGCTTCCTGGTGCCTGGGTATGTGGATACCCATGCCCACTATCGGGTGGAAAAAGAGGTCCCGGAGGCCTCCAACGCGTCGTTCCTGGCCAACCTCGCCTACGGTGTGACGACTGGGATCGACGTGCAGCCTTCGTCTATCGATATCCTGGCCGCGCAGGATATGGTCGATGCGGGTCTGATGATCGGCCCGCGAGCCTTCTCCACCGGCCCAGGGATTTTCAACAGTAACGAGTTCAAGTCTCTGGCCCACACCCGTGGTGTGCTGACCCGTTACAAAGAGCGCTATGGAGTTGATAACCTCAAGGCCTATATCTCGGGCTCCCGTAAGCAACGGCACTGGCTGATCCAGGCGGCGCGCGAACTGAAGCTGATGCCGACCACGGAAGGCGCGCTGGACATGAAACTCGATCTCACCCACGCCGTGGACGGCTTCAGCGGGCTGGAACATGCATACCCCACCCCCAAGCTGTACGGGGATGTGATCCAACTCTCCGGACTGACCCGCATCGCGTATACACCGACGCTGCTCGTCACCTACGGCGGGCCATCTGGTGAGAATCAGTTTTTCACCACCGAAAGCCCTTTCCGCGACCCGAAGCTGCGACGCTTCACGCCGTTTCATACGCTGGCCCAGAGCACGCTGCGGCGTACCTGGTTTCATCCGGATGAGTACATCACCGGGACGGTGGCAGATTCTGCTCGCAAGGTGGTGGAAGCGGGCGGTCAGGTTGGCGTCGGTGCGCACGGGCAGTTGCAGGGCCTGGGTTATCACTGGGAGCTGTGGGCGCTGGCCAGCGGTAACTACGCCCACCTCGAAGCGCTGCGTGCCGCCACAATCATGGGTGCCGAAATGATTGGGCTGGATACCGATGTCGGCTCTATCAAAGTGGGTAAACTGGCCGACTTTGTGGTGCTGACCGCCGACCCCGGCGAGGACATCCGCAACAGCGTGAAGATCGAAACCGTGATCAAAGGTGGCGAGGTGTATGACGGTGACAGCCTTGATCGCATCTGGCCGAATCCGCAGCCGCTGCCGGATCAACCCTGGTGGCGTACCGCGCCCGACGCGCAACTGCCACCACAATAACCAACAAACTGAAACGGGGAGAATCAGATGACAGATTGGCTGGAAGCGGGAAACGGGGTGGTGATCACTGGAGGCGCGAGCGGTATCGGCCTGGCCGCCGCCACACACTTTGCTGGTGCGGGACTGAATGTTCTGCTCGCCGATCTGAGCGAAGAGGCACTGGGAGCAGCGGCTGAAACTCTCGATGGTTTGCCCGGGACGGTGCACGCGCAGGTGTGTGATGTTGCGGATTTCGAGCAGGTACAGCGTCTTGCAGAAATCGCGGCCGATAAACTAGGCGCTGTGCGCTGTCTTATGAACAACGCCGGCACCGGTTTCCCGCCGTGTGCTCCGTGGGAGAAGTTGGACGTCTGGAAGCGTCAGATCGAGATCAATCAGTGGGGGATTGTGCACGGCTGCCAGGCCTTTATCCCGGGTATGTTGGCGGGGGGGCTCACCGGCGCCGTGATCAACACCGGCTCCAAACAAGGCATCACCAACCCACCCGGCAACTATGCCTACAACCTTTCCAAAGCCGGGGTCAAAGCCTATACCGAGAGCGTAGCCCATGCCCTGCGTCAGATCGATAACTGTCAGTTGTCTGCGCACCTGCTGGTGCCGGGTTTCACTTACACCGGTATGATCTCGCGTTTTGTGCCCGAACAACCGCCGGGAGCCTGGAGTCCTGCCCAAGTGGTCGAGTTCATGCTGACCAGTCTTACCCGCGGCGACTTTTATATCCTCTGCCCGGATAACGACACCCCAAGGGCGCTGGACGAGCGGCGCATCCAGTGGAACACCGATGACCTGTTGCAGAATCGCTCAGCGCTGTCGCGCTGGGATCCGGCGTATGCGGCGGCCTATGAGGCCTTCATCGACGACGCTTAGGCTACCCATGGCTACCCATCGCTTTAGCTGTTGTTGCGTTAAAGCGTTAATATGGGACCTGATTTGCGATCTGAGGAGGAGAAAGTATGTCGCGTAAAGTCTGTGTCGTGACCGGTGTAGGACCCGGTACCGGAAGCGCTCTGGTGCGGGTGTTTGCCGAAGAATACGAAGTTGCAATGCTCGCTCGTTCGGAAGATCGGCTGGTAGCGTTGGCTGACGAGTTACCCAACGCGCATGCCTATCCTTGTGATGTGACCGACACCGACGGCCTTAAAGCCACGCTCGCGCGGATCAAAGTCGACCTCGGCGCGCCGCACATTGTGGTCCACAACGCGGTGGGTGGTGCTTTCGGCACCTTTCTGGAGATCGAGCCCGAAGTGCTCAATCGCAACTTTCAGGTCAACACCATGGCGCTGCTGCATCTCGCCCAGGCCACGGCGCCGGATATGATCGAACAGGGTGAGGGTGCGTTTATCGTCACGGCCAACACCTCAGCGTATCGCGGGGTGGCAGGGTTTGCCGGTTTTGCCCCGACCAAGGCGGCGCAGCGAATATTGGCGGAGTCCATGGCCCGGGACCTGGGCCCGAAAGGCGTGCATGTCGGATTTGTCGCCATCGATGCGGTGATCGATCTCGAATGGACGCGTAAACGTAATCCGGACAAACCCGATGACTACTTCTGCAAGCCGATGGATATTGCGGCGGAATGCTATCGGATCGCCCACCAGCCGCGCTCGGCGTGGTCGTTCAGTTCGGTGATTAGGCCGTTTGGTGAGACTTTCTCACTGAATCAGTAGGTCACCACCCTCGAGAGGTGTGGCATTGGCTGCTCCTCACACGCGTCGAGGCGTCGGTTGAAGAGCGATACGAGAAGCAATGCTCTGCATTGGGGGAGGGCAAATCAGACGGTTCGAATCTTGCCCCATTCGACGCGGGTTAGAACCCGATAGGTCAGGACATCCATGGGGTCTGCGTGCGGCGAGACGACCCGTCGTAGTTGTTCGGAGAACTCCCCGCGTCGGTTCCCCAGTTTCGAAGGCGCAAACGTGTCCCGCGAGAACTGGCAGCGAATGAAGTCGTCGATGGTCTGTGTGCAGGTGTGCTCGAAAGAGGCCTCACCTTCCAACCGTAACCAGTCTTTGTGACGCTTCATCTTTTTGGCGAAGGCCGAGTCCGTATTGTCTGGTGCATATGTTTGGCCGGTGAGTTCGAAGATCCACTTGCCGAGAAAGTCACCCCACTCGCTTTGCCAGGGTGGGTGATGTGCACCGTCACCATCCACGACCGCAAAAACGTAGTCACCTGCCACATGGGCCAGCAGGCGCGGAAACAGCCGCGTATGGTCCATCCAATGAATGCTTGCCGCTGCAACGATGAGGTCGAAGTTGTGGTCTGCAAAGTCAGCCGTTTCGGCAGGACTGTGCACCCAACGGATATTCGTACGATCCGTCTCTTCTGAATTTGACTGAAGGTTCTGGGCGATCGTCAACATCGCTTCGGAGGCATCGACCGCTGTAACAGAATCGAACACGGTGCAGATTTGCCTGGCGACTTTGCCAGGGCCGCAGCCCAGATCGAGGGCGTGATGATGTTGTGGACTCAACTCGTAAAGCTTGGCGAACAGATCAGCCGGGTAGTCCGGACGATATCCGTAGTGTTCCGCTACCTCTGTGTCTTCGAAGGACTGTCCGAGAGCCATCCCGAAATTGTTGATCGAGTTGGGATCACAGTCAATCTGCGCTCCATCGCCTCAGCTTTCTTCCATCTGTAGACAATCGGCTCGCCGTAGCGCCCAGAAGTGACTCCTCGGACAATTGTAGGCTCGTTTTGATCTTGGCCGTGTTCGTACACCACCACCGCCAACTCTACCGTGTCGGCCTGTTCTTCCCCGCGAAAGTCGATTTCCAGTCGCCCGCCCAGGTCTGCGGTTGCGGTTTTTTCAAAATGCACGCGAAATTCTGATCGGGCGGTGAAGGTATCACCTGGCGCCGCTCTCTCATACACGTAGTCGAGTAGTAGAACGTCCTCGGCTCGAACGTTTCCGTAGACCAGCGCAACCAGCACGGCGAACAAGCCAGAACCACACAACGCCAGCCACGTGTTCCTGTGACCAGCGTTGGAGCGAGCGCGCAGATCCGTAACGCCGACTTCGAGGACGGATGCGAGCGCGGTGGCGGATTCGAACGATGCGCTCCCAGAAGACTCTATACGCTGAACGGTCCGCAGCCCCAGCCCAGAAACCCTGGCGAGTTGGCTCTGGCTCCAGCCTCTGCTTTCTCTCGCGGCGCGAATCCGATCGGTATTGAGTTGCATGTGATTTCAGATTTGTGGGGGGGCGGGGAATGTCCATCAACCGCGCAATGCTTGTCTACGAATTCCCGCCGCCAACAGCACGCCACTTTGCCGCCAAGTTGGTGGTGGATTGGCCGCAGCCGGCGCGATGATCGATCGTACTGCAAAAACAAAAACCCCAGCGCAAGGCTGGGGTTTTGTGGCGTTGGGTAGCGCCCGTGCTAAACGTCGTGATCCAGCACCAGCTTATCATCCAACTCCGTGTACCGCTGACCTTCGTACTTGCGTACTTCGTTGCGGCCCACCACCATGTGATGCACCTCATCAGGTCCGTCGGCCAGGCGCAGGGTGCGCTGTCCGGTGTACATGCGGGCTAGCGGGGTCCACTGGGACACGCCGGTCGCGCCGTGAATCTGGATCGCGTCGTCGATGATCCGACAGATCTTCTCCGGCACCATCGCTTTGATCGCACTGACGTACACACGGGCTTCTTTGTTACCCAAGGTGTCCATCGCCTTAGCGGCTTGCAGGACCATCAGACGGCAGGCGTCGATTTCGATGCGAGCGCGTGACACCACTTCGAGGTTCTTGCCCAGCTGGATGATTGGCTTGCCGAACGCGGTTCGCGCGGAGCCGCGGCGGACCATCAATTCCAGCGCACGTTCGCCCGCGCCGATGGAGCGCATGCAGTGGTGGATACGGCCCGGACCCAGACGAACCTGGGAAATCTCGAAGCCGCGGCCTTCACCGAGGAGCATGTTCTCTTTCGGGACGCGCACGTTGTCGAACACGATGTGCATGTGGCCGTGGGGTGCGTCGTCTTCGCCGAACACCTGCATGCCTTCCAGGACTTTGACCCCGGGCGCATCGATGGGTACCAGAATCTGCGACTGCTGCTTGTGCGGCGCCGCGTCAGGGCTGGTCTTGACCATGGTGATCATGACTTTACAGCGCGGGTCACCGGCGCCGGAGATGTAATACTTCTCGCCGTTGATCACCCACTCATCACCCTCAAGAACCGCCTGGGTGCTGATGTTCTTTGCATCCGACGAGGGCAATGCCGGTTCGGTCATCGCAAAAGCAGAACGAATCTCACCGTTCAAGAGCGGTTCGAGCCACTGCTTTTTTTGTTCCGGCGTACCCACGCGCTCCAGGACTTCCATGTTACCGGTGTCCGGTGCGGAGCAATTCAGCGTCTCCGACGCCAGCGGGTGCTTGCCGAGTTCGTTGGCGATAAAGGCGTAGTCCAGATTAGACAAGCCTTCGCCGGTATCCGCGTCAGGCAGGAAGAAGTTCCACAGGCCGGATTCTTTGGCCTTCGACTTCGCGCCATCGAGCAGTTCCAGTTGGCGCGGATGCCAGGACCAACGATCGGTCTTCTCCGCGTGCAGAGCATGAAATTCCTCTTGTATCGGTGCTACGTTATCTTTGATGTGTTTCTTTACTGCGTCGAGAAGCGGTGCCGCTTCATCGGACATGGTCAGATCAAACAGATCTGGGTTTTCCAGGACAGCGTCTGCCATTTTACCCCCGTTTAAACTTGTGAATGTGAACCGCCCGTCTTGATTCTACTGCAACTCGATGCGCTACGCACCAGTCACGACGGCCTTCTGTGCAGCGGCACCCCGCAGGATGCGGGGGTGGTAAGCGGCGAGGCTGATGGTGCGCACCGCCATGAAGACACTCATCGCGAGCCACACGCCGTGATAAGCCATGGGTGTTGCCAGCCATAGAACCCCACCCCATATCGCCGCAGAGAGCAGCATGGCATTGCGCATCTCACGGATGTGGGTGGTGCCGATGAATATCCCGTCGTAGACGAACGCGCCGACGCATAGGAGCGGGGCGATGCCGAGCCACGGCAGATATTCGCCGGCCATCTCCCGGACCGGTGGGGCAGTGGTGAGCCACCCTATGAAAACATCGCCGAAGAGCACATAGACCCCGCCGGTCATGAGGGCCGTCCCTATACCCCATATACCGCAGTAGCGACCGGCTAGCCTGAGCGCATGGGGTTTACCGGCGCCGAAACAATAACCCGTCAAGGATTCTGCCGTGTGGGCAAAGCCGTCGAGGCTGAAGGTCATGACGAGAAACAACTGCATCAACACGCCGTGGACGGCCAGGGTCACATCGCCGTATCGGGCCGCCAGCACGGAACCGGCGAGGAATGGGAGTTGCACAAAGAAGGTGCGCAGGATGAGGTTGCCGCCGACGTCGAAAAAGCCCCGCCACGCGGCCGTGGTCCAGAGGTCGGCCGGGCGGCGCAGCGGCCAGCCGTGCTGACGAAACACGCGCAGTACCAGGAACAGACCCAAGGCGGCGGCGGTCCACTCGCTGACTACTGTGCCGATGGCCACGCCCGCTACTCCGAGATCGAAGCCGAGCACCAGCACCACATCCAGGATCAGGTTCATGAGGTTGAAGCTCACGGACAACCATAACGTGTCACGCATGCGTTGCAGGCCGAATAGAAGGCCGAGTGCCACCATCTGGATCAGCAGTCCGGGCGCGCCCCAGACGCGGATCTGATAATAAACGCCCGCGAGTCGGCTGACCTCCGCGGACGCGCCGAACATCTCGAACAGGAGCAACTGTAGCGGCACTTGCGCGCTGATCACAAGCAATCCCAGCGTTGCCGCAATCATCAGCCCGCGCAGCAGGGTGCCTAAGATGTCAACGGAATTGCCGCGCCCATACGCCTGGGCGCTCAATCCGGTGGTGCCCATGCGGAGGAAACCGAAGAGCCAATAGACCGCGGAGAACATGGCGGCGCCCATGGTGACCGCGGCGATATAGGTGGCTTCGGGCAGGCGTCCCATCACCGCCACATCGACCACGCCGACCATGGGAACGGTGATGTTGGCCAGGATCACCGGCCAGGTCAGGTTCCAGACTCGGCTGTGCCAACCCCTAGGGGTGCTCGGCAAGTCCGTCAACGTGCGCGGCAGCCGCGGGCAGCGGCTGCCATGGTCAGGCCATCAGCCGCCATGGCTGGGTTGCACAGAAATCTCTTCGCGCTGCGGTGGTGGCTTATTGCTGACCCAGGCGCCCAGACGGGCAAGCAGATGTTTGTAGTCCTCCACCATCATGTACAGGCAGGGTACCAGCAACAGAGTGATAAACGTGGCGAACAAAACGCCCCAAGCCAGAGAGACCGCCATCGGCAGGAACGGTGCGGTGGCGGGGGTGCTCGTAGACATCAGGGGAATGAGACCGACAAAGGTGGTGACCGAAGTCAGGATGATCGGGCGGAAACGCACGACGCAGGCGGTCAGGATGGCCTCGGTGGTGGGCATACCTTCGCGGCGCTGACGGTTGGCATAGTCTACCAGCACCAGAGATGCGTTCACGACCACGCCTGAGAGGGCGACGATGCCAAGGGCGGAGAAAAACATCAGCTGCACGTTCAGCACGTAGTGGCCGACAATCGCACCCACGGCACCAAATGGGATGACGCTCATGATCACCAGCGGCTGTAAGTAACTCTTCAACGGGATCGCTAACAGGCCATAGATAATGACCAGCGAGAACAGGCAGCCGATCGCCAGACCGGCCATGGCGGTAATGCGTTCTTCCTGTTCGCCGCCCAGGTTGACGTCGATCATCGGATAACGTTCTTCGAACGCCGGCACCAAGTCGGAGCGCAGGCTGGCCGCCACCTCTTCCGGTGACACAAGCCCGCGGTCGACGTCCGCACGCACGGTAACCGTACGACGCCCGTCGATGCGCTCGATGCGTGAATAGCCCCGCCCCAACTCAAATTTCGCCACGCTGTAGAACGGGACCTGGTTGCCGTCCGGGGTGCGAATGTACATGTCTTCCAAATGGCCGATCGACTTGCGCTCTGCCTCGGGGAAGCGCACCATCACGCGGACATCGTCCTGGCCGCGTTGCACGCGCTGGGCTTCCGATCCATAGAAGGCGCTGCGCACCTGGCTCGCAAGATCCGCGAGGGTGAGGCCCAGGTTGCGGGCTTCGGGTAGCAGGCTCAGTTGGATCTCTTGTTTACCCGAGCGGAAAGAATCGGTGATGTCGAACACGCCGTCGTAGCGGGACAGCTCCGCCTTCATGTCCTCAGCCGCGCGTCGCAGTTCTTCCACGTCCCGCCCCTGCAGCTGATACTCGACTGGCGAGCCGGCGGAAAAGGTGGCAGCGTCAAAGGCCAGTTTGACCGCGTCGGGAATCTCTCCCACCGAGTCGCGCCAACGGTTGACCAGCACCGCAGCGGGGGTGTCACCGCGCTCGGCCAAAGGGGCTAAGTCGATGACGATCTCGGCGATGTTGGAACGCCCGGGTCCCGGCGGTTGGCCTGGGCCATTGCGGTCCACATTCTTGCCGACCGACGAGAAGATGTTCTGGATGATCGGTTGGCTGAGGCCCAGCTCTCTTGTCAGTTCCGTGTTTAACTCAAGCGCCGCCGCTTCGATGCGCTGGGCGGCGGCCAGGGTGGTTTCCGCCGCGACACCCTCGGGCATTTCCAGCCCGGCGTATACGCGATCACCTTCGATGGCCGGGAAGAAGCCGAAGATCACACGGCCACTGATGATCAGGGAGATCGCGAGGATCAGAATGCCAAGGCCGAAGGAGGCACTGATGTAGCGATTGTGCACCACCTTGTTAACAAAGGGCATGTATTTAGTGTTGGCAAAGTTCTGCAGGCTGTCGGCGATGCGGCCCTGAAAACGGTTCCAGCCTTTGCTCGCGGCGGTGGAAGGTTCGTCTTTCTTACGATGCGCCAGATGTGAGGGCAGGATGAGTTGGGATTCGATGATGCTGCACACCAACGCGAAAATCACCACATAGCCGATGGGGGAGAAGAAGCCCGCCATGCGACCCTGAACCAGGATCAGCGGCAGAAACGCGGCGATGGTGGTCAGCACGCCGAATATAACCGGTACCGAAACCTCCCAGGTGCCGTCCACCGCGGCTTGCAGTCCGGGTTTGCCCATCTGCTCGTGGGCGTAGACCCGTTCGCCGACCACGATGGCGTCGTCCACCACAATGCCCAACACGAGAATGAACGCCATCACCGTCATCGTCGATATGGTGATGTCCGTGAAAGGCAGGGCGCCGAGGGTGCCGAGCAGGGCGACCGGGATGCCTATCGCCACCCACATGGCCAGGCGGAATTTCAGAAACAGAGCCAGGATCACCAATACCAGCAACAAGCCGCCGCCCGCATTGGAGGTCAGCACGCTCATGCGCTCGGTCAGCTCCTGAGAGCTATCGATCCAGGTATCGAGACGTATGCCTTCGGGAACCTGGGTTTTGAATCTATCAACAAGAAGGGCCACGTCTTCCGCGATCTCTATGAGGTCTTCGTTGCCGACCTGGGAGACGTTGACTACAACCCCTCTGGCGCCATTGAATTCGGCCATCAGGTCGCCTTCCTCGAACGTGTCGCGGATGCCGGCGATGTCGCGCAAGGTCACCCGGGTGCCGTCTTTGCGGGTGACGACCACCACGTCTTCGAACTCTTCCCCCCAGTACGCCTGGCCGGTGGTGCGGATCAATATTTCGCCGTTACGTGTCTTGATGGTGCCGCCGGGCATATCGAGGGAGCTATTGCGAATCGCGCGGGACACCTGCTCCAGCGTGATGCCGTAGCGACGGAGCTCCAATTCCGATACTTCGATCGAGATTTCGTAGGGGCGGATATAGTCGACCGCAACCTGGGAGATGCCGTCGACCGCTGCGATTTCATCGCGCAATTCCCGGCCGAGCTCCTTCAACGTGCGCTCGTCGGTTTCGCCGGATATGGCGATCTGCAACACACGGCGGGTGAGGGCGAGCTTTGAGACGATAGGTTTCTCCGTCTCGATCGGGAAACTGTTGATGCCGTCCACGCGCGATTTGATCTCGTTGAGCGCGGTGACCTCGTCCGCGTCTTCGTGCAGTTCCGCGGTGACGCTGCAATTGCCTTCGGTGGCAAAGCTGCGAATCTTGTCGATGCCTTCCAGGCCTTCGATGGCCTCTTCAACCCTCACGCAGACCGACTTTTCGACCTCGATGGGCGCGGCGCCCAGATAGGTGATGTTGACGTTCACCACCTTGACGTCAAAGTTGGGGAATTCTTCCTGGTTGGTGGTGACGGCACCAAAGGTCCCCCCCAGCAGCAACACCACCATCAGGAGGTTGGCGGCAACCGGGTTGTGGGCGAACCAGCGAATCGCGGTTTGCATGCAACGCTTCTCCTACAAAAGCCGGATTAGCCCCCGGCGACCACGCCCGCTTCCGGCTGATCGACTATGGGGTTGACCGCCATGCCGTCGACGGCGGTCTGGATCGGTGAGACACATACCCGCTCCCCAGCCTCGAGGCCCGCTTTGATCAGCACGTTATCCTGGTAGAGGCGCAGGGGTTGGATGGCGCGGAAGCGCAGACGATTCTCGGCGTCGATCACCAGCACCTGGTTGTTATTGCGCAGGGCGCTCCTGGGCAGGACAACGATGTTGTCCGCCGACAGCCCTTCGATTTCGGCTTCGACAAACAAGCCGACGGATAGAGGTGTGCCGTTCGGGTCGTTGGGCACTCTTGCGACCAGCTGCACCATACGGCTGGAGATATCGATCTCCGCTTCGGTTCGCACAATCTTGCCCTGCCAGGTCAATTGCTGCCCGGCATACTCCGTGGTCAGCCTGACGTCCGGCTGCAACTGGCCGGGAAGCTCCCCCCGCAGGGTCGGCGGCAGGTTGAGAAAGGCCAATTGTCGATCCGCGATCGGCAGACGGACTTCGACCAGGTCGCTGGCATAGAGCGTGGCGATAGGCGCACCGCGGGAGATGAACTGACCGATGTCCACGTTCTCGGAGCGTACCAAGCCGGTGAACGGCGCTTGGATCTCTGTACGATTGAGGTTTTCTTCCGCCTGCTCGAAATTGACTTTGGCATCGGCCAACGCGGCTTCAGCTACGCGCAAAGCGCGCAGGCTGTTCTCCAGTTGCGAGCGGGAGGTCAGCTTGCGCTTGGCCAGGCTCTGCAGGCGCTGATACTCGAAGCGTGCGTGTTCTTGTTCAGCGCGGGCACGGATCAGAGTGGCCTGAGCGCGTTCCTTGGTGTTCTTGTAGTCGAGTTGATCCACCCGCGCAAGCACCTCACCTTCGGTGAAGTAACCGCCGGCCACCAGTTTGGGCGACATCCAGGTGACGCGCCCCGAGACCTCCGGGATCAATTGGCTTTCGGTGCTGGGCTTGACGGTCCCTTGTGAGTGTACCTTCAATTGCACCACCTCAGGCCTCACGTTCAGGACCCGCACGGTGGTGGGTATGGGCTTCTGGGCGGTAGGCTCCAGGACCGGTGCGGTGGCCATCAGGGTGACGGCCCCGAAACCGAAGGCGACCACAATTACTAGCGGTATAACAAACGTACGCATCATGATAGAGAGGCCTCCCGGGCCTGCCTGCGGGCGCGTTCGAAGGCGCGCAACATGGATTCTCGATTCAGGTTGGAAAACGCGGTGAACGTGGCATGTACCGCGGGCAAATCTCGTTCTGCCAGGGCTCGGTCCAGCTGCCGGGCGAAGGTCGCAAAGGCGTCGTGATCGATGACCACGTGCTGTTTCAAATGCGCCAGGTGAGGGGCGACCTGTTCGAACAGTGTCTTGGCGATGAGTTGCAGCGGCAGATTCTTGTTGGTCAGCATGATGCTGCGCATCAGCTCGAAGCGGGCCAGCGTGTGGGCCTCGTCGCTCAGCTTATCCTCGAGGAATGGCAGCGTGAGCGCGCGGATGCTGGCAAGTTCGTTCTCGCTGGCCAGCTCCAGGGTCTGTTCTGCCGCGACGCTCAAAAGGCTATTGATCACCACCAGGATCTGATCGACCAGCAGTGCGTCGGGTAGATCGCCCTGGCCGAGCATGTGGCCGAGCACGTCGAGGCTTGCCTCGGAGGTGTCTTTGACCCGCGCGCCGCCGGGCTGGATTTCGGCCAGACCGATCTGCTCCAGCTTTTTCATCGCTTCGCGCACGGCGCCGCGATTGGCGCTGAAGCGGGTGGCTAGATCACGTTCCGACGGCAGTCGGTCGCGAACCTGGTAGCGGCCCGAGAGGATGTCCCCGATCAGGCTGCCGGCAATTTCGTCGGGTATTCCCGCCATGGTTTCTCTTTAGTCGCTGTTGTCATTCTAGTCGCTCTTGCCATCGATCCTGATGTGATCATTCCGCATGCATTGCGTCGGCTAAGGCGATTGTCCGCACACCGTGTGAATAGACCGTGAATTTTGGTCTGACCAATTTGGTCGGGGCAATTTAGAGCAAAGTCACGGTAAGTGCAATAGGTACGTTACCATGGGTAACGAATTGTGCGGTGGATCACGCGGGTTAAATCGATTAAAACGATTGCGACACGCTTTAGTGGGTAAGTATGCTCATCATTGGGGTGAGGCTGGGGGTGGGTTGATCCGATCGTCCTGTAAAAACGCGCCTGTGGTGCCACGAACGGGCGTCTGTTGGTCCTCAAATTGCTGTTCAAAGCCGTCGTTCCCGGCGCGGAGGCCGGGAGGGGCGGTGGAGTTGGACCCGCACCGCCCTAGTCGACGCTCGGGCCTTGCATCGTTACAGAAGCTTGCTGGGGTTGGGGTTTGCGGTACTCAGCCCGGTGCACTCCAGAGCGCTTGATAGTCGGGGCGAACGCTGTTCGGGGTGGACAGGTCGATGCCGTGCTGTAGCTGTGCCTTCAAACACAGCAGCATGGTCTGCCAGCCGCCACAGTGGCCGTAAGACTGCAGGACGCTGCGCATATCATCCTGCCAGCCGTACTCGCATAGCGTGACCAACGTGCCGCCGACGTCCGCCGCTTCGAACAGGATCACAATGCGCGCTTCGTAGTCACGCTTGTCGCCGGGTCGCAGTTCCGGAATGGTGAAGTCCGCCGGCTTGAAGGTGATCTCAATACGCTCATCTTGCACCACTTTGTCGACCCGGACCTGCACCTCGGCAGCGCGCATGCCCCAGGTCAACTCCGCACCTTCCTCCAAGTCGCCGCTGGTCGGCGTGAAGACCTTGCTGAACATCTCTTGGCTTTGCAGAGCCTGGAACACGTCGGTGACGTCGCGTTCGATATGGGTGTAAACCGCATATGTTGGATTCATGGTGTGTCCTTCCTCTGGTGTGTGCTCTCAATATGTGATAAAAATATAACATATATTTAAGCGTGGTCAAGGACCCAAAACAAAGCGATGAGTGACTTACTCGACCAGGACCAGGAAAGCGAGCGGGTCTTCAAGGCGCTCGCCAACGGGGACCGGCGGCGCATTCTGGATGCGCTGCGCGATCGACCGCTTAAGACCGGGGAGCTGAGCGAGCGGCTGCTGCATCTGGATCGAACCACGGTCATGCAGCATCTGCGGGTGCTGGAACGAGCCGGCCTGGTGATCACCCAGAAGCGGGGTAGGGAACGTTGGAACTATTTGGATGTGAGCCCGATACAGCGGGTGTATCAACGCTGGATCAAAGACTACGCGGCGCCGGCGGCAGATGTGCTCGAACGGTTGAAACGAGAGTTGGAGGGCTCGCCGAACCAGGATGCCTAGTGGCCCATCAATTCAAGGCTTACACCCGTCGGTCGAGCAGATCCCCGGTATGGATCAGTTCCTTGACCTTCCTGCGGCGCTCGGTGGGGTGCAACTGCCAGTAGCCCTCGTCAAAGGGCTGTTGTTGGACGCG
Source organism: Pseudomonadota bacterium (assembly GCA_039028775.1). Classification (GTDB taxonomy): domain Bacteria; phylum Pseudomonadota; class Gammaproteobacteria; order Pseudomonadales; family Azotimanducaceae; genus UBA4421. The sequence goes on along the minus strand of JBCCHL010000037.1, from coordinate 13,414 downwards.
GTAGATCACGCCCATGGCGGTGGGCAACTTCAGGTCGGCTAACATGTTTGCCATGACGCGATTGGTTTCGTCGTGTATCGCGATGTCTGCCAGGGTGATGCCGTCCTCGCCCAGGGTCACCGCTTCGAGTTGTAGCGTCGAGGTGTTCAGGCGCAGACCTTTGTCCTGCTCTTTGCCGTATAACAGGGGTTCGCCGTGTTCGACGTGGACCTGAGTTTCAGCAGCGGTCTTCCTGGCCGCCACATCGTCGAACACGTCTTTGTTATAGACGATGCAGTTCTGCAGGATCTCGACAAACGACGTGCCCTTGTGTTCTTTTGCTGCCACGAACAATCCCGGCATGCCTTTCTGGTCGATGTCCACGGCACGGGCGAAGAAGGTGGCGCCTGCGCCCAGCGCGAACTGTCCCGGAGCAATCGGTTGTTCGAAAGAGCCGGAGGGAGAGGATGGGCTGATCGTACCCTCGCGTGAGGTCGGCGAATACTGGCCTTTGGTCAGTCCGTAAATCTCGTTGTTGAACAGCAGCACGTTCATGTCGACATTGCGGCGCAGGGTGTGCAGCAGGTGGTTACCGCCGATGGACAAGCCGTCGCCGTCACCGGTCACCAGCCACACCTCGAGCTCGGGATTCGCGAGCTTGATGCCCGTCGCAAATGCGGGCGCACGACCGTGGATGGTGTGGAAGCCGTAGGTGTCGACATAGTAGGGCAGGCGCGAGGAGCAGCCGATGCCGGATACGAATACGGTGTTCGCCGGGTCGGAGCCGCCATCTGCCAGCGCGCGATGGACACCTTTCAAGATGGCGTAGTCACCACAGCCGGGGCACCAGCGGACTTCCTGATCGGTGGCAAAATCTTTGAAGCTTAAATCTGTCATGGCAACTACTCGACCAGAGAGCGGATGTGATCGTTCAACTCGGTGACGGTCAGCGGCTGCCCCGTCACTTTGTTGAATTGCGCGACGGTCACGCTGAGCTTGTCGCGCAACAGGGTTGCCAACTGACCATTGTTGAGTTCTGGCACCAAGATCTGTTCGAACTGGGCGAGTAACTCACGCAGATTAGGCGCCAGGGGATTGATATGACGCAGGTGGATATGGGCGATCGAGAGACCCGCTGCGATGCTCTGCCTAACAGATTGGTAAACGGTGCCGTAGGTTGATCCCCAGGCCACCACCACGAGCTTGCCGGGTCCGCCTTGATCGATCTCGGCGTCCGCGATGAAATTGGCGACGCTCGCAACCTTAGCCGCGCGGATATCGGTCATCGCCTGGTGATTGGCCGCATCGTAGGAGATGTTGCCCGTCTCGACGTCTTTTTCGATGCCGCCCACTCGATAGATGAAGCGTGGATCGCCGGGCGTTGCCCACAGTCGTGCCAACGTCTGCGTATCGCGCTCAAACACCGCGCCCTCGTGCTGCGCATCAGGCTTGTGGTGGCTGATCGCAGGGTAGGTATCGATGTCCGGGATCGGCCACAGTTCCGAGGCATTGGCGATGTAACCGTCGGACAGCAATATCACCGGTGTCATATGCCGCAGCGCGATCGTCACCGCCTCGACGGCAGCATCGAAACAGTCCGCCGGCGAACGCGCCGCAACCACGGGTAAGGGCGTGTCGCCATTGCGGCCGTAGACCGCCTGATAGAGGTCGCTCTGCTCCGTCTTGGTCGGCATGCCGGTAGATGGGCCGGCGCGCTGGACGTTGACGATCACCAGGGGAAGTTCTGCGGCCACTGCAAGGCCAATGGCCTCCGTCTTCAGCGCAATCCCGGGACCGCTGGAAGAGGTCACCCCCAACTTTCCCGCGTAGGAGGCGCCGATCGCGGAACAAACCGCGGCGATCTCGTCTTCCGCCTGGAAGGTGCTCACCCCTGCATCTTCCAGCCCGACCAGGTGGTGCAGCAACGATGAGGCGGGTGTGATCGGGTAGGAGCAGAACATGAGCTCCGTATCGGCCAGCTCGCCGGCGGCGATCAGGCCGAGTGCAAGATTCTCCGCTCCGGTGATGGTGCGATACTCGACCGCGTCCAGCGGTGCCTCGGGGATCATGTCCTGGCGCAAGCGGTGATGCAGTTCGGTTGTTTCCGCGTAGGCATGACCCGCGTCGAGGGCTGCCAGATTGGCTTCGACGATCTGCTGATCGCTAGCAAACTTCTGTTTGATCCAAGCTTGGGTTGGGTCGCGGGGCTGATCGAACATCCACAGCACCAGGCCCAGGGCCCAGAAGTTTTTACAGCGGCCGGCATCCTTGTTTCCGAGACCGAGGGGTTTGACAGTCTCGGTGGTCAAGCGGGTGATATCGATCTGGATCACCTCATGGTGGTCCAGCGAGCCGTCTGCCAGTGGGTTGCTGGCGAGGTCTGCTCGCTTGAGGCGCTGATCGGTAAAGGCCCCGTCGTCGACGATGATCAGCGAATCGGGTGCTAATTGATTCAGATTGACGACGAGCGCGGCTGGGTTGAAGGCGATCAACACGTCCGGTGCGTCACCCGGGGTGGTGATCCGTTCGCCGCCGAATTGGATTTGAAACGCCGAAACCCCATAGCGCGTCCCAGCCGGTGCGCGAATCTCCGCCGGAAAGTCCGGCAGGGTGGCGAGGTCGTGACCCGCCATCGCGGAGGCGACGGTAAATTGCTGGCCTTGCAGCTGGATGCCATCGCCGGAGTCTCCGGCGAAGCGTACTACGTGGCTCGATTTTGCGGGCAGTGTCTTTTCCACGGAAACACATAGGCGACAAAATGAGGTCGCGCATTGTAACGAAATCCCACCGATATGGTAGGCAAGTGACGGTTTCTTATTTCAAAGGATTATGAAAATACGTCTATTTATTACTCATCCCGCGACGCTGTCACGCGGTTGACACCACCCGATAAAGGGGTAACCTGCGCGCGCCTTGAGGCATTTGCCCACATTGGAGAAAGTAATGGCCAAGAATAAGAAAGTAGTTGCGAGTACCGATGATTACACCGTGTTTGCGCGCCGCGACGGACGCTACGCCGTGGTTGGCGCTGATGGTAAGGCCATCAATGGTGACGACAAAGTTTCGATTCTGTTGCAGCACGAACTGATCACCGCGCCACCGCCCAAGGCGCCGGAACCGGAACCAGAGCCTGAGCCGGAAGCGGAAGCGAAAGCCGACGCGGTAGACGGGGACGCTGAAGAAGGTGAAGCCGAAACGAAGGACGATAAAGGCGAGGGCGAATAGCCCACCGCTATCGCGTGCTGCCGGTCGCCCTCCGGCGGCCACCCCTCGCGGGATCTCACCGCAGCAATCTATCTACCCCAATCCGCCAGCGGACTCATCCGCTAGCGGACTTCCTGCCAACGTACTGTCAGCAGAGCCGCTCGTTCGTTCCTGACAACTTGAATGCGCATAGTCCCGCCCTCTAAACTGCGCAGATTCTTTCGATGAGCCTACTCCCATGGTGCAAGCCGCTTCCGAACTTCGCGTCGTCTCCGAGTTTGATCCCTCCGGTGACCAACCAGCGGCGATAGAAGCGCTGGTGGAAGGTATCGAAGAGGGGCTTGCCCATCAGACGCTGCTGGGGGTGACAGGCTCCGGTAAGACCTTTGCTGTCGCCAAGGTGGTTGAGGCGGTACAGCGGCCGGCGATAGTGCTGGCTCCTAACAAGACGTTGGCCGCACAACTATATGGCGAGTTTCGCGAGTTCTTCCCCGACAACAGCGTTGAGTATTTTGTTTCTTACTATGACTATTATCAGCCGGAAGCCTATGTGCCGGCGTCGGATACTTATATAGAGAAAGACTCCTCCATCAACGCGCATATTGAGCAGATGCGGCTGTCGGCCACCAAGGCGTTGATGGAGCGGCGCGATGCGATCATCGTGGCCTCGGTGTCCGCCATCTACGGTCTTGGCGACCCCCAGTCCTATCTGCAGATGGTGCTGCACCTGGACCGCGGCGATCGGGTGGATCAGCGTTTCGTGCTGCGCCGTTTGGCCGAGCTGCAGTACACCCGCAATGACCAGGTTTTCCAGCGCGGCACTTATCGTGTGCGCGGGGATGTGATCGACGTCTTCCCGGCCGAGTCCGAGGCCGAGGCCGTGCGCATCGAGTTGTTCGATGATGAGATCGAGGAGCTGAGCGTCTTCGATCCGCTCACCGGCGAGATCATCAACCGCGTACCGCGTTACACGGTTTTTCCCAAGACCCACTATGTCACGCCGCGCGAGCGAATTCTGAAGGTCATCGACGAGATCAAGGTAGAGCTGCAGGATCGCCTCAACTATCTGACCGAACACAACAAGCTGGTGGAAGCGCAACGCTTGGAGCAGCGCACGCGCTTCGACCTGGAGATGATTACCGAGCTGGGCTACTGCTCCGGTATCGAAAACTACAGCCGCTATCTGTCCGGCCGCGAGGCAGGGGAGCCACCGCCGACCCTGTTCGAGTACCTGCCCAAGGATGCCCTGCTGTTCATCGACGAATCCCACGTGACCGTGCCGCAGATCGGCGGCATGTACAAAGGCGATCGCTCGCGTAAGGAGACCTTGGTCGAGTATGGCTTTCGCCTGCCATCCGCCCTGGACAACCGCCCCCTGCGCTTCGACGAGTGGGAGAAGTTGGCGCCGCAGATGGTGTTTGTTAGCGCAACCCCGGGACCGTACGAGGCGGAGAAAGGCGGGCAGGTGGTGGAGCAGGTGGTGCGCCCCACCGGCCTGGTCGATCCGGAGGTGATCGTGCGCCCGGCCTCTAGCCAGGTGGATGATCTGCTGGGTGAGATCCGCGAGGTAGTCGCCAACGGGTTTCGGGTGCTGGTCACCACGCTGACCAAGCGCATGGCGGAGGACCTGACGGAGTACCTCGACGAGCACGGCGTTGCTGTGCGCTATCTGCACTCGGACATCGATACCGTGGAGCGCATGGAGATCATCAGGGATCTTCGGCTGGGCGAGTTCGATGTATTGGTGGGGATCAATCTCCTGCGCGAGGGCCTCGACATGCCGGAGGTGGCGCTGGTGGCGATTCTCGATGCGGACAAAGAGGGATTCCTGCGCTCGGAAGGGTCTTTGATCCAGACCATCGGTCGCGCGGCGCGCAACGTGGAAGGGCGGGCGATTCTCTACGCGGATGACGTGACCGGCTCCATGTCCCGGGCCCTGGCTGAAACGGATCGACGGCGTGAGAGACAATTGGCCCACAATGCCGAACACGGGATAGTGCCGCGGACGGTGTCCAAACAAATCTCCGACGTGATGGAGGGCGCACGGGTCGCCCCAGGTGCTCCAAAAGGCAGCAAGCGCAAGACCACGAGGGGCGAAAAGACGCTCGAGATTCCCAGCGATCCCAAGGCGCTGGGCAAACTCATGGATCAGGTGGAAAAACAGATGCTCGACCATGCCCAGAATCTGGAGTTTGAAGAGGCCGCTCGTCTGCGTGACCAACTCAAGGAACTGCGCGACGGTCAGTTCCTCACCCGCTAGCGGCGTGAGCTGTTGAATGCAGGCGGCCCCATAGGGTTCGCAGCGAACGCTGCGACATTGCCTAAAAGGCAGGCGGTTATATGAGCTATAGCTATCCAGAAGACTTCGACGATCTTTATCTGACGGTTGCGGACATCGACGATTTTCGTAAGCTCTCAACGGCACAGCAGACAGGTTTCTGCATCAACGTGCTGGAGATGGAGGTCAACAATGGTGGTTTCCATCAGTTCTTCTGCAACTCGGTCGGTTATTACACACCGGAAGTGCTCGAAGCGCTGGGGCGGATCGGCGCGCACAAAACCCACAGCTTGCTTTCCCAGGCCATCGCGATTGCCTATCCCACCGGCTTTCCGACAGACCGGTCGCAACACGAGGCGTTACTCGATATAGAGGACGAGACGGTGGACGCGCTTGCGCCTCTGGACGATGCCTTCTATGCCTACGAGGACAATCTCACCGATCTGGTCAACACTTATCTTGCTGGTTAGCGCCGGGTAAACGCGATCGGCATGCGCTTGATGCCGCTGATGAAATTGGACTCCAGCCACACGGGTGGCTCCAGAAGCTGAAAGTTGTCCATGCGCTGTAGTACTTCCTTGAAGATGCAATCGATCTCGACGCGTGCGATGTGCTGGCCCAGGCAGACATGAGTGCCGGTACCGAAAGCGATCTGCTCGTTGGGATGCCGATAGAGATCTACAGTCGTGGGGTTCTCGAACACGCGCGGGTCGTAGTTCGCCGCCGCGAAGTACCGCACCACTTTCTCGCCGGCGGCAATTTTCTGACCGTGCAGTTCGGTGTCTTGTTTAACCGTGCGGCGAAAGTAGATGACGGGACTGACGACGCGTAACAACTCGTCGCGCGCGCTCGCCGCAAGTTCGTCGGTCGGATTGTCCCGCCATAGCGGCAGCAGCTCCGGATTTTTGATCAGTTCATGGAGCCCGCCGGCGACCAGATTGCGGGTGGTATCGCCGCCCGCATCGATCAACAACATGAAGAACAGTTGGAAATCCACCTCGTCGAGTTTGCGGCCATCCACTTCGGCATGCACGATCTGGCTCGCGAGGTCATAGGTTGGATTGGCGAGCTTGTCATGATAGACCTTCTGCGCGTAGCCAAACATCTGCAGCACGGCGTCGCGCTGAGCTCCTTCCTCGAGCGCGCTCGGATCGGTGTGAATAATCTCGGTGAGCTTGTACAGCTCGCGACCGTCGTCGAGGGGAATGCCGGTCAACTCGGCGATAAGGTAAGACGGCAACTCGCCTGCTACCTCAGCCACGAAGTCGCACTCGCCGGCGTCGATGACCTTGTCGATGATCTGGGCCGACAGCTCTGCCACCCGTGGACGCAACTCTGCTGCGGGCCCGCGAGTGAACTGTTTGGAGATGATCCTGCGGAATTGCGTATGCTGCGGAGGGTCCATCATCAGCATCATCTTGTGTTCGTCATCGGACGTGGTGCCCTCCAGGGGATCGGCCAGCATCACCGTCGGTTCCGAGCTGAAGATATGCGGGGCACGACCTACGGCGGCAACATCCTCATGCCGCGTGACGGCCCAGAATCCGGGACCGTCGGCTTCTTCGTGCCAATAGACGGGGGCGTTGTCCTGCAGCCAGTGGTACTGCTCGATCGGATGGCCGTTGGCAAACGTGGCCGGATTGGTTAAGTCGATCTCCACGGTAGGTACTACTGATCCTCCCAATAGGGTGCGCGAACCACGCGGCGTTGAATCTTGCCTGCGGCGGAGCGGGGTAGCTCAGCCACATAGTCGATCTGGCGCGGGCACTTGTACTTTGCCAGCCGTTCATTGGCCCAGGCGATCAAGTCAGCGCTCAACTCGGCATTGGCTTGCACACCGGGTTTGACCTGGACTACCGAACGCACCTCCTCGCCCCACTCTTCGTTGGGTACACCGATGGTGCAGACATCGAGAACGGCCTCGTGCTTGAGCAGTTCGCTGTCGACCTCCTGGGGGTATATGTTCACGCCGCCAGAGATGATCAACTCGGCGCTGCGCCCGGTGAGAAAGAGATAGCCGTCTTCATCAAAATAGCCCATATCGCCGAGCGTGAAGTAATCCCCCGCGTAGGAACTAGCGGTCTTTTCGCTGTCTTTGTAATACTCGAAGCGGCCCTGGTCCGGAGCCCGCATGTAGATCGTGCCGATCTCGCCAACGGCAACTTCGCTGCCGTCGTCGTCGAGGATCTTGTTATCAAACTCGGGTCCCGGCTTGCCCACGGTACCCGGCTTGGTCAGCCACTCTTCCGAGCCGATCAGGAAACCGCCGCCACCCTCGGTGGCTGCGTAGTACTCCCAGACGATCGGTCCGAACCAATCGATCATGGCTTGCTTTATGTGCACCGGGCAGGGCGCGGCCCCATGGATCATGAAGCGCATGCTGGATACGTCGTAGCGAGCGCGCACTTCTGCCGGCAGTTTCAACAGCCGATGGAACATCGTGGCGACCATGTGGGTGTGCGTGATCTTGTGTTCGTCGATGAGTCGCAGAGTTTCCTGCGCATCCCACTTGTCCATCATGATGATGCCAACGCCGGACGAGAGCGGTTGGATGATGTCGATGAGCAATGGGGCCGCATGGTACGCCGGCCCGGTCAGGAGTTCGCAGCTCTCGCCTGGTGTATAGCAGCCCGGGTGCTCCGGCGCCCAGATCGGCTCGTCCGGGGTGCGTGTGGGTCGATAGACCCCCTTCGGGCGGCCGGTGGTGCCCGAGGTATACAGCATACGACCGCCCAGGACCGGCGCTTCGATATCGCTGGGATCGTAGGTCGCCAACACCGGGGCATATTCTTCGAACCCGTCGGCGGCACCGCCGCATATCAGCTTGAGCTCGACGTTCGGGGCGTGGTTGAGGGCCTCCTCCGCCGCACTCCCGAGAGAGGCGTCAGCGATGAACGCCCGGGCCTCGCAGTTGTCGACGATATAGCCGATCTCCTCGCCCTTGAGGTGGAAGTTGATCGGGGTGAGGCGGATACCGCTGCGAAACGCCGCGAACAGCGCCTCGACAAACTCCGGGCGATTCCTTGTCACGACCGCGATGGCGTCGCCGTTGCCAATACCGTTTGCTCTGAACAAGCGCACCAGGCGGTTGGCGTTGGCATTCAGCTCCGCGAAAGTGCGATTGCCGTGATCGCTGGTCAACGCCATGCGCTCAGGTGCCGTAGCAGCGTGGTAGGCCAACAGCATGCCGCTCGCGACGGCGTCTTCCATGCTCATGTCTGCCATCTCTCGTCCCCCTAATGTTTCCGAGCAGGTATACGCAAAGCTCGATGGGCTTGCAACCGGGCAGCGGAGTTTGCGCAAAAAAAAGCCCCGCACGAGAGCGGGGCTTGTTCGACGCCTTGCAAGCGTCCGATTTGCCGAGGCTAGAACGCGCCGAAGCGGTAGGTCATATCGACGCCGTAGTACCGCGGATACAGCGACGTTGCAAACTGCGAGTAGTTGCTGGCTGAGGTGCCGGTACCAATGCCGCGGGTGAACACTTCGTCGAACACGTTGTCGACAAACGCGCGAACGACAATGCGATCGCGGTTGTCACGCCAGGTGACAGACATGTCCAGGCGGGTGCGCTCGGGAACCAGATCAAGATCCCGTTCGATCCCACTCGTGTAGTACTCCCCTGTGTATGCATAGGTTGCACCAGCGGTGAGGGTGCCCGCCTCGAAGCGCCACTCGTATGAACCCCACAGGGTGGCTTTCCATTCCGGGATACGCTTCAGCGGATTGCCGTTCAAGTTTGTGACAAGAAATGCATCGGGAACCTGGCGGTCATCGGGGGTGATGTTGGAAAATACCTCGATCGGGAAGAATGGATTGTCATCCTCGACCACGAAAGCATCGTCCTTGTACTTGGTTTTGGTGTAAGAACCATTCGCGCCGATGGTCAGGTTGTCGGTGGCCAGCCAATTGACCTCAAATTCGAAACCCGAGTTTTCCGCAGCGTCCGCGTTATCGACCCTATCCCGTGCTGCGTTGGCGACGGTGTCAAAGACTTCGACGCGATCCTGGTAGTTCTCGTAGTCATACAGGTACGCGGACAGATTCAACTGTAGGGTACCGTCCAGCAAGGTGCCTTTGTAGCCGACTTCGTAAGCGATGACCTCTTCCTGGTCATAGGTCAGCGGGACAACGTTACCGAAGTTACCCGGTCCGCGCGAATCACCGATACCGAGGGAGTAGCCACCTGCGCGATAACCAGTGGTTACGGACGCATAGACGAGCGTATCTTCGTTCGGGGTCCAGTCCAGGTTGACGCGAAATGAGGTATCCCCCCAGGTGTCGTCACCCCGGGCGCGGTCAGCAAATGAGAACGGAATCCCGCCCAGGACCAGACGATTCGAACACTCGCCGGGCGGTGTGCCCAGCGGACAGGTCGGAACGATCGGATCGAGGGCGTTAAAGGTCGGATTTGCCGCCCCGGTGAACACATTCACGATTGCGAGTGGCGTCAACCCTATAAGGCCACAGTCAAAGCCGAACAGGCCCGCGCAGGAGGCTTGCAGGCCAGGGCCGAAGCCGCCGAAACCACCAGCTTCCACGGACCCTTCAAAGTAACCGGTGCGATCTTCGAAGGCTGACTTTTCGTCTTCTGCCCAGCGCAGTCCCACAACCAGTGCAAACTCGTCATTGAACGTATAGGTCCCCTGGGTATAAACCGCGGTCGCCTTGGTGCTGGTTTTGTTCCAGTACTCATAGTATGCACCGGTCGGATCACCCTCCCACAAGCCAAAATCAGAAGAGCCAACCGCGGTGGAGCCGCGGCGAGTGTGAGGTCCTGCAAATCCAACGGATCCGAGCAAGCCACCATAGTTGAATGCGGAGGTGAACGTCTGGCTATCACGGAATGCAAAATTCTGCAGGCGGTCGGATGTGAATAGGTAAACACCGCTGGTCATCTCCAGGTTGTCACCCAGTTGCCACAGGAGTTGCAGTTCGTGGGAAGAGGTTTCCACCGCTTCGAGCACCGTCTGGCGTGGCTGGGTGAAGGTGCCGTTGGTGTTGTCGAGGTCGATGTCGAACGTGTAATCGAAATCGGACCAGCCGCCAAGGTATTTCAGCGAGGTGGTGTCGTTGATGTCCCAAGACAGCTCGAACTGCACACCGTTCTGGACAAATTTCTCGTTGTTGTCGTTGTTGGACGCAACCCCGCCTCGCAGGTCCTCGTAATCCGGGTCGACCGGGATGGATCCGGCCGGCAGACCAAACGCCGGATTGGGCAGGACGGTAGATGCCTGATCGACACCCGGACGGGCGTAGGCGCCATAGCGTACCGCCCCGGTTACTGGATCCGTGAACGCGAACGCGCCAGGGGTTGCCGCAGTGACGGGTGAGGCCGGCAGGTTAAGGCGTAAACCCCTCGTGTAGCGGGTAGTATCGATCGCGCCACGATCGGCGCCGACACCGGAGTTTGCCACCACGCTCTGACCGATGATGCGATCAGATGACCGATCATTCCAGCGCATGTGGGCTTCCAGGTTATCGGAGATATTCCACTGCAGGGCGATTGAGAAATTCTCATCGTCGATGGTGTTAATGTCTTCGCTGCCATTCAGACCATCCTGGGATCCGTCGCGATCGCGCATGACGCCAACCACTCGGTAGGCCAGCTTGTCGGCGATGATTGGCCCCGACAGGATGCCGTAGTATTCGCGGGATCCTAGGCTCCCCACCTGGGTGCGCAACTCGCCCTCAAACTCGTAGGTTGGACGGTTGGTGATGTAGTTCAGAGCGCCGCCGATCGAGTTACGGCCGTAGAGCGTACCTTGCGGTCCGCGCAGCACCTCGATGCGCTGGACGTCGTACAGACCATTTTCTGAGGCGGCGATGCCAAAGTCCTCGGAATAGATGCCGTTGTAGTAGGTCGCCACACCCGGATCACCCCCGAGGGCGCGGAAGTTGCGACCGACGCCACGCACGCGAATGTCGTAGGCGTCCCGCGTGGTGGCTGGAATAAAGTTGACCAGTTCGTCCGCGCCCTGCAGGCCGAAGTCTTCGATCATGTCCTCGCCAAAGGCGGTGATAGAAATAGACGTGTCGGATACGGTGGATTCGCGTTTTTCAGCGGTTACCACCATCTCTTCGATCACGCGACGTTGCGGTTCTTCTTCTGCGTAAGCTACAGGTGCGTAGGCAAGGTAGGACAGTAGCACACACATGAGTGCGGCTACGCTTCTGCGTATAGCGGCCATGTTTTCCCCTTTCTGTATTCAGCACCCGTGCTAATGCGTTTGGCGCTGAGCGTTTTATAGTCCAATGTGAATTGGGCACCAGCGGAACTTTTGTCGCCCGCTTTTGGCGCATACGGATTTACTCCTAAACCCGCATTAACTAAGCATCCTGTATCTCGCTGGCAGATGCAAATCGGAAATTTTTTTGCCCTGTCCTACCTCCCGCCAATGCCCTTGGCAGCGCGGCCGTGCTACTCATTGCGGCGCATAAATGCGATAGTAAGTAGTTGCCATAGCCGGCAGCGTACCTCGCGCTGGTGCGCTTGCCTTCACCACCTGAGAAATTGAGTTGCTAGAAGATTGTCCGAACCTCCTGCCTGGTATCTGATTACCACCCCGGATGGCTTAGCTATCCAGCTACGCGGTGAACTGGTCATCGGCGAGGATGCCGAGGGCGGTTTTGTGCTGGATGGTGCGCAGCCCGATTCCCGCTGGCTCCGCTTCTCGATCAGCCCGGACGGGTTGCTTTCGGCGTCCTCTAACCACGCGGACTATGTGCTGTTCGGTGACATCGTCGAAGACCCTGAGGGCGGCGTAAAACTGGATGAAGGCACACTGATCTCGATGCCCGGTAAGCACGAAGTCTATATCTCGCACACACTGATGCGCGGCCAGGTTCGCTTGAAACTCGCCCTGCAATCTCTGCGCGATTCTGACGCCGCCACGCAGGGTGAAGATGAGGCGGACGCTGGGGAGGTGGAAGCAGGGGAGACGATAGTCGGGGAAACAAGTCAGACGGCGGTGGACCCGGTGTTGGATGAGCCCGCCACCGCACGAATGGATGAGCGGCTGGTCAACGTGCTGCGCGGGCGGAAAGCTCCAGAAAATCCTGCTGAAGACCCGAACGAGGATTCAGACTCGACCGTCCCTGAGGCTGCCCACGATCAGGTTGGGGCGGATGGGCACCAAGAAGATGAGCGCCAAGAGGATGCGTCCCCACAAGAGGATGCGTCCCAACAAGAGGATTCGCCACAAGAGGGTGGCGACCTAGATGAAGTCGCGGCTGATGACCTACTTTTGGTGGATGAAGAGGCGCCTGTCGATGCGACCGCTGAGTTGGAGCCCAGTCTGGACGATGCGGCAGTAGAAGATCAGCTCACGGCAGCGGCGGAATCTGCGCAAGTGTCAGAGATTGAGCTGGTGGGGCAATTGGAGCATGAACAAGATTCACTCTCGGTGGCCGATACGGAAGATAAGGCAGAAGAAGCAGCAGCGACAGAAGCGGCAGCAGCGGAGTTAAGCCGAGCTCACGATGCAGCCGAAGAGCCCCAGTTGTATGAGCTGGAAGAGCTGGAAGAGCTGCAAGATCCGCCAGCGCCAACCGAGGCGGCAGAGGCACAAAAGGCAGCAGAACCACAAGAGGAGGTAGCCGCTGAGCGGGAGCTGCTCACCGTAGACGCGCAAGCCGACAGCGAGGCGTCGACACAAGGGGGAGCGCCAGAGTCAGCGGATGAAGAAACCGAAACACAGCCGTCAGACCAATCCGAGCACGCGACTCTGGAACGATTTGAGTCCATAGACGAGCAAACCGAAGGGTCGAACAGCGGCGAGGGCACAGCGGATAACGACGAAGCGAGTGTGGATGACTGGCTCGAAGAACTCCAGGCCGAGCCGGACCCGAGCGCGATCGCTTTGATCACCGAGGACCGTCGCCGCGTGAATGAGCGCAACGCGCGCGTGGCAGCCGTGATCATGTCGATCCTGATCGTCATCTTGTTTATAGGCG
>JBCCHL010000036.1:0-28910 GCA_039028775.1 Pseudomonadota bacterium | reverse complement strand
GTGGTCGAAACCGGTCAGACCGCCGAGGTGAGCCTCTCGGTGGTCGAAAAATACCCCTATGACGCCAGCATGGTTGGCCGCAGCTACGCCATCGACCGCCTGGTCATCGGCGCCGAGCCCCTGCGGGCCGCACTGCAGGACGTAGGGCGCTGGGCGGATCGGATTCTCGAAGAGGACGTGAACGAACACCTCGAGATCCGGCCAGTCGCCGGCGACCGACTGCGGTTCGACCTCACATCGCCGCCCCGGAGCGCTGACAGCAAAAGGGGCGTGGCGCTCCTGACATTCAAAGCCACTAACACCCGGTCAGAATTCTCCACCGAATTTCTCGTCGACCCCTCGGGGCTTGATCTCTTCGGCCAAGCCGCGCAACGCATGCAGTAAGCCTGCTCGCCGCACCAACATGCCCCGCCGATGACACCCGCCCTCATCCACATCAACAGCTACCCCGGCGTCGGCAAGCTCACCATCGCCCGCGCGCTCGCCGCCAAAACCGGCGCCAAAGTCCTCGACAATCACAGCATCTACAACGTCGCCTTCGCGCTCACCGAGTTCAAATCCGAGGCCTTCTACAGCGCCGTCAAAGACGTCCGCGCCATCGCCTACCGCCTCGTCGCGGCGCTTCCCGAAGACACCCCGGTCATCCTCACCAACGCCCACGCGGACGACTCCGCCTGGGGCAACGCCTGCTGGGATGAAGCCATTGACCTGGCAGAGAAAACCGGCCGCGCCCACCACGTCGTCCTGCTCGATTGCGCCCGCGAGGAGAACGAGCCGGCCGGCGGGAAACCGGAGTTGCTCCGTCACCGGCTCGCGTTTTTCGCTTTCGGCAGCAGACCAAACTCGGTCAGGATCTCGTCCCTATGCTGATCTAGGTTGGGCGCGGGCCGATAGACCCGGGTCTGGGTTCGCGTGTACTTGATCGGCGGTGCAAACACGGACACCTCGGGATTGTCGCCGGGCAGTTGGACCTTCGCGATCATATCGCGGGCCGCCACATGTGGGTCATTGAATATGTCCTCGGCCGTGTTGACCGGACCGCAGGGCACCAACCCGCCCAGAATGTCCATAACCTCAGCTTTGGTCTTGCTCTGCGTCCATTCCGTCACCGCTGCTTCGATCGATGCTCGGTCGATATCCATGCGCGCCCTCTGGGATACGCGCTCCTCTTCGATCCAATCGTTGCGTCCCATGGCCACCGCGAGCACCTCCCAATGCTCTCCGCCGCCAGGGCACGCCAGCGCAACCGCGCCGTCCTTGGTCGGATAGATTCCGAAGGGTGCGAGATCGGTGTGTTTGCGACCGGTAGATTTCAGGGTACGCCCATTGGGGTAGCCGTAGTTGACGATGACGGTTTCGCACAACGCCAGCATGGCATCGTACATGGCGATATCCATGAACTGGCCTTCGCCGGTGGTGCGGGCATTGTGTATCGCTGACACGACCCCCAACGCGAGCAGGGTGCCGGGGTAGATGTCGCCAACGCTCACGCCGCAGGGGTAGCCGATGTCTTCATCGGCCGGGCCGTTGACGTGGACCAGTCCGCCGACCGCCTGCGCGACCATATCGAACGCGGGCCAATCGGCGTAGGGACTCGCGCCGGTACGCGGGTCCCCGTAGCCACGGATACAACCGTAAACGATCGCCGGGTTGCGTTGCTTGAGCGTGTCGTAGCCAAGGCCCAGACGATCCATCACACCCGGCCGCATGTTCTCGACCACGGCGTCGGCTTGATCGCACATCGACAGAAACACCTCTTTGTCTTCGGGGTCCTTGAAATTCAGCATGATGCTGCGCTTGTTGCGGTTGATCGACTCGAAGAACCCGCCGTGATCGACACCGCCGCGGCGTTGCGACCGGACCGGCGCATAGTCGGGTGCATGTGGTGCTCGAACGCGAGCACCATCTCCGGGCGGTTCCACCTTGATGACGTTGGCCCCGAGGTCCGCCAGCATCGCTGTGCCAAAAGGTCCGGCGAGGGCGACCGTGCAGTCTATGATAGTGATGTCGGTCAGCGGGCCTGTGCGTTCAGGCGTTTGTTTTGCGGTCATGTCTTGTGTCTTGTTCGTTGCTTTAGGGGCGGTCCCGAGCGGTGCTCGATTCGAAGCGGCTGGGCGCGATGTCGCGGTCTGGTACGCGCGGATCGACCACCTCGCGCCAAGCCGGCTTGTGTG
This sequence comes from Pseudomonadota bacterium, assembly GCA_039028775.1. Classification (GTDB taxonomy): domain Bacteria; phylum Pseudomonadota; class Gammaproteobacteria; order Pseudomonadales; family Azotimanducaceae; genus UBA4421. The sequence continues at coordinate 26,736 of JBCCHL010000036.1, read as the reverse complement.
TGTCACGATTGTGAAATGATTGCGATTGCATCGTCAACCGAAGCCCTGTGGCCGGTCGCTTGCGGCCGTGATCGTGCCTTTCTTCCGGTCACGATAGCCGATTCCACGCCCACGAACGGCGTCCTCCAGCCTTGCACGCCCGCAGATATGACCGGCCATTCCGCTCGTGGTGTCAACCTTTTGCGCGGCCGCCACGTTACAGAAGGAACACAACGTGAAGAGGATCGGAAAATGCTGTACCGAGTTATCACCACCGCTGTTTGTGTAGCGGCTCTGAGCGCCCCGGGTTTGGCGGTTGCGGACCCTGGGGATCGCATTGACAACCACCTTGACCGCAAGGGCGATCGGATCGAACAGCGCCTCGACCGTAAGGGTGATCGCGTCGAGCGTCGTCTCGATCGCAAAGGCGATGGTATTGATGACCGCCTCGATCGGCGTGCTGCGCGGGCAGAGCGGGCTGGTCGGGACCAACGAGCTGACCGCCTCGATCGCACGGGCGATCGGATAGATCGGCGCCTGGATAGTCGTGGCGAGCGCGTCGATAGCCGCTTCGATCGGCGTGGTCAGCGTGTCGATCGCCGCCTGGATCGCAAAGGCGACCGCATCAATAAGCGCTGGTAGATGGCGGCGAAGTACAGCAGCCGTGGCAACGCGGCTGCGCACATCGTGCCAAAGGTCTGGGCGCTACACGTGCGCCTGCTTTGGACAGATGAGTGACCGTCCCGGTACCCGACAGGCGCTGGCTCCGCCAGAGGCTAAAGATCATCCGACAATCGCCGATGCCCTAGTGAAACAGAGCGTGTGGACAGTGTGGTGATCTATCAATTGGTTTATGTCAGTCGAGCCGCTCCGGAGCTGGATGGTGCCGCGCTGGAGGCGATGCTCGCCACCGCTAGGCGCAATAACGCCAAGACAAACGTCACCGGCATGCTCCTGCATCACGGGGACTCCTTCATCCAGGTACTGGAAGGCGGCGAAAGCGCGGTCGAGAGGCTGTTCAATCACATCAGCAATGACCCCCGACACAGCGTGGAGAACGTGATGCTGCGGACCATCCAGGAAAAGCGGGCGTACGATAGCTTATGGATGGGCTATAAACGAACCGAGCCCGGCCTACACGTTTGATGATGACAGCCTGACAGCGTCCTGAGGGGTCCGCTGGAACACCCGAACAGCTGCTTCGCTCGATCGACATGAGTCTGCGCAATTCTACAGAATACGAGTGTGCCAATCAGAAGCTGTTGACCAACAGTCGCGACCGCAGCGAAGACTTGAAGGCGTTTGCGCAGAAACGCACGCTCGGGCCGGCAAACGGGCCTATCGATCTCAAAAACCCGCCGCTACTTCATTTATAATCAGCCTCAGCAGCATAGGAGGTTAGTTTTGCGGCTCATCAGCGATGACATTTTGATCGATTCCGGGCAACAGGAGCCCAGCAATCGATCCGTCTACCCGAGGTTTACTGAATTCGACTTCTCGAACCCATCCGCCTGGACTGATGGTCACCCGTTCGGACTGTACGAGACCATGCGGGACGAAGCGCCGGTGATGTGGACCCAGGGCAGGAAAGGCATGTCCGGCTTCTGGTCGGTCACCCGCTTCGAGGACATCAAGACGGTCGAGCTGGCCCACGCCTTGTTTTCCTCTCAGCGTGGCAGCATCAACATGGCCGTGGCTGACAGAAAACACTGGAAGCCCGAAAAACTGGTCCCGGCAGCCTTCAACTCGCTCATCAACATGGACGAACCGCTGCATCGGGAGATGCGGATGCAACAGAGTGAGTTCTTTTTCCCGCGCTACGTGGACACGCTGCGAGAGCGGGTCGGACTGAAGATTGATGCGATGCTCGACGAGCTCGAGGCGCAGGGACCGGAGGTCGACTTCGTAAAACTGTTTTCCGAGGAGCTGCCGCTGTTCACCTTGAGCGAAATGCTCGGCATCGACGAAGAAGATCGCCCCAAGGTCAAGGTCTGGATGCACTATCTCGAGATGGCCACCCAGTTCCTGTCCAATCCCTGGCAGACATTCTTTTCCGAACCGCTCCTGCCGTTTCGCTTTAACGGGGTGGTGAACGATATGTTCGCCTATGGCGAGCGGGTGATGGCGGATCGTCGTGCAAATCCACGGGAAGATCTGCTGAGCGTGATCGCCAATTCCACGATGGGTAATGAGTTGATGCCCCAGGAGTTTCTCGATGGCTCGTGGCTGCTGATCATCTTTGCCGGCAATGACACGTCCCGCAACTCACTGTCCGGCACCATCCGTCTCATGACGCAGTTCCCGGATCAACGCGCCATGGTGTTGGACGATCCCACCCTCATCCCCCGCATGTCTGAAGAAGCGCTGCGTATGGTGTCTCCGGTGATGCACATGCGTCGCACGGCGACGGAGGATTCCGAACTGAATGGCCAGCAGATAGCAAAAGATGAAAAGGTTGTGCTGTGGTATGGCGCTGCCAATCGCGATCCGGATTTGTTTCCCAACCCCAACACCTTCGACATGATGCGCGACAATGTCGAGAAGCACATTTCGTTTGGGCACGGAGTGCACAAGTGCCTGGGTTCACGTATTGCCAAGATGCAACTGCGCATGGCGTTTGAACGGATTTTTGATCGCTTCCCCAATATCCACTGGACCGGGAGGCAGAAGATAGCCCCTAATCCGCTCGTGCATGCGATCTCCAGTTTGTCGGTCAACCTATACGGACCGGATGGCAAACGGCCGGTCAAAGTGGCGGTGGCTTGAGCACGCGCATGAAAGGCCTGGTTGTCTTCACCGGCATTGCCATCCTCGCCGTCGTCGGCGGATGGCTGGCCACCGCCGGTGAAGATGACCCCTGGACCGAAGAGGCTTCGCTGCGTGGCATCACGCATGAAAGCCGCTCTTTGACCCTGCCCGATGGTGAGGCTGTCACCGTGATTCGAGGTGTGGTGGCGGTGCCGGAGGTGCGCAGCAAGCGCGACACTCGCGATATCGAAATCGGCTATGCCGCCATCCCCGGTACCGCGGACGCGGCGGACATTCCCATCTTCCTGCTGGCCGGCGGTCCGGGCGGCAGTCACATCCGCAATCTCGACCGGCGCTGGGTAAAGGAGCGGATTGCGCTGTTTCGCCAGCTGGGGGATGTCGTCTTGGTCGACCTGCGCGGCATCCACTCATCGACACCGCGCTTCGAGTTGTCCGGTGTTGACGAAACCTGGCGCCGGATCCGCACCGAAGCCGATTGGCTGCAACTCCTGCGCGACTCTGGCGCGGCGGGTCGTGCCCAGCTCGAAGCCGAAGGCTTTGACCTGGAGGGTTACGTGGTGACGGAAGCCGCCGCCGACGTGATCGCGGTAGCGGACCACCTCGGTTACGAACGCATCAATCTACAGGGCACGAGCTTCGGCTCGCACTTCACGTTTGCGGTGGTGCGCTTGTTTCCCGAGCGGGTCAATCGCTTCATGGTGACCGGGGTTGAGGGTTACGATCACACGTTCGACGATGGCGCCGCGGTGCGTGCCGCCGTCGCCCGGATCGCGGCCGAGACCGAGCGCACCTGGGCAGGCGCGCACGGCGCGCGCGATCCGCTGGACGCCTTCGATGCGTTTATCACCCAATCCGCCGCAGACCCGGCATCCACGTTCGGCTTCCAACCTCACGAACTGAAAATTGCCCAGCTCAACGGCGATCTGCTGGGCTTTGACTATGGTTTGAGCCATCGCGATGGCATGCGCACCTGGCCGTCGGATACCGCGCAGTTGTTGGATGGTGCTGGAAGCTGGCGCATACAGCTGCTGCGTTGGTTTGCGGGTCTGGCGATGGGGCGCGAGGCGTCCGAGGCTGCGGTTGGTTTGTTCGATTGTGCCTCGTGGATTTCGGATGAGCGCGCGCAAAAGTTGCGGCAGAACGCCCCGCCGAACTTCCCGAACAATCTACAGACCATGGAAGCTATCTGCGCGGGTTGGGACGTTGCACCGCTGCCCGCGCCGTTTCAGCTTGGAGAGGTGTCGCAGGTGCCCGGTTTGTTTGTCCACGGCACGTACGATGTCAGCACGCCCTACGAGAATGCAGTGGAGATGATGCCACTGTTTCCGAATGGCACGTTGGTCACGGTGACCGGCGGATCGCACGACGTGTTTGATGAGGTGTTAGAACTGCGCCAGGAGTTTGCGTCAGCGCTGATCGATTGGTTTCGCGGTGGTGAACCGCCCGCGGATGTGCAACTACCGCCCCTGGAATTCACCCCACTCGCGCAGTGACCGACAGCGGCGGATGCCCTCTTTGGCTGCCGCTGATCGACCACTCCAGGTCCACGCCTGCTACACTGAGCCACCGCAATAACGGATAGTTTCCCATGCGCCCAGCCTTGCACATCCTGGCGATCACAATCCTCTCTTTGCTGCTGCTGGCGTGTGATCGTCCTTTCATGGTGATGGCGGGCGGTGAGCTTGAGGGCGCTGTGGCGCAGCCCCCGGCGGCTTGGGACTTCGAGGAGGTATCGGGCCTTGCTCAACTGGAGACCCGCCCCGCAGCGGCCTATTCGATTAATATTGCGTATGTGCAGATCGAACAACGGCTGTATGTCTATGCCGGTAACACGCGAACCAACTGGGTGGAACATCTAGAACAGAACCCGCTGGCGCGAATTCGCATCGATGAGACGATCTATCCGGTGGTTGCTGTGCGGGTCGATGATACGGTTGAACTGGATAAGTTTGCGCTGCAGTGGGCCAGCCGGTCGGTGTTCCAACGCGACCCCAAACAGTTCGATGAGGTGTGGCTGTATCGGCTCGAGCCACGCCCTGGACCCGCTGAGACGCCAGACCAACCGGGGGCGTAACCAACCCGCCGCACCGGGTCTTCACGTCGGCCGGTTGGCCATGTCCTCGTGCAGTGTGCGTGCCGCGGTGAAATAGTGGTAGGCACACCACAGATTCAAGAACGTCAAAATGAACAGCGCGATACGCAGGGATTCTTTGCCGTACTCCGGGGCGAAGTAGTCGCTCATGATGCCGACCAATTGCGGCCCAAAGCCCATGCCGATGATGTTCAAGACGAACAGCACGATGCTGGAAGCGAGCGCCCGCATGCGCATGGATACCAAGCTCTGGACCAGCGCAAAGGTCGGCGCCAGATAGAAGCCGCCGAAGAAAGCCGGGATCAGGTAGAGGATCAGCGCGGTGGTGAGGTCGTCGACCATGAACACGCCGGCAAGAAAAGGCACGTAGCCGCCTTTGCCTGCGGCGACCACCCACGTGCGCCAGCGTTCATCGCGCCGTGCCAGGACGTCTGCGAGTTTACCCGCGCTGAAGGTACCCAGCGCGCCGACCAGTCCTGTCATCAAGGCGAGCACCAGGCCAACCTCGGTGGGCGACAGGCCGTGGGAGCGCACCAGGAAGGTGGGCATCCAAAGGGTAAAGCCGTAACCGATAAAACCCGCGATGGCCGAGCCGATGGTCAGGTGGCGGGTGGATCGCACACGCCACATGTAGGCGGCGACCGCCTTGAAGGGCGGCGCGCCTTCTTCATCTTCGTCCGGTTTGGCGGCGATGTCCGCTGCCCCGCGGTTGGGTTCTGCGACGGTGAGGTAGAGGAGCAGCGCGATGAGCAGGCCGGGCAAGCCGACAGCGATGAAGGTGTTGCGCCAGCCGATGTTTTCGCTCAACCAGCCACCACCCAGATAGGCGATTAGCAGGCCAAAGTTTACCCCCAGCGCGAAGACCCCCATCGCGGTTCCGCGCTTCTCCGGTGGAAACAGATCCGAGATGATCGAGTGTGAGGGGGGTGTGGAGCCCGCCTCGCCGATCCCGACGCCGATTCTCGCCAGCGCCATCTGCGCGAAGGTCTGAGCATAGCCACACAGTACCGTCATGCCGCTCCAGATGGTGATCGCGGCGGTGATGATGTTCCGGCGGTTGGTGCGATCGGCCAGCATGGCGATCGGCATTCCTAGGGTGGCGTAGAAAATAGCGAACGTGAGGCCGACCAGGAATCCCATCGCGGTATCGCTCGCACCCAGTTCGAGACGGATCGGTTCGAGCAGCATGCCCATGATCTGCCGGTCGACCTGGCTCGATGCGTAGACGGCGGTCAGGACACCGACCGCGTACCACCTGTACCAGGGTTTCTGCTGCAGGTAAGTCTTCAGCCGGCTTTCGTGGTTGACGATGTTCATTGGATCCCCTCCAAGATGCGAAGATCATGACGAGTGGGTAAGGGGTGTGCAAGTACCAATCGGTCCAACGCATTTGCAGACGGCCTCGCCGTGGTGCCGTGCGCATGGACGTGACCGAGTCCACGCGGTAGCTTATGTCACCTGTTATGTCGGCAAGCAATCACTGGGGAGGGTTCAGTGGCGAAAACAGACGATCACGAAATTGTTTCGATCTATCCGTTCACCGACGACGAAGTGGACAAGTTGATGGCGCACGCGGGCGAGGCGGTGCTCATGTGGGCAACCAAGGATGGGTGGCCAGTAGGCGTGACCCATGCCTTTGTCTGGCACGATGGCAAGATCTGGCTGACCTTTGCAGAGCATCGGCACCGTGCTGCGGCGATCAGGCGCGACCCGCGGGTGTCGGTGAATGTCTCGAGCGCGAGCTACGCGAATCCACAACACGGCCTGCCCAACGGTGCGATCACCTTCAAAGGGACGGGCGAGTTTTTCTCCGATGATGGGACCAAGGCGTGGTTCTATCCCGCGCTATCAAAAAAGGTCAATCCCGACAATGCCGGACGTGAAGCGTTCTTTAACAACCTCCTCGACACGCCACTGCGGACGATCCTCGCGATCACGCCGGTGAAGAAGATCATGTACAACGGCGGCATGGCCAACCGGCACATGGCGGGTACGATCGAGGAGGAGGAACTCGGGCCGCGCCTGGAATCCGACCGGGTGCGCATGGCCAAGCTGCGCGAAGAGCGCGGTCTGGAGCCGCGCTGATGGCTACCGCAATCATCATCTCCGGCACGATCGATATGCCGCCGGACAACGTAGCGCCGGCCCTGGAAGCCGGCGCCTCCCTGATCCGCGGCGCCTTGACCGAGCCCGGCTGCCTCGACTACGACTGGTGTCCCGAGCCGCTCACACCCGGCCGCATCCGCGTGTTTGAGCGCTGGGACAGCGAAGCGGCGCTGGCGGCGCACTTTCGCAGCGAGTGGTATCACGGTATGCGCGCCGCGCTCGGCGAATTCGGCATCACCGCGTCCAACACCGCCAAGTATCGGGTCGACCTGGAGGAACCGGTGTATGACAAGACGATGACCGCGCGGGCGGATTTCTTTACGGCCACCGATTAAGGAGGACGCAAGATGGATCAACTACAGACGCTGCTCGATGAGCGCGACATTCGCGATCTGGTCGCTCGGTATGCGGACGCGGTGATCCGCCGCGACAAAGACGCCTGGGGCGACACCTGGGCTGCCGATGGCCGATGGAAGCTGCCCGGCGCACGGCTGGTCGAGGGACGCGAGGCTATCGTGGAACTCTGGCTCGGGGCCATGGCACGCTTTAAGTTTGTCGCCCAGATCATTCACCAAGGGTTGGTCCGTATGGACGGCGATGAGGCTTTCGGCCGCTTTACCCTGACCGAACATCTGCAGTTTGCCGACGGCGGCGGTATGTTCAACGTCGGTGTGTACCAGGACCGCTACGTAAATACCGCCGATGGTTGGCGGTTCGCCGAGCGACACTATACCGCCCTGTACAACGATCAGGGTTCGGGCGATATGACCGGAGCGGTGGTCGACTATCCGGAGCTTAAGTTTCAGGTATAACCCTGATCACCGCGACGGATGCGCTGGTTTACGCGCGTCTGGATTTAGAGGGGTACACCCTGCGCCGGCTCGACCACGGCCATGCGGATACTGTCCCGATCGGCAAACACTTCGGCATCCCTGCTCTGCTCCTGGGTCATTTCCCGGGAGTTCATGCCAGCCTTCAGCGCGGCGTGGTCGGACCAGTACAGCTCCGTAACCGCGCTGAATTCGGGCGCGCTGGCACTGTAGGTACATTGGGTGTCCAAGTGGATCTGGGCATAGCCCGCCAGGTGTGGAGTGCGCGGTACGATCGGCGCATGCTCTTCGCGCCAGTAGCGGCTGAATTCCGCGAAGCTCATCGCCGGATTGTGGCGAAAGGTAAATACGCTCTTCATGAAACCCTGGGCTTGAGCGTGCGCGGTGGCGGGCATGATCAAATGCTCCAAACCTCGGTAATACCCGACAATGTGCACGTCAGCCAATTGTGTGGCCAGCGCGGTGCGCGCGGCCTCGGGCGGCACCACATCCGCAAACCACCACTCCAGGGCGCCATCGTAGGGTGCGGCTGCGGAAGTCAATTGTTGGTGGCTTAACACCACACCCTTCTGCCGCAGAGCACCCGGCAGAGCCGGCAGAGCCGGGTGTGGACCTCCTCGATAGAACACACAGACTTTGCGCAGCGGATTCATCTGACATCGAATTCCAGGTGTAAGGCGTCCAGGCCGTGGAGCAGGGCGTTGGGCAGGAATCGGGGCGGCGGGCTGTCCGCGCGCAGACGAAAGTTGGTCAGGCGTTCGAAGAGAACGCGAAAAGAGATGTTCATCTCGCGTCGGGACAACGCCGCACCCAGGCAATGATGGACCCCGCGGCCAAAGGCGACCTGCTCCTTCAGATTGTCGCGGCGCAGGTCGAAGCGCTCGGGTTCGGGAAACTTGCGCGGATCGTAGTTGGCGGCGGCGAAGCGCGCAAAGCATATGGCATTTTCGGGGATCGTGACGCCGTGCAGTTCTACCGACCGCGTGGTACGACGAAACATGTTGGCCGACGGGCTGGAGATACGCAGCGTCTCTTCGACCAGACGATGGATGGTCTCTTGGTCAGGGTTGGCGTAGACGTCCGCCGCCTGTTGTGGATGTTGCAGTAGCTGCCACATGCCTTCGGTGAACGCGGATGCCGTCGTCTCGTTGCCGGCTACCAGTATCTGCGACAACATCGACAGGCACTCCGCGTTATCCAGCGGTTTCTCCCCGTCGATGCTGGCATTGACCACCTGGGAGAGGATGTCGTCCTGCGGCTGCGCGCGCCGTTCCTCCATGCGCTCCACAAAGTAGTGCTGGAACTCGAGGATCACCTTGGCGGTAGCGATTACACCCTCGCGATCCAATTGCTGGCTCAGGTTGGCGATGAACGCATTGGTCCATTTGCGTAGCAGGGGCAGATCTTGCAGGGGTACGCCGAGCTGGTTGGCGATCACGCTCAGCGGCAGTGGCACGCCGAAGTCTTCCAAGAACTCACAACTGCCCCGTTCGATCATGCGGTCGATCAGCCGGTTGGCGGTCGCCTCGATAAACGGCTCCAACGCCTTTAGGCTGCGCGGGGCAAAAGCGCCATCGACAAATTTGCGGTAGCGGCGTTGTAGCGGAGGGTCTTGGGTCAGCATGGTCGGGACATTGGGGTAGCCTTGGGCCATGATCGCCGCGACTTCTGCGTCGTTGCTGTGCTGCGCAGCACGACCGGAGCCGGGCATGATGCTGGAGAACGTCGCGTGGTCCATGGCCATCGCCAACACGTCGGCGTAGCGCGAAACGAAAAAGATGCCGCTCGTCGGATCTTCGAAAACCGGGGCTTCGTCCTGCAGGCGTGCGTTCAATTGATAGGGGCAGACCAGCAACTCGGGGTGCATGGGACTGACCTCGTGCAGCGGACAGGTTCGCGCGCGTTCCACTTCGCTCATGCTCAAGCTCTCTCCCGTGCGACTCTTCGTCATGGTATGCGAAAACGGGGCCGCAGTTTAAGTCCTCAAGACGCGGAAGCGATACCGTCACACGGCTGGTTTGGCTCGGTATACTCGAGCCCGGCAACGAACGCGGGGTAACGGCTCGGCCGTACTCTCCTGCAGCGCAGCTTGATGACACTGGACGAACTGCATGCGTGTGCGGAGTTAGACCGGTGCTGATCGACGGCAAAAGCACAAAAGCGAAAAACGCAAAGAGACCAAGATGAAAGGGGAACGGTATGGCAGACCGACTTGAAGGCAAGGTTGCGGTGATCACGGGTGCCGCGAGCGGTTTTGGGGCAGCGATGGCGCGGCTTTTCACCCAGGAGGGTGCGCGCGTCATGCTCGGCGATATCCAGGACGAACGCGGGCAGCAGATCGCTGCGGCGCTGGGTGAGCAGGCGGCTTTCCGGGTCTGCAACGTCGCGCAGGAAGCACAGGTGGCCGCCCTGATCGATGCGGCGGTGAGGCGCTATGGCCAGCTCGATGTCATGGTCAACAACGCAGGGATTGTTGGCGCCGTCGGCCCGATCGAGGAAGTCGATGGGGATGAGTGGCGCGCGACCCTGGACATCCTCTTAAACGGGGTGTTCTACGGCATGAAACACGCCGCGCGGGTGATGAAACCGCAGGGCGCCGGGGCCATGGTCAGCCTGGCCAGCACCGCTGGCGTGCTCGGCGGCCTGGGTCCGCATTGCTACACCGCGGCCAAACATGCGGTGACCGGCCTGACCAAGAGTGTGGCGGCAGAACTGTGTCATCACAACATACGCGTCAACGCCATAGCACCGCACTCCATGGCAACCTCGATGGTGGCGAGTCTGTGGGGCGATCCGGACGACATCGAGACCACCGCCAACAATATCGCTAGGACCTCGCCGTTGCACAAGGCGGGCACCGCCGATGATGTGGCCCATGCGGCGCTCTGGCTGTGCAGCGATGATGCCGCCTACACTACCGGCCACGTGCTGACCACCGATGCGGGCGTGACGACCGGTGCCTCAGCCAACGGCGCCGCGTTCCTGGACAAGCAGCCGATGATCCGCGAGGCGGGCAAACGCGGGTTGTAGTTGTGGGTCACAGGTTCGGCATCGGAGTGTGGCTTGCAATCTGGGGGTGGTCCCTACTCGAGTACCTGGGTGGACCGGGCCAACAGGGTGCGGACCTCTGCCGCTGACATGGAGGGGAACAGGAAGGTCGCGCGCGGTGTGGACAGGATGAACCCATCAGCGGCGGTGTATAAGTGTCGTGAACGTTCATGTTACGTCGTGTCAGAGCCACTTCGACCACGCGTTTTGCAACATTGCTAACAAAGCGAGCAGTGAATAGGCGATCTGCAGCCCATCGCCTTGACGGCATCCTGGCGCAGATATTGGGTTTTCCATCCGGAAAGTAGCTTCGAGATGCCAGAGGCGACAACAAACGACACTAATGTCATCACCAACTCGAGTTGTGATAGCGTACTACCGCGGCACGACATGCCGGCTTAATTCATCAGAACAGCAGGTATTTGCACCATCAATTTTTCTAACTAGCTTGTTAGCGTCTCGAGTATGCAACGGCGCGCATAAATCCGTCGAGGTACGCCTTACCCTCCGGCTTGGCCAGGAAGTCGTACCGACCCAGCAGTTGCGCCATCGCTTCGCCATACGCTTCGATCAGACGATCCTGCAGTGGCAGCGGATAGACCTCCATCTGTCTCAGCATCAGCCGCGTATACGACACATGCAGGACAGCGCGTTCGCCGTCTATCGTGCGGTTCGCGTTGTCGTGCCAGATGCGACCATCCCATACCGCGATCGACCCTGCTTTGCATTCGATCGGTATCGTGGGCGCTGCGGCGATGTCATTCAGGTTTGGCGGTCGTCGCTTGGCGGCGCTCCCCGGCGCAATGGTGGTCGCGCCCGATTCGAGCGTGAAGTCATCGCAGGCCCAGCACGCGGTCAAGAACAGATTGTGTTCGGGGAACGGCACCGGGTGCCAGACCTGGTCGCAATGCAGACCGATCTGCTCATCCCCCCTGCGGCGTATCGTCGACGCTATATTGCTGAGGATAAAACCTGCACCGACCGAAAACTCCGCCAGCGCCATCATTTTGGGATTGATGGCAGCCTGGGCCACGACCGGGTACTTCTGCAAGAGGGAGGCTCCCCCGGCTGCGGGATATCCCGCTTTCAGAATGGCGGATCGTAGCGCCTGCCAGTCATCGGCTGATGCCGCATCTTCCAGCACGGTGTAGCCCTGCTCCCACAGTTCGCGGCAATTGCGTTCGAGACCTAGCTCGCGAACCCGCGGCGCCAGTTCGGCAGAGATTTCACCCGGGGCAACGGCAGGCTTGCTTTGCAGTTCGTTGAAGGCTTCCCGAAAGCCGGCCAGGTCTCCGGTGGACACCATCGTGGCGACCCGGTCCACCAACTCATCGTCGTCGCAGCGCTGTTCGCGCGGCGGCAGTGCCGCCGGGATGTATGCCTTGCCCTCCTCGCCATCATCGTCACCCGAGAAGTAAGCGCGGAAGCTGCGACCGGGAAACAACTTGAAATCGCCGTACACCGCGTAGCGAATACCGCCTCCGAACGCGCATGACCCGATCAGGCACAGGATACCGGTCACCAGCGCCGTGCTGAGCATCGCCGCGTCTGGTGCCGCGTTGTCTAAGTATGGGAACGCGGTGATGCTGAGCAGCAACAGCACACCAACTACCGCGCACACGTGATGGCAGACGAGGACCGAGCGGGCAACAATCCTGCGCCAGTCCTCCAGCATTTTCGCAAAGTCCATAAGAATCCCCCTTCCTCGACCGAGAGTATGTTGTAGTTCGGTCGCTAAAGAAACTGTAGCGCCTCAGGGGGCTAAGTGCGGCTGGCGGCTGTGCCGCTCTTCTTGGTCGAACCGCTCGTTCATGCAAAGAGCAAGCCGCGGGTGTGCTGCGAGGTTTTTGAGCTCGATGATGGCCGGGAGGTGCTCAGTAGGGTGTGGCGCCGCCATCCACACTCAGGCAGCTGCCGGTGATCCCTGAACCGGTGCCGCTGGCTAACAAGAGTGCCAACGACGCTACCTCTTGCGTCGTGACGGGACGTTTGATGGCGGACTCTTGAGTGAAGAGTTGTATCATCTCGTCAAAGCTGATGCCATGGCGGCGGTGTTGGGGCCGTTCTCCCTGATAATATCGGTGATGACCAACCCCGGCAGATGGCGTTGATGGTGACGCCGCTGGTGCCCACCTCCTGGGCCGCCGACTTGGTCAGGCCGTTCACCGCGTGTTTGGCGGCCGTGTAGGCCGACATTCCGGTTTGCCGAGCTTACGTTCGATGGAGGAGATGTTGATGATGCGTCCGGACGCTTGTTCGAGCATGCCGGGCAGGGCGCGGCCCATGGCCCAGAAGGTGGCCCAGAAGGTGGTCCAGAAGTGGAGCAGAAGGTGGAGCAGAGGTTCCACTTCATCGCCACGTCAAAAGCCTCGTCGCTGAGCCGGACCAGCGGTTGCAGATCACCGGCTCCGCCAGCGTTGTTGACCAGGACGTCCAGCCCACCGGAGCGATCGCGGATAGTATCGATGAAGTCCTCCACTGTGCTTACGCTGCATCACATCGCCAGCAACAAACCAAGCCACGCTCTCACCGCCGAGACTGCAACCGCCCGAGCGCCTTTGTCGGGATTGCGCGCGAGTAACCCGATCCGGGCACCCTCATTCACGAAAACCTGGGTGATGCCGAAGCCGATGCCCGCACTGCCGCCGGTGACCGCCGCCACTTTCCCCTGGAGTTGTTCCCCCACCTCACGTCTCCAGTCGCGCTATCGTCTCGCGGTAACGGCTCGCACCTTGCCTCGCCAGTCGGTTTTTGCAAAGGTGGAGCGCTCTATAGCGCAGGGGAAGCAGCATGCAGGTCGGACTGGTGACCGGCAAAAACAAGGTCGAGCTGGTGGACTTTCCGGAACCGACGCTGACCGCCGAGCACGCGATAGTGGAGATCAGCTATTGCGGCATCTGCGGCACCGACGTGCACGCCTATCAGTCGGGCCGTGACTACAACCCCGCCATCTGTGGCCACGAATGGGTAGGACACGTGAGCGCGGTGGGTCGTGATGTGCAGACCTGTAAGGAGGGTGACCGGGTGGCCATGGGTGGACGCGTGTCCTGCGGTGAGTGCGGCCCGTGTGCGGCCGGCAACTCTGCCTATTGCGAACCCGCGTTTCTGACCATGATCGGCCAAGGTCGCCTGGCCTCGACCCATGGTGGTTTTGCGCCGCGACTCGCCGTCGATGGCGCGCGCTTGTTTACCGTGGCGGGTGATATGTCAGACGCGGATGCGGCGCTGCTGGAACCGGCAACTATCGCCATGCATGCCGTGCGCCGTTCCCGAGTGCGCGTCGGCGATAGCGTGGTGGTCCTCGGCGGTGGCCCGATCGGCTTGTTTGTGGTGCAGTGCGCTAAGCTCGCCGGTGCCGGCAGGGTGGTGCTGCTGGAGCCTCAACCTGGACGCCGTGCGTTGGGGCTCACCTGTGGCGCGGATGAGGTGCTAAATCCTCGCGACGATGATCTGCGGGAGAAACTGGCAGCGAGCGTTGGCGCATTGGGTGCCGATGTGGTGTTCGAGTGTGCGGGCGTGGCCGCGACCATCGATCAGGCCGTGCATATTGTTCGTCGCGGTGGGTTTGTTTCCCTGGTCGGGGTGGTCGAAGGCACCGCCGAGATTGTGCCCGCCAGCTGGCTGGTGAAAGAAATCGACCTCACCACCTCCCTAGCTGCGTTGCGCGAAGAGTTTCTGATCACCCGTGATCTGGTGCAGGATGGCCGCTTGATCACCGCTCCGCTGCACACCCAGACGCTGCCTTTGAGTCGCATCGCCGAAGGGTTTGCGGAACTGGCGAGCAATCCCGAGCAGGTCAAAATTCTGGTCGATCCGCGCGCCGAGTGAGCGGGTCTACTTACCCGCGAGCGCTGCCACCACCGGCGCGAACGCCTCCAGATTCGGGTCGCTCACGGTGACGTAGGATATGCCGAAGCGGTCACGACGTTCCTGCAGGATGTCCACGATCTGCCGCACCGAACCGATCAGGCCGTGCGGATGATCGGCCATCTCCTCCGGGCTCAGGCCAAACGCGCCCCCGAATTGCGCCAGCACCGGATCCGGGGTGTCCGTCACCACGGTGAAGTAGGCGCCGATCTCGATCTCCAGATCGTCGAAGCGCGCGCCCGCGCCATCCTTGATCCAGCCGACCTTCTGCGCCGTGGCTTCGGCGGTGGAGAGGCTGACGCCGTCGGGTCCGATCTGGCCGGAACGGTTGTTGAAGTTGAGGCTGACTATGTCCGCTTCGCGCCCGGCCAGGCCAAGGATCTTCGGCGCTCCCCCGCCGATCATCAGCGGCGGCAGTCGACCGTCCCGCCCCGCAGGCACCCCGGTAAACTCGCGCCAGGTGACATCGTCGTTGCTGATCTCGATATCGCCGCCGCTGGCAAACGCTCTGAACGCGTCGATGGCATTGCCAAGACGCGCGATGCGGCGCCCGGGGCTGTCCATCGGAATACCCAGGGCGGCATACTCGTCCGCCAGCCAACCCGCGCCGAGTCCCAGTTCCAGGCGCCCTTCGCTGAGCAGATCGATCGTCAGCGCTTCTTTGATCAGCATGACGGGTTGGCGATAGTCGATACAGAAAACCCGACACCCGATCCTCAGGCTGGAGGTAGCCGCGGCGGCGAAGCACATGGCCGGCACCGCCGCGAGGTTCTGTACCGGATGATGGCTGCGCTCCAGGGCCGGTCCCGGACCGAGAATATGGTCGGCCACGTGTAGCGCGCTGTAGCCCAGGTCTTCGACGCGCCGCGCGCGCTCCGTCCACTCGGCAGCGGATCCGGCGTTGAAACTCTGAACGGCAAAACGAAAGGGTTTGGGCATGGGCTGGCTCTGTTATAGAGGTCGATCCGTTAGATATTATTTTCGGTCACGGGCAGGCCCGCACAGTAAGCCAGACCGCGGCGCAACAGTTCGTAGTACTGCGCTACCTCCCAGGAACCGCGCTCAATCTTCGGATAGAAGTCGATCATGGGCTGCATGTCGTAGTGGCCGCGGCAGTGGCCGAGATTCAGATATACCACCTCGCCGTCGCCCACCCGGTTGATGTAGTACACCGGTCGCGAACCATTGTCGTGCCATTCGCTGTGTACAAACGAAGGCGTGTCGCCGACGAAGTGTGTTTCCAGGAGCGTGTGCAGTTCGCCATGAATGCGGCACAGGTAGAGTTCATCGTCGGTTTCGAATTCGCTGATGCCGCGCACCAGGGGATGTTGCGGATCCGCCAGGGTGACTTTGAAAGGTGCGATCGGCGGGTGGGAGAGGAACTGGGTGCCCAGGGTTTCCATCAGCACCGGCGCGGTTTCCGGCGCGTCGACCCGTCCGTCCTTGAGGAATTTCAGAATCGAGTTGGTGCCGTGCAGTGCAAACCACTTGCCGCCGCGCTGTACGTACTCGCGCAGCGCCTCCTGTTCGGCCTCGTTCGGTACCAGGTTACAGGTATAGCTGATCAGCACGTCGCTGCGTTGTATCGCCTCCAGGTCGTGGTAGTCCTGGGCCACCTCGGTGCGGATGCTGGGCTGTTCCGCCAGCAGCTTCAGGAGCTCCAGGCGCGCAAAGTCGATGTCGTGATAGTCCCCGGCGGCGACCAGATACGCGCGGATGGTCGCGTGCTCAGACATGTGCTTTTCCCCTTCTGCACAACTTGCCGGCTTAGACTACTGCATGTCCGGGTGCTTTGCATGATGCGCGGGACCGGCGGTGTCGGCAGCGATACCTGACTTGATGAACCTGGCTGGCGATACCACAATGTTCACCAGGGTGCTGACAGGAGAGATGATGTCTCGCGATAAACTGATAGCGATGGCGCGCTACAGCCACCAGCATGCGCAGGACGGCACTATCGCCCAGGTGGACGATATCCTGCAGGTTCCGGCGCGCAATTACGTCGACGCGACGCGTTGGGAAGACGAGATGCGACAGGTGTTTCGTCGCCTGCCTTTGATGCTCGCGATCACGGCGGAGGTACGCGAACCCGGCGACTACAAAGCCATGGAGGTGGCGGGGGTGCCAGTCTTGATCGCCCGCACCAAGAGTGGTGTGGTCAAAGCCTTTCTCAATTCCTGCAGCCATCGCGGTGCACAGATCATGCTACCCGGCTCGGGCAATACTCACCGCTTTACCTGCCCCTATCATGCCTGGACCTACAATCACGACGGTGAGCTGATCGCGGTTTACGCCGAGAAGGACTTCGGCGCCGTTGACAAGAGTTGTAACGGCTTGGTGGAGCTACCTTGTTGTGAGGCGGCAGGTATGGTCTGGGTGACCCTCGATCCGCATTCACCTCTGGCGATAGAAGATTTTCTGAGCGGCTACGATGAGATGTTGGCCAACTTCGGCTTTGCTGACTGGCACCTGTATGAGTCGCGCACGCTCGAAGGCCCCAACTGGAAGATCGCCTACGACGGCTACATGGATCTGTATCACCTGCCTATCCTCCACCGGGAGACGTTTGGCCCGCAGATGTCCAACCAGGCGCTGTATACCGCTTGGGGTCCCCATCAGCGCGTGGTCTCACCCGATCGCAACCTGGCGGTGTTGCAGGAAAAACCGGAGGTGGAGTGGGAGGTCGCCAAGCTGATGAGTGGCGTCTGGACCGTGTTTCCACATATCTCCATCGCATCCTTCGATGGCGGCGGTGGGCGTGGGGTGATGATCTCGCAACTCTTCCCCGGGACCCGTCCGGATCAGTCGTTCACCACCCAGCTCTACGTGCTGGAAAATCAACCACCTGATGAGGAAGTCGCGCGCAAAGCCACCGAGCAGTTCGAGTTCCTGAAACATGTGGTGCAGAACGAAGACTACGCCACGGGCCTGCGGCAACAGACCGCGCTGGCTTCGGGGCTCAAGGAGTCGGTGATGTTCGGTCGCAATGAAGGTGGTGGGCAACATTTCCATGGCTGGCTGGAAAAACTGCTGGTAGCCGATAACCAGGCGTTGGGTGGCATGTTCAGCCGCGATACCCGGCCGGTCGTGCACGGCGACCAGACCGTCGAACTCTAGGCTCGCCCGCAGTCCTCTTATTCGCCACGGCGCGCGTAACCGGGCGGGCGCTTACCGTGTTCGTCCACGATCACGTTTTCCGGGCCGAAGAAGGCCTTCATACTGACGATTTTGTGCGTCTCGTCCAGCTCGAAAACGTCGATGCCTTCGATGATGCGTTCCCCACCACCGATGGTGGCGCGAAACGGAAAGGCCAGCGCGCCGCCGGTGAAACGCACCGCGCCGGTCCGCTGCATGTCGATACTGCTCTGCATGGCGAGGCTGTAGAACGCACGGATCGCGTCTGCGCCTTCGCGCGCCGGCGTGCCGACCGGATCTTCGACCGTTGCGTGTGCCGCGTACAGGGACATGATCGTATCGATATCCTGCGCGCGCATCGCATCCGCATAGCGCGTCACCAGGACTTCCGCGTCTTTGAGGTCCATCTAAAACTGGATGCGCTTGGTGATGCCGCCATCGATGACCACGTTGGTCCCGGTGGTGAAGCCGGCGCGCGCGGAGGCCAGGAACACGACCTGATCCGCGACTTCCTGGGCACTGCCCATGCGCCCCATGGGAATGTCGGCGAGGGTCGCCTCGTAGAACGGCGTCATGTGCTGCTTGATGTTGTCCCAGGAGCCACCTTCGATAAAGATTGGGCCGGGGCTGACCGAATTCACGCGTATCCCGGCGGGCGCCAGATCCTGCGACAGGGCGCCGGCGTATTGCAGCACGCTGGCCTTCATGGCGTTGTATGCGCCGGCGCGGATAAATTTCTCCAGCGCGGCGGTGGTGGAGATCATGACAATGCTGGCGTTGTCCGAGGCTTTCAGGTGCGTCATGCTCGCTTCGGTCAGGCGCACCGCGCCGAGCATGTCGTGTTCGAAGTGTCCGCGCCATGCTGCCTCGCCTTCCCCGCCGCCACCGCTGACGTTGGAGATGACGGTGTCGATGCCACCCAAGGCTTCTGCCGATGCGGCCACCCAGCCCGCGAGAGCGTCGCCGTCGGAAGCGTCGACCGCCTGGCCGTACGCGGTGACCCCGGCGGCGGAGAGTTCTGCGACCGCAGCGTCCACCTGCGCGGCATTGCGCGCGCAGATTGCGACGTTGGCACCCTCGGCGGCAAACGTGTCTGCTATCGCCCGTCCGATCCCGCGGGTACCGCCGGTCACCAGAACGTTTTGTCCTTTGAGTTGTAAGTCCATGCTACTCCGCCCGTGTTTGTTATGGTTGGCGAAACAAGCTCGCCCGTCATGCCGCTCATGCTACGACTTTCCGTTGGCAAAATGAAACGCGTCGGCGGCGAGGTTTCCCGGCATATCCATGACGCCGAGCGGTACCTACCGCAAGTGGCATCGCGGTCGCCTTTTGGGGTACAACAGGCTCCTAGAGTCCTGCGAGGTAGAGGGGGAAGCCTCATGTCGGATGTCATCAAGCTGCGCACGGTGCAGGCCTGGCCGGAACAGGTCACCCACGGCCACCCGATCCCGGGGTCGCGTTATACCTCGAGGGAGTTTGCCGCCCAAGAGTGGGAGGGCATGTGGACCAAGGTCTGGCTCCTGCTCGGTCGTGAATCCGAGCTGCCCAACCCTGGAGGTTCAAAAGAACGTGATCGCCAAAACCGTGCTGGGACTGTAGATCGGTGCCTCGCGACGAAGGCCAGGATAACAGCCGGTTCGACGCGCGACACGGGAGCGCGCGCTACTGGCGGACGCAGTGCGCAGCAACAGCCTCATTCTGGATGATATGCAGGTGGGACGTTCACGGTCACCGCGCTCGGCATGTATGGAGTGGATGCGTTTACGCCGAACATCAACAGTCCCCGGGCGGGGATTCTAGGCATCAACCGACTGCGCGACGATGTGCGCTGGGTGGACAATCGACCGGAACGTACCCCGGTCATGCGTTTGTCGCTGAACTGGGAACATCGCGTGCTCGACGGTGCCCCCGGCGACACGCTTCCTCGCCGAGGCCGACCTGGAGGCGCCGTATCGGCCGCTGGTGTAAGTGTTGCCGGCTCAGCCGCGACCGATGAGCGCCTCTTCCTCAGCGATCGACTCGCCCAAAGCCTCGCCGTACAGCTGATGGAAGTGTCGCAGCTTCAGTTCGTTGTAATCCCCCAGCCGCAGATGCTCCCGGGCGGTAGCCTTTAACCCCTCGTAAACAAACGGCAGGTTGCGCATGTCCTGATTGAAAATCTTGCACAACATGCCGAGCTCCGGGGCGTTGGTCCAGTCCTCGTCCACTCCCAACCAATGGATCTCCGCAGCGGGCGTATACTCCCCGCTCTCCGGGATCGGGGCGAGATACATGCACTCCATGATGCACTCTTCGTGGTTGTCGCCGTTTGGACGGAAGCGGTAGTTGATCAGATTGAACGAACCCCAGGGATGCCAGTTCGGAAACACCGTTATGAAGATCGAGGCCAGCAGTTCCACATCGGGGATATCCGCCGCCAGCGAGGGGACAACGTCCTTTAGCATGTAGCGTTGCATCTCGGCGTTGAGCGCGTTGAGGCTGGCGTCTTTGCCGAGTTTCTCTTTGACCGCGGCGGGAATGCCGCCATCTTTGATGCGTTTGTTCTGCGCACCCTTGGGCAGCTGGCAGCCGCCCACCCACAGACACAGGTGGGGGTTGGCGTCGGTCAGTTCTCCCTCGACGTGGTCTGCGTTGGGGGTAAACACGCCGCTCTTGCCCTTCGGGGTGGCCACCCGCACATTGCCGTCATCGAGACGTTCATAGGTCCAGCCGTTCAGCGGATGGCGTAGGTACGTCACGCCGTTCAGATCCGGGTCCGCTGCCCAAGTGGGTAGCTCGTCGGCCTCCAGGGCGCCCACGCGGATCGCGCGTGAGTAGTTGCCGAACGCATCGTACTTGGTGCACATATCGTGGGCACCGCCGGTGAGGATCTGAGGGTGCGTCATCAGGACATGGTAGGACTCCATAAAGGCCTCCTGCACCACCTTCCAGTTGGCTTTGATCACCTTAGCGACGTGGGCCTGCTTGTAACGTCGCTCGTAGGGCAAGGCCGTGAAGTGCTCACCGAGATCGCCGATATGCTCTGCCAGCGGTGCGCAGTCCGGATTGGGGTTTATGAACACGAATCGCCCCCAACGATCGACGTTGACCTCGGGGAGGTTTTCCTTGCTGCGGTCCAGGCCGCTGAAATCGTAGGCGCAGGGGACCTGCTTGAGACTGCCGTCGAGGTTCCAGGTCCAGCCGTGGAATGGGCAGCGCAGTTCGGTGATGCCGCGGGCGCGAAACTCGCGCAGCTTGCGGCCGCGATGCAGGCAGGCGTTGTAGTAGGCCTTGTATTCATCCTCGCTGGTGCGCACCACGATGTATGACTTGCCGGCGATATCATAGGGGACAACGTCACCCACAGTAGGAAAGTCATCTTCGTGAGCGGCCACCTGCCAGCACTTGGCCCAGATGTGCTCTTTTTCCAGCTCGTGATAGCGGCGATCGGTATAGCGCGCTACGGGGACGAGGGTCGGTCCGGGCGGCATGGGCGCATTGACCTTCAACGCCGGGTTGATGTGCTGGGCGTTGGTGTCGTCCTCCAGAAACTTGGCGAACGCATCGTCCATGGTGCGGACGGTTGTGGTATTCATAGTTCCGCTCCCTACCGGCATTCCTGCTGGCGACAGCGTAGCACAACTGGAACCCGGACAACCCCTCACCGAGCCCTGTCGCGGGCGGCAGGTCGAAAGGTGTGATCTGGCGAGAGCGTCGCCTGCCATCGCTGATCACGCACCGACACGCCCGCGCGGCGTTGGATTGTGGGGTAAAATGAGACCTGGTGCGCAAAATTCGGCACGCCGTCGCAGCCCGGCGGTTAGGTCGCATAAGCTTGAAGAAGCAGCCATCAATTTTAAGTTCATGACCGAAGCATTCCATCTCGGCGCCCTGACCGTGACCCCCTGTGATGAAGGCGTGGATATCGATTTCGACACCGCTTTCGGGGGCACCATGCGGGTGAGCGCGCGCGATGCGGCTCAACTGGCGCGGTACCTGATGAGAGCGCGTACCGGCGAATCGCGCATGGGTTTTCGCGTGCCGTTGCGCATGCTCGACGCACGTACCCTCGAACTGCGCGCCTCCCTGGTCTATCAGGGGACTATCTATGATCTGCAGATAGTGGACATCAGCCTTACCGGCGTGCTGGTGCTGGCCCACAGTCTGACCCTCGACCCGGGAGCGAATGTGGTGGTACGTGTGATCTGTGGCGATCTTCTGAGCAAGGCGGAAGCGTCCGTTGTGCGCTGTGAGGACGGCCTGATGGCCCTGCACTTCACCGACTCCATGCGCGGCGGTGAGCTCACCCCACCCGCGCATCTGGAGACCATCGTAAAACGCCTGGAGCAGCTCTACCTGCAGTCGCGTTGACCGCCACATCGGACCCATCAAGCGGACGTCCTGGCCCGCAAGAAGCTATGCGATGAACGGCGGATAGGCCCAGTTTCCCAGCGATCTGATCGAATCCGAATTCCGGCGTATGAACTAAGTCGCTGGGCGTCTGCCGCCCGCCACGATGTTGAGGCTCAGGCGGCTGCGACGCCGCGACAAAAACAGGAAGCGCCCACAGGTACATCGGCGCGCGCGATCACCCGATCCAATTGGCGTTTGATGTGTACGGCTTCGTCCATCGCGCCGCGCTGCACCAGACATTCGTGCAGGCCATGCAGCGCCCAGACATTGCCCGGGTGCTGGAACGGACGCCCGAGCGTCGTGTTCAGGCCCAGATCGTCCCGATACAAGCGCTCTGCTTCGCAGTGACGACCCTGTTCGAGAAGCAGCGCGGCGTGGGCGTGGCGGGGTGGCTGCATCCAACCCCATGGCTCGTCGTAGAGCAGGTTGTCACTGAGATCGGTGGCTTGCGCCAAAAACCCCAGACCTTCTTCGATGTCGCCACTCTTATAGCGCTGTTCACCTTCGGCCATCGCGCCTGCGATGGACAGAATTTCGGCCGCAGGGTTCTTGAACATGAAGCGTGACTCCTGGACTGCTTCCCGAGCGCCAAAGAACAGCTCCAACTCGACACGGGCCTCGGCCGCGCGGCCGAGGTTGGCGAGGGCGACCACCCGACCGTAGTACATCAGGGCGGTGGTAAAACTGAAGAGTTCACGGTCTTCGGGCAGCGGCGCATCGAGGAGCTCCTGCCACATGCCGAAGCGTACCATCACGTGGGTCTGCATCCCCCAGAACGCCTCGAACAGATCCGGCAAGAAAGCCACTACCGATTCCGGTAGCAGTTCACGAAGCTCTGCCGCCGCCGCCAGTGCGACCTCCTTCTGGGCGATAAACATCGCACCGTAAGCCACGAAGTGAACATTGTGGATGCGATAGACCGTATAAAACTGCTCCGGCCCGCGCAGTGCGGCAAACGGTCGATCCACTCGCGCGGCCTGGCGGTTGCGGTGGATGACGTTCTGATAATCGCCGCACAGCACGTCGATGTGGGTCGCCATATGAGTGAGGTGCCCAGAGTCGGGTACCAGGTTGGTGAGGTGATCGCCGTGGCGCAACGCTACCTCCGGAGTGGGCGACATCTCCATCAGGTGGATATACATGTGCAGCAGGCCGGGATGGGTCCAGGCCTCGGGGGTGTTGACAAACTTGTCTTCGAGCAGCTCTTGTACCTCCAGCGTGGAAGCCTCTTCGATCGGCAGGCCGGTCCGCATGTCCCACAGCTGCCAGGGCGTACGCTCCATCAAGGCATCGGCTAACAGGCTCGTGACATCCAGATCGTCGGGGAACTGCTCGTACACGCTGCGCATGGCATCAGCGAATGCATCGTTGAACGGACCGAAGTCTTCGGTTTCGGGATCGGTGGGATATCGGGTCTGCAGGGCTTCGAGCAGCGCGCGTTCCAGCCCCACTTCGAGGTTCAGAGCCAGTGCGGTCTGAAGATGATGATGTGCGGTTCGCAGCGCATGCTCCCTCTCCCGCGGGCGCATGAACTCCCAGATTTTGTTGTAGTTTGGTCCGATGGCGTAGGCGATACCCCAGTGGGCGAGCGCACAATCCGGATCCGCTTCGAGCGCTCGCTCGAAACACAGCACGGCTTCCTCGTGATTGAACCCGTAGACCCAGATCAGTCCCCGGTTGAACCATAGTTGGGCATCATCGTTCCGCGAATCGATTGGGCGCTGCCAAGCTCCGAGGTCAAAGTAGGTATCGTTCGCGGTCATCGGCTCCTCCTTCTGTTAAAGCGAGCGTACCACAACCATCGGCGGGCGCCCGCGTGGCGTTATTTGTCAAATTAGGTACCTTTAAAGCGATTTATGCAAACCACTGCGGGTCGCTAAGTTGACCTCATGACAAGGCGATGAGCACACAACCGTTACCGACATAAAAAGTGTGGTGTGGATCACAGTGCGGGCATCACGGGCACGCTACTGTGCCGGCGAATACCTATTGTTGTAGACGACGTACCCGCTCAATGCAAGGAAGCAACCGCCGTTCGTGTGTACTGAATCGTTGGCGCTGGCCCGATGCCGTTGGCAGCATCGTTGGGGTCGCGTCCGATTCCCGCCATAGTTCCGCCGTCGACCTCCAAAACATCGCCCGTCGCGTCGCTTGGCTGGATATCGCGTGGATGTTTGTCGGCGTCGCAGGGTTGCGCATGAATCAGCGCTCACCCGAACGCAGGTCTGCCGAGGCTGATTCTGGTCTGCGCGGACTTGCTCGGGAGGTGGACGATGTTTAGCCGCCTGCGCATCTCGACCAAGCTTGTGCTCTTGAATCTGACCTCCAGCATCGTGCTCCTGTCCATCACCGGTGTGCTCCTGCTGCAACAGGTGCGGGTCCAGAACGACGCGTTGTTTCAAAAGCGGGTCGATACCGTAGCCGAACTGGTCGCCAGCAACGTCAGCGCAGCCGTGATTGTTGAAGATCGTGATTACATCAGAAAGATCCTGCAGGAAGTGTTGGCCGACGAAGCGATGCTCTATGCACAGGTGGTCGACCCGCGCGGGCGGGTGCTCGGCAGACAGGGCCGACCGGGGCACGGATCGCTGGAAAAGTCGCAACTGTACATCACCCGCTTGGCGGTGCGCGATGCAGAGCGTGTGATCGGGGAATTGCGTCTAGCAGCGTCGCGCAAAGAAGTCGATGACACGGTGGCTCGCGCGGTGCGCGAGATGTTGATCATTACCATTTTAGCGCTGCTGGTTGCGGCACTTTTTTCTTCCCGGATCCAACGCCACATCCTCACCCCGATCCGGCGGTTGTCTGAACTGACACGCAAGGTCCGCGAAACCAATGACTACACGCTGCGTGCGCAGGTGACGCATAACGACGAAGTGGGCATGCTGACGGATGATATGAACGCCATGTTGGCCATGATCGCGGAACGAGATCGCTACCTGGAAGATCAGGTGCAAGCGCGCACGCTCGATCTCGAACACCAGGCTGATCATGATGCGCTCAGCGGGCTTGCCAACCGCAGGGTTTTGAATCGCAAGCTGATGCACGCCTGCGAGTTGTGGAATGACCGGCGCGAAGGCTTCTCGATCTGGATTCTCGATCTGGATCAGTTCAAGGTCGTCAATGATACGGCGGGCCATGCCGCCGGCGACGAGTTGCTCAAACAGGTGTCTCTGTTGCTCACCGAGAGTGTTCGGGAAGACGATCTTGTCGTTCGTCTGGGGGGTGATGAGTTTGCTATCTTGTTGCGCTGTGGGGTCGAGGAGCAGGTTGCCAAGGTGGCCGAGGGCATACGCGCCAAGATAGAGAATCTGATGTTCTGCTGGGAATCGAGCGTGTTCAGGGTCAGCGTGAGCATAGGTGCGGTGTGCGCGGCCGGAGAGCAGATCGACGCGTCCACGGCGCTGCAGCAAGCTGACGCTGCGTGTTACGTCGCGAAAGATCGCGGACGCAATCAGGTGTATATCGTCAACGGCAGTGACGCCGGGCTCGAACAGCATCGCGGGGAAATGGGCTGGGTTGAGCGCTTGCATCAGGGCCTCGAAGAAAACTCGTTCACGCTCTTTGCTCAGCCTATCCACGCACTCCAGTGCGAGAACGCGCAGGTTAGCCGGCTGGAGGTGCTGCTTCGCCTGCGCGATCGAGAGCGTAACCGTTGGATACCACCGGGAGCGTTTCTCCCGGCCGCCGAACGCTATGGGCTCAGTGTCAAAGTGGATCGCTGGGTGGTGGAGCACACCATCGCCTGCATCGACGAGCTCCAGAGCGTGGGTGTGGTCGAAGGGGACTCCCATGCGTTCTGGATCAATATCTCAGGCGTGAGTCTGGACGATGCCCAATTCCTGCAGTTCTTAGAGCGCAGCGTGATCGATTCTGGGTTGGCGCCGGGCACGATCAACATCGAGGTGACGGAAACCTCCGCCGTACAGAATCTGCAGGGCCTGAACGAGATGATGGCAGGCTTGCAGCAGCTGGGTTGTAAGTTTGCGTTGGATGATTTCGGTACCGGCATCTCCTCCTACAGCTATTTGAAACGACTGCCTGTGGACTACCTCAAGATCGATGGTTCCTTTGTCAGAGAGATCACCCGTAACGAGGTGGATCGGATATTTGTCAAGTCGATGATCGACATCGCTGGCTCGTTGGGCATCAAGACGATTGTCGAGTTTGTCGAGGACAGCGCCACATTAGCCCTGGTGCGCGAGCTCGGCGCGGATTATGCATGCCTTGGTGCTAACAGGCGATGAAGGACGTGATAAGCTGCGATAAGCGTCGGTGAGCTGCAAATAAGCTCTGACCCGGCGATTTCCGAATGGGGTAACCTAATACGCTGTAATGTGTATTGTTTCTATCTGAAGTAGATCTAACGATGTTTATTATGAGAAGCGTTTACGCTGACACATGATAAATGTTCTAAATGATTGAGATAAGATAGAATTCGCGACACCCGCTGAAGTGAAACATCTCAGTAAGCGGAGGAAAAGAAATCAACCGAGATTCCCTAAGTAGCGGCGAGCG